>NZ_JAMYVE010000005.1:0-410370 GCF_040323695.1 Mesorhizobium sp. M0030 | reverse complement strand
GTCCGTTCGCGGCGATTGCCAGGTGGTTCCCCCACTCCGTCTCGGCTTCGCCGAGCCACCTCTCCCCCCTCCGGAGGGAGAGGAAAAAGGAGCCTGGCTGGAAGCGCAGGTCCTGCACGAAAACTGCACATCCCTGCGGAAAACCTCCTCCGCTCCGCCCCGCCGTTTCCATGCGAGCCCGCGACAACAGCGGCATGCAACAGCGAAACGCTCACCTTTGGTCCTTGCCCTATCGCCTGCGCAGCGAAAGCTGGTGGTTGGTCGATCCGCCCCGGGCGGAGGCCCGCCCTTACCTGGAAGCGAGCCTGCTCCCTTTTATCCGCCCACCGGCCGAGCGGACCCAGCCCATCAGGAAAATCCGCGCATGACATCGTTTGCAAGCTTTTCCAGCCGCTTCGGCATCGCCGTCCTGCTCGTCGCCCTGGCGGATTTTTTCTTCTATGGCCAGCCCGCCGGGATCACTGTCCTGCTGTTTGCCATCCTGATCGCCGGCGCGGTGGTCGCTGTGCATCCTGCCGCGCTGAATTCCACCCGACCCTGGCTCAAGCCGGCCGCTTTGTTCGTCGCGCTGCTGCCGCTGGCCGAGAACGTCAGCCCGCTGTCGGTGGCGATAGCTGTCGTGGCGCTGGTGGTGTTTGCGCTGTCCCTGTCCGGGCGGCTGCGGCACGGCATCGCCCGCATTGCCGGCCAGGTCGCGCTGTTCCTGCTGGCGGCGCCGCTGCGCCTTATCCGTGACTTTTTCCAATGGCGCCGCACGGTGCGCCGGCTTGGCGGCCGCCGCATCCGCCTGGCGTCCATCATCGTCTGGGTCATGCCGGTGACGCTGGGCGCGGTGTTCCTGTTCTTGTTCGGCGCCGCCAATCCGGTCATCGAATACTGGCTGTCGCTGATCGACCTGATGAAGCTGCTCGATCTCATCCAACTGGCGCGGATCGTCTTCTGGCTGTTCGTGCTCGCCGGCGTCTGGGCTTTCCTGCGGCCTCGCCTGCCGCGTTTCCCGCGCCGCCTTCCACGCCGCCTTCCACCTTTGACGCCGCCTGCAGCTGTGGCCGCACCGGCCGCGACTAAACCAGCGACAACGATCGAGGCCGTCGTCTTCGGCAAGGCCGCGATCCTGCGCGCGCTGATCGTCTTCAATGCCCTGTTTGCGCTGCAGACCGGGCTCGACGCCGCCTATCTCTGGGGCGGGGCCGCCCTTCCCGACGGGTTGAGCTATGCCGCCTATGCCCATCGCGGCGCGTATCCGCTGATCGCCACCGCGCTGCTGGCCGCCGGCTTCGTGCTGGCGGCGCTGCGGCCGGGCAGCGAAACCTCAGGCGATCCGCTGATCCGCCGGCTGGTCTATGCCTGGGTGGCGCAGAACATCGTGCTGGTCATCTCGTCGATTCTCAGGCTCGATCTCTATATCGGCGTCTATGCACTGACCTACTGGCGCATCGCCGCCTTCGTCTGGATGGGGTTGGTGGCGTCAGGGCTAGCACTGATCATTGCCCGCATCGCGCTTGGAAAATCCAACGAATGGCTGCTCTCCGCCAATCTTGCGACGCTATCGGCGACGCTTTATGCCTGCTGCTTCATCAACTTCGCCGCAACGATCGCCAATTTCAATGTCGACCATTCCCTTGAAATGACCGGCGACGGCACGCCTATCGATACCGAATATCTGCGCTCGCTCGGCGCTGCCGCCATGCCGGCGCTGGACCGCCTCTACATGCACCAATTCGGAAACCAAACCACCTGTCTGGCCGACCAAATGATGATCGACGACACTATCGCCGAGCAGAAGCAGTGGCGCGCCTGGAGCTTTCGCGGCTGGAGGCTCGTGCAGGTTCTCGACAAGAGAGGTCCGCTCGTGCTTCCTCCACCTACCCAGCCCTCGCAACCTTCAGTGCCGGACCGTTAGATCCATGCCGCATCAGATCCTGGTCGCCGACGACGATCCGCACATTCGCGAGATCATCTGCTTTGCGCTGGAGAGGGCCGGGATGAAGACGCAGGCCGTCGCTGACGGCGCAGCCGCCCTGCAGGCGATCGAAGGCCGCGAGCCCGACCTCGTCGTGCTCGATATCGGCATGCCGGAGATGGACGGGCTGGAAGTCTGCCGGCGGCTGAGGCAGCGCTCCGATGTGCCGATACTGTTCCTGTCGGCGCGAGACGAGGAGATCGATCGCATCCTCGGGCTCGAAATGGGCGGCGACGACTATGTGACGAAACCGTTCAGCCCGCGCGAGCTGGTGGCGCGCGTCAACGTCATCCTGCGCCGCGCCCGCCCGGTGGCGCCCGACCCCGCCGACGACAAGAACTTCGCGCATGGCAAGCTCAGCCTGGTGCCGGCCAGCCACGGAGCCAGTTTCGACGGCAAGGCGCTGGCGCTGACGGCGATCGAATTCTCGATCCTCAGGGGATTTCTGGCGCGGCCGACGCATGTGCTGGGCCGCGATCTGGTGGTCGCCAGCGCCTATGCCGCCAACATCCACGTCGCCGACCGTACCGTCGATAGCCACATCCGCAACATCCGCGCCAAGCTGGCGGCGGCGGGCTGTCTCGACGCCATCGAAACCGTGCATGGCGTTGGTTTCCGGCTCGGCCGATGCGGCGCCTGAGCGACGCCAAATGGATCGGCACCAAATGGCGGCCAAGGCTGGCCACGGTGGTTCTCGCCATCCTCATCATGGTGCTGGCGCTGCCGCTGGTCGGCCTGTTCTTCTTCCGGCTTTATGAAAACCAGCTGATCCGCCAGACCGAGGGCGAGTTGATCGCGCAAGGCGCCGTCATCGCCGCCATCTATGCACAGAGTATCAGTGACGCCGCCATTGCCCCGGAGAAGCTAGGGGTGCCGATGCAGGCTGACAGCGGCGATGCCAGCCGCGGCGACGACACGCCTTACCAGCCGATCGAGCCGACACTCGATCTCGCCTCGGACTATTTGCTGCCGACCCGGCCCGCCGGCGTCGCTGCCGCCACCGATCCGGCCTTTGCAGCGATCGGGGCGCGGTTGTCCGGCATCCTCGACACGACGCAAAAGACCACGCTGGCCGGCTTCCGGCTGCTCGACCCACATGGCGTCGTCATTGCCGGGCGCGACGAGGTCGGACTATCGCTGGCCAATGTCGAAGAGGTGCGCGAGGCCCTTGCCGGCCACTACGCCAGCGTGTTGAGACAAAGAATTCCCGACCAGCCGCCGCCGCCGCTCTATTCGGTCAGCCGCGGCACGAAAGTTCGCGTCTTCGTCGCCATGCCGATTGCGGTCGACGGCCATGTCGCCGGCGTGATCTATCTGTCTCGAACGCCGAACAACATCGTCAAGCATCTCTATGGCGAACGCGGCAAGGTGACGCTGGCGGCCATCGCCATGCTGTTCGGCACGCTGCTGATCGCGCTGGTGTTCCTGCGCACCGTCAGCCGGCCCATCTACGCGCTGATGGAGCGCACCAGGCGCATCGCCGCCGGCGACCGCGACGCGATCCGGCCGCTCGACCATCACGGCACGCGCGAAATGGCGGAGCTGTCCGCGGCCTTTCTCGACATGGCCGAAAAGCTGCAGGCGCGCTCCGACTCGATCCAGACCTTTGCCACCCATGTCTCGCACGAGCTCAAATCGCCGCTGACGGCGATCCAGGGCGCGGCCGAACTCTTGCGCGATTCCGGCGAGGCGATGGACGCGGCAGAGCGCAAGCGGTTTTCCGGCAACATCGTCAACGATGCCGGAAGGCTCAATCTGCTGGTACGGCGCCTGCTCGATCTGGCGCGCGCGGAAAACCTGGCGCCGAGCGGCGAAAGCACATCGCTCGATGCGGCGCTGGCGCTGCTTCCGGTCGATGGCCGGCTGGCGGTCAACATTGAGGCGGGTGGCGAAATCGGCCTGCGGATATCAGCCGAGAATGCGGCGATCGTGCTTGCCAACCTGATCGACAATTCGGCCAGGCACGGAGCCACCCAGGTTCTTCTCTCTGCGGCCACCGCCGACGGCAAGGCGACCGTTGCGGTCAGCGATGACGGCGCCGGTATTTCGCCGAGCAACAGGGCCCGCATTTTCGAGCCGTTCTTCACCACGCGCCGTGAGTCCGGCGGCACCGGCATGGGCCTCGGCATCGTGCTGGCCCTCCTGAAAGCGCATGATGGCACGATCGCGCTGGTTGACTCCGGACGCGGCACGCGCTTCGAGATCATTGTGCCGGCGGCGTGAAGCATACCGGCAGCCGGATCGGAGAAAACGTGCGCTACGACATTGTCATCATCGGCGGGGCCATCGTCGGCTCCTCTGTCGCCTATTATCTGCGCGAGGAAGGCTTTACCGGCTCGATTGCGCTGATCGAACGCGATCCGCAATTCGCCCATGCGGCAACGACGCTGTCCATGGCCTCGATCCGTCAGCAATTCTCGATCCCGGAAAACATCCGGCTGTCGCAGTTCACGCTAAACCTGTTCCGGCGGCTGAAGGAGACCTTCGGCGCCGATGCCGATATCGGCTTTCGCGAGGGCGGCTATCTGATCCTGGCCGGCGAGGCCGGGCTGCCGATCCTGAAAGCCAATCACGAGGCGCAGGTCGCAGAGGGCGCCGACATTCTGCTCGAGGATGCCGACCAGCTGGCAAAGCGTTTTTCCTGGCTGTCGACGGAAGGCATCAGCGCCGGCGCCTTCGGCCGCACCGGCGAGGGCTGGTTCGACGCGCATGCCATGCTGACGCTGTTTCGCAAGGCATTGCGCGACAGACAAATCGATTTCATCGCCGCCGATGTCACCGGCATCGAAAGGCAGGGCAACCGCGTCACCGGCATGGACCTCGACAATGGCGAAAGACTGCAAGCCGGCATCGTCGTCAATGCCGCCGGGCCGAATGCCGGCAAGGTGGCCGGCATGGCGGGACTCGTGCTGCCCGTCGAGCCGCGCAAGCGCAACGTTTTCGTCTTCGAGGCGCGGGAAAAATACGCCGACATGCCGCTGCTGGTCGACCCATCCGGCATCTATGTCCGGCCTGAAGGCTCGGTCTATCTCACCGGCGGCGCCGAACCGGAGGAGGGCGATGGCCCCGCCGATCCAGCCGATTTCGAGGTCGACTGGCCGCTGTTCGAAGAGGTGATCTGGCCGGTGCTGGCCACCCGCATCCCCGCCTTCGAGGCGATCAAGCCGACACGCGCCTGGGCCGGCCACTACGACTACAACACGCTCGACCAGAACGCGGTGATCGGGCCGCATCCCGAGGTCGGCAATTTCATCTTCGCCAACGGTTTTTCCGGCCACGGCCTGCAGCAGGCGCCGGCCGTCGGCAAGGCGCTGGCGGAGTTGTTGGTGCATGGCGGGTATCGGACGGTGGATTGCTCGGCGTTTGGGTACGAACGGGTGGCCGAAGGTCGGGCGTTTCGGGAATTGAACGTGATTTGAGGCGGGCGGAATAGGATCGCTCTGTCGAGTTCCCGCCCACCCCCCTCTGCCCTGCCGGGCATCTCCCCCGCAAGGGGGGAGATGGCAGCTTCGGCGAAGGCGCCATTCTTGCAACGTCGGAGATTGGCGAAAACGGTCGCGGCATCTGATCTCCCCCCTTGCGGGGGAGATGGCCGGCAGGCCAGAGGGGGGTGCTGTCCCGCGAGAGTCTAAGCAACCATCGCACTGACAGCCATCGCGTTGCCCAGCGCATGCCCGTTGGCCGTATTGTCAAAAATCCCCCAGACCTCGGCGCCGGAATCTGCTGCTGCTTCCACTTGCCGCGCAAACCGGTCGAGCGTTTCGGCATCGTAACCCGAATAGTAGATCCGCGGCGCGCCGTGCCAGCGGAAATAGGCAAGGCCGGGCCAGCCACCTGGCCCTGCTGCCTCCGGAACCGAAGCCGGGTCGGCGGCGACCCGTGCGACCTGGTGACCGGCCAGCAGTGCGTCCGCCTCGGCACTGAACCAGGTGGGATGGCGCGGCTCGCATGCCAGCCTTGCCCGGATACGCCTGCCCAACATGTCGAAGAAGCCGCCGGCGACCTCCGGCTCGAAGGGCAAGCTCGGCGGCAGCTGCACCAGAAGCACGCTCAGCTTTTCGCCGAGACCTTCGACCTGCCCGAGAAAGTCCTCCGTCAGCCCCTCGCAATCGGCGAGGCGATGATCATGGGTCATGTTCTTCGGTGCCTTGACCGCGAAGCGGAAGTGCTCCGGCACGGCGTGCGCCCAGCGCTCATAGGTCTCGCGGCGGTGCGGCTTGTAGAACGTGGTGTCGATCTCGACGGCCGGAAAGCGTTTTCCGTAACGTTCGAGATGCGAACCGGATTGCGGAAAGTCAGCCTTGTATCGAGACGGAATTCCCCAGCCGGCGGTGCCTATCAGAGATCGGCGATTTCCCATCCTGCGGATTTGGACCGGATGAAGCGCGGGTCAAGGGCGACAAAGGAGGCGTTGCTCCGCGGTGTCCTGAACACCGTTCCGCATTGCCGAGAACCTTGCCCGCCTTGACTGCCCAACCCGATCGGCAATTGCGCTCGACGCTCGTCAGCCCTCGCGGGAGAACCAGAACGCGTCGGCCATTCGCGTCATGCCGATACGCTCATAGAAGCCGACGGCGTCGGGCATCGAGATCAGGCTGATGGCGACCGAAGGCCCAAGCTGCCGGCGGGCCGCGTCCATCAGGCCCTTGCCGATGCCGAGGCCTTGCGCAGATTGGGATACGGCGAGCTCTGAGACATAGCACACCCAGGAAAAGTCGGTGATGGCCCTGATAACGCCTATCAGCGGCCTGCCTTCGATGTCGAGCCGCGCCGTCAGCACCAGGTTCGCGGCCGAAAGCATCGCCTGCAGCCGGGCGTCGTCATCGACGGGGCGTGTTTCGCCGAGCGTGGATTCGACCAGCACGCGGCGGAATTCGGCGACGTCGAGCTCAGGCTCCCGGGCATAGATAATCTTCGATTGTGCGGTCATGGGCGTAAGGTGCACCAGCGGCAGCTGGTTTTAAAGACAGTGCCGCGCCGATCTTTCGATCGGGGCCGCGCACCAACAGTTGCCTTTTATTTGCCGGCGGCTTTGTGTAAACCGGGCGCCAGCAAACCCTGACGCAACGAATTATCGATCAAGAACGGGCAAAAGCCATGGAAAAATTCACCAAGCTCACCGGCGTCGCCGCACCGATGCCGATCGTCAATGTCGACACCGACATGATCATCCCCAAGGATTATCTCAAGACGATCAAGCGCACCGGGCTCGGCAGCGGCCTGTTCGCCGAAATGCGCTACAAGGACGATGGCTCGGAAAACCCCGACTTCGTGCTCAACAAGCCAGCCTACCGCAAGGCGCAGATCCTGGTCGCCGGCGACAATTTCGGCTGCGGTTCGAGCCGCGAACACGCGCCGTGGGCGCTGCTCGATTTCGGCATTCGCTGCGTCATCTCGACGTCGTTCGCCGACATTTTCTACAACAACTGCTTCAAGAACGGCATCCTGCCGATCACCGTCAGCCCCGAAGACCTGGAGAAGCTGATGGACGACGCCTCGCGCGGCTCCAATGCGACGGTGTCGGTCGACCTCGAGGCCAAGGAAATCCGCGGCCCCGACGGCGGCGTGGTCACCTTCGACCTCGACGACTTCAAGCGCCACTGCCTGCTGAACGGTCTCGACGATATCGGCCTGACCATGGAGAAGGCCGGCGCCATCGCCTCGTTCGAGAAGAAGAACGCTGCCGAGCGTCCTTGGGCCTGAGTGGTACGAGATGGCCCGGCCGCCACAAAGCCGGGTTCGTGGCGGCTGAACGGAGGGGACAGTCATGACACGTTTTCTTCTTGCCGGCGCCTGCGCGCTGGCGTGGATGCTGATGCCGGTGGCCGGCGCGCAAGCACAGACCGACACGGTCCTCGTGCCGGCAGAAGATCCGTCCGCCGCCGATCCGGGCGCGTCGAGCAATGCGGCCCTGGCGGACGATGACAGCCAGGGGCCGGTCCCGTTCGAGGGCGGGCAGCTGACCATCACCCAGCCGGAGCAGGATGGCGAAAAGGTGCTGGCCTATGACGGCAAGCAGCTGGCCAGCAATTACGACGTGTTCTTCGACAGAACAGTCAAGGTCGGCGGCGTCGACGTGGCGCTGGTCGATGTCGGCGACGGCGGCAACCAGTGCGGCCCGGCCAAGGTCATCGTCTGGAAGCCGGAAGGCGGCGAGATACAAAGCCTCAAGGTCGAACAGGACGAATGCGGCGCGCCGCCGGCGGCGGTGGCCGACAACGCCATCTTTTTCGTGCCGTATCTGTTGCCGGGCGATACGAAGCAAGCGCTGCAATGGTCGCCCAGCGACGGGCTGACGATCTCGGGCGACCTGACCTACGCGCCGGAGCCGGGTACGGACTGGAAGGACGTCGATCCGGCCAAATACCAGAACATCATCGACGCCTTCCACAATGAGGCCGTCTACAAGGCGGCGCAGACGCTACTCGGCGACACCATGCCCGACATGGCGACCAGCCTGCTGGTCGGCGGCGGCACCGAAAAGACGGCGTCGGGCGCCTTCTACGCCACCGGCTGCGTGCCGCACGCATGCGGCAGCAATGACGGTTTCATGGCGGTCGACCCGGCCAAGCACACGCTCTACTTCGCCCGGCGCGGCGACAATGGCGAGCCGCAGGCGTGGCCTGACGTGAAGACCTGGCCTGCGGATGTGAAGGAAGCAATGGACAAGGCGCAGGAGTCGGGGAACTAGAGTTCGCGGCAGCGCGGCGAACAATCGGTGTTCATGCTTGTTCCGTCGCGATCCGTCACACCCCCCTCTGCCCTGCCGGGCATCTCCCGCTCAAGGGGGGAGATCAGACGTCACTCTGGCTTTCGCCAATCGCAAATGTGGAAAGCGAGAAAGGCGTCCGAACTGCTAATCTCCCCCCTTGAGGGGGAGATGGCCGGCAGGCCAGAGGGGGGTGCTGTCCCGCCGACGACCAAGATTTGCACCTGACTTGGCCCATGGCCTGGCCGGTCCTTTCCTGCAAAGTGTCCGAAACCACAGCGAGGCTCCATGCGCACACTCATCTCCACCGGTTCGCCCTTCGAAAAAACCGCCGGCTATTCGCGCGCGGTGGTGCAGGGCGACTGGTGCTTCGTGTCGGGAACGACCGGCTACGACTATGCGACGATGACCATGCCGGAAACGGTGGAGGCGCAGACGCGCAATTGCCTGGCGACCATCGCGGAGGCGCTGAGGGATGGCGGCTTCGACATGGCCGATGTGGTGCGGGCGCATTACTACATCACAGACCGGGCCATCGTGGACGTCGTCTTCCCCATCCTCGGCGAGGCTTTCGGCGAGATCAGGCCGGCGGCGACGATGATCGTGTGCCAGCTCAACAAGCCGGAAATGAAGATCGAGATCGAAGTCACGGCGCTGCGGCGCACGGCTTGAGGAGGCCAAAGCCATGACGGTCCGGCGCATCGTAGCCAATATCGGGACGCAGGACGCGGCGGCGGCGAAACGCTTCTATCAGGACGTGCTTGGCCTCGATGTGCTGATGGATCAGGGCTGGATCGTCACCTACGGGTCCGACGAACGGATGCAGGTGCAGATCAGCTTCATGGCCCAGGGCGGCTCCGGCACGCCGGTGCCGGACCTCTCCATCGAGGTCGACGATGTCGATGCGGCGCTGCAAGGCATGAGGGCCGCCGGCTTTGCCGTCGAATACGGTCCGGCCGACGAGCCGTGGGGCGTACGGCGGTTTTATGTGCGCGATCCGTTCGGCCGGTTGGTGAATATTTTGTCGCACAAGTGATTTGTTCCTCTCCCCCGCCTCTGGCCACGGCGAGGAACCCAGGTCTTGAGAGGCGGGCGCCGTCGTAGCGTTCTTCATCCCCTTGCGCCGCAAGCTCTTGGCGTTTAGCAAGGCCGCGGTTTCTCCAAACAGCATCGGACGGTTCTCCATGGCTTCGAAAAATCTTCTCCTGCTCGCCGGCGACGGCATCGGCCCCGAGGCGATGGCCGAGGTGAAGAAGCTGATCGCGGCCATGAACGCAAAGCTCGGCAGCGGTTTTGCCACTGATGAAGGCTTGGTCGGCGGCTGTGCCTACGACGCGCATGGCGCGGCGATTTCGGATGGCGACATGGCAAAGGCGATGGCTGCGGACGCCGTGCTGTTCGGCGCCGTCGGCGGGCCGAAATGGGACAAGGTGCCTTACGAGGTGCGTCCCGAGGCCGGGTTGCTACGGCTGCGCAAGGATATGGAGCTGTTCGCCAATCTCCGGCCCGCCATCTGCTATCCGGCGCTGGCCGCGTCGTCCTCGCTGAAGCAGGAAGTCGTCGAGGGCCTCGACATATTGATCGTGCGCGAGCTTACCGGCGGAGTCTATTTCGGCGAGCCGAAGCAGATCATCGATCTCGGCAACGGCCAGAAGCGCGGCATCGACACGCAGGTCTACGACACGTTCGAGATCGAGCGCATTTCCGGCGTCGCTTTTGAGCTGGCGCGCACGCGCAAGAACCACGTGACATCGATGGAAAAGCGCAACGTGATGAAATCCGGGGTGCTGTGGAACGAGGTCGTCACCCAGACCCACGCAGCCAGATATGCTGACGTCAAGCTCGACCACATGCTGGCCGATGCCGGCGGCATGCAGCTGGTGCGCTGGCCAAAGCAGTTCGACGTCATCGTCACCGACAATCTGTTCGGCGACATGCTGTCCGACATCGCCGCCATGCTGACCGGATCGATCGGCATGCTGCCGTCGGCCTCGCTCGGCGCGCCCGATGTGAAGACCAGGAAGCGCAAGGCGCTGTACGAGCCGGTGCATGGCTCGGCGCCCGACATTGCGGGACAGGGCATCGCCAACCCGATCGCCATGATCGCGTCGTTTGCCATGTGCCTGCGCTACTCCTTCGGCATGGTCGATGAGGCCGACAAGCTCGAAGGCGCCATAGCCGCCGTGCTCGACGACGGGCTGCGGACGAAGGATATTATGTCCGAGGGCATGACCGAAGTCGGCACTGTCGCAATGGGCGATGCCATCATCGCCAAGTTCCTGGCTTAGCGGCCGACTCAGCGGATCTCGCCGGCCAGCCGTTTCAGCAGGCCGACGAGTTGCGCCTCATCCACGGCTGAGAAAAAAGCAGCGTCGGCGGCTTCGACGGCGACGATAGCGCGCTGGACTGCGGCCGTCCCCGTCGTGGAGACGCGGATCACCTTGGCGCGGGAATCCCGCGGGTTGGTGTCCCGCACAATCAGTCCCTTTGCCTCGAGCCGGGCGACGACGTCCGATGTCATCTTCACCTCGGTGCCGGCCTGGGCGGCGAGCTGCACCTGGTTGGGCGGCTCGCCATAGCGGCCGAGCCACATCGCCGAAGCCAGCAGCACGAACTGGACATGGGTAAGGTCAAGCGGGGCCAGCGCCGCCGTCATGACGCGCTGCCAGCGCATGGTGGTTCGCCAGAGCAGCAAGCCGGGGCTCTCGGATGGTCCGCTGAAGCGCGTGTTCAGATCCCCCCGATCAGCCACCGTTCGCCAACACCCTTGCCTGCTCGAACAGTTTGGCCATCGAAGTGTCGAAATCGCCGCTGATCTGCGGCCCGAGCTCTGGTCCGACCTCGGCGGCCGATGGGCCGGAAATCTCGAGGCGATGAGTCACTTGAGTGCCACCCTCGACCGGCGTCAGCGTATGCCTGAACAGCAGTTTCGTGTCGCCGAACGAGGTCTCGTCGGCATACGTCACAGTGTCGACAAGATCGACGATCGTCGATTCGAAGGTGTCCTGCCCGACGGGCGTTACAGAGACGCGGGTGCCCTTGGCGAACGGGCCGTGCAGCACGAACGTATCGGACCCTTCGTAGGTGAGGCGGCCTTCGTGCAGCGCCTTGAGCGCGTTCCAGATGGCGTGCGCCGAAAGGGGGGAAATTGCGGTGTACTCGTTGGTTCACATTTGTCTTGGCTCCATCATCCGTTTTCGATCGTCGATTTGATGAGTGCACAGATTATCTGTGCGCAGACTAAACGGCAAGAGAAATATCTTGTTCGTCCGGTCAAAACAGCAGCTGCCTTCCTGGCTGCGACCTAAGCCATTGTTAAATCGCGGCTGTCCGCAAACAGCCGGCAGTTCATTTCTGGTGCGGTCTAGGCTCCGCCTCCTCCAGGCACCGGCCCCCACTGGTTTTCGTGGGCCTGGGTCGGGATCAATCCGAGTATCAGCGCGAGGATCAGCGTAGCCGGAGCGAACATGAAGGTGATTGCGAAGTAAGGTATTGCCAGCCAGCCGGTCAGGCCGATGTCGTGCAAGCGGCGCACGACGAGCCCGACCCAGGGCAGGAACGTCGCTAGCCAAAACAGCCCCCAGACGCCGATCATCACAATCGGCCAGTTGCCGGCATCGAAATTGCCGACGGCCTGGTCGGCGAGGCCGCCGGCAATTCCGACCAGGATGAAGCTGACGGTCCAGAACAGGCAGTAGCCCCAGAATTCCTTGCGGCGGGCGCGTTCGGCGAAGTTGATGTAGTTGCGCGTCACGCCTCGCCAGAAATAACCCGGCAGTCCGCTATCGCGAACCGCGCCGTCTTCCGCCAGGCGGCCGAAATGCTGTGGCGCGGCTGAAGCGGCAGCCGCCTTGGGCGGCGCGGCGCTTGCCGCTGGCGCAGCGGTGGCGGGACTGGCGGGCTGGGCGCGGATTGAAAAAACGTCGCGCGCCTGACCGCTTGCCGGCAGAAACTCGACCACTGCGCCGTTCGCGATCACGGTATCACGGCGCAGATCCTCGCGCGCGAAGGTGTAGCGGTTGCCGTCCGCCCCGGTGATGAAGCCGAAACCCTGGGCCTCGTCATAGTGAAGAACTTCGCCGCGCATTTAGCCTCGCCCCCGTGTAGGCACAGACTGTTCAAAGTTGCGGCGGACTGCAAGGGGTTGGACGAAATGGAGGGTAAACGGTTCAGGCATGAGTTGCTTCATTTTCCCGTCCGTTGGCGCTGCCCCTCACCTGCCTGCCGGCATCCTCTCCCCGTATAATGGCGGGGAGAGGGGTCGCTGTTATTGACGATTCCGCCAATCGCCAACGTTGCAAGAAGAGCGCCAAGGCTGCGGTCAGCCGTTTCTCCCCGTCACTATACGGGGAGAAACGCCAGGCAGGGCAATGAGGGGCAGCGCCTGCATCTGTAATTGGCCGATAAGAGCCTCAAACCGGCCGCTTCTTCGGTTTCTTGTTCTTCGGCGGTCCAGCCTTGTCGAATTTCGGTTTCCCGGCCCAAGGCTTTGCATCGCCGGCGGGCCGTTCCCGCTTCTCGAATTTCGGCTTGTGTGCGCTTTGCGGCGCCTCGAACGGTCGCTTGCCGCGATGCGGTTTCTTGTCCGGCTTCGGCGCCTGGTAGCCGGCCCGCGACAGGTCGGGCGTGCCGTCCAGGCGCTTCACCACGATGTTGCCCTGCAGCTTCTTGTCGGGGCCGATGGCGGCGAGGAAGCGATCGGCCCAGTCGGCCGCGATCTGCACGTAGGTCTCATCCTGCTGCATCTTGATGGAGCCGATCTCGCGCTTGGAGATGTTGCCGGTGCGGCACAGCATCGGGATCAGCCAGCGCGGCTCGGCATTTTGCTTGCGCCCGATCGACAGCGAGAACCAGACACTGTCGCCGAAGTCGTCGCGCCGGCTTGGCGCTTCATCGCGCTCGAATTTTTCGCCCGCCGGTTTGTCACGCGAAGGCGTGAACGGTGCGACATCCGTAAGCTCCTCGGGCGCCGAGCGGCTGGCGCGGCATTGGCGCACGAAGGCGGCGGCCACCTGTTCGGCGCCATGCTTGGCCAGAAGCGCGTCGATGAAGCCGCGCTCGTCCTCGGCAATCGGCTCTTCGAAGGCTGGATCGGCAAGGATGCGCTCGTCGTCGCGCTTGATGACGTCGTCGGCGGAGGGCGGGCTCGCCCATGTCGCCTTCAGCCCTGCATTCTGCAGCAGCCGTTCGGTGCGCTTGCGGGCGCCGTTGGGCACGATCAGCGCGCTGACGCCCTTGCGTCCGGCTCGGCCGGTTCGGCCGCTGCGGTGCAGCAGCGTTTCGGGATTGGTCGGCAGATCGGCGTGGATGACCAGTTCGAGATTGGGCAGGTCGATGCCGCGCGCTGCGACGTCCGTGGCAATGCAGACCTTGGCGCGGCCGTCGCGCATCGCCTGCAGCGCGTGGGTGCGTTCGTTCTGGCTGAGCTCGCCCGACAGTGCGACGACGGAAAAATTGCGGTTGTTGAAGCGTGCCGTCAGATGGTTGACGGCGGCGCGGGTGTTGCAGAACACCAGCGCGTTCTTCGCCTCGTAAAACCGCAGCACGTTGATGATGGCGTTCTCGCGGTCGGGATAGGCGACATTCAGCGCCCGGTATTCGATATCGAGATGCTGCTTTTCCTCGCCGCCGGCCGAGATGCGTACGGCGTCGCGCTGATAGCCTTGCGCCAGCGTGGCGATCGAGCGCGGCACGGTGGCCGAAAACATCAGCGTGCGGCGCTGAGCCGGTGCGGCATCGAGGATGAATTCGAGGTCCTCGCGAAAGCCCAGGTCGAGCATCTCGTCGGCCTCGTCCAGCACCACGGCTTTCAGCGCCGACATGTCGAGGGAGTTGCGGGTGATGTGGTCGCGCAGGCGGCCGGGCGTGCCGACGACGATGTGGGCGCCGCGCTCCAGCACGCGCCGTTCGGAGCGCATGTCCATGCCGCCGACGCAGGACGCGACGGTGGCGCCGGTCGGCGCGTAGAGCCATTGCAATTCGCGCATCACCTGCAGAGCGAGCTCGCGCGTCGGCGCCACGGCCAGCGCCAGCGGTGCGCCAGCCTGGTCAAAACGTTCGGCGCTTCCAAGAAGGGTCGGCGCCAAAGCGAGGCCGAAGGCGACGGTCTTGCCTGAGCCGGTCTGCGCCGACACCAGAGCGTCGGACTCGCCGAGCTCCAGCACGGCCTTCTGCACTGGCGTCAGCTCGGTATAGCCGCGTTTTTCCAGCGCTTCTGCCAGCGCAGGAACAATAGCTTCGAAATTGGACATCTCACTCTTTCGGAATTCAGGGTCTGGGCTCATCATGGAGCACATGCCGGGGCTGACGCACGCCAGCCAAACACTATTTGGGCGTTCGTACTTCTTGCGGCCGCTATTGTACAGGGCAGGCGTGTGCCTGGCCGCAATTGACTCCTGACGCAAACCGCGTAAAAGCCGGCATCGAACGGGATCATTTTCGATGCGCGGCCTTCTGATGGCTCTTCTTGCCTTCGACTTCCCCGGCCACAATCATGGGGCCGGGCGCGTCGGCGCGTCTTACCGTTCCAGCAAAACCATGGCCAAAAAAACCACCACCACGGTGTGATTCCCTTGGCCTAACCACCCTCTCCCGGGTCCGGCCCGGGGGACGGAACCCGCATTGGCCGGCGGGTTTTCTCCAAAAACCAAGCGGAGAGGGACAGGAGATTTCTGATGAGTTTCAAGGTTGCGGTAGTCGGCGCCACGGGCAATGTGGGTCGCGAAATGCTCAACATACTGGAAGAGCGCGGCTTTCCGGTAAGCGAAGTCGTGGCGCTGGCCTCGCGGCGCAGCCAGGGCACCGAAGTGTCGTTCGGCGACCGTTCGCTGAAGGTCAAGACGCTCGACCAGTATGATTTTTCCGACACCGACATCTGCATCATGTCGGCCGGCGGCAACGTCTCGAAGGAGTGGTCGCCGAAGATCGGCAAGCAGGGCTGCGTCGTCATCGATAACTCGTCGGCCTTCCGCTATGATCAGGACGTGCCGCTGATCGTGCCGGAAGTGAACCCGGATGCGATCTCGCTGTTCACCCGCAAGAACATCATCGCCAATCCGAACTGCTCGACGGCGCAGCTGGTCGTGGCGCTGAAGCCGCTGCACGATGTCGCCACCATCAAGCGCGTCGTCGTCGCCACCTATCAATCGGTATCCGGCGCCGGCAAGGAAGGCATGGACGAACTCTTTACACAGACCCGCGCGGTGTTCGTCGCCGATGGCGTCGAGGTCAAGAAGTTCACCAAGCGCATCGCCTTCAACGTCATTCCGCATATCGACGTCTTCCTCGACGACGGCTCGACCAAGGAAGAGTGGAAGATGGTCGCCGAGACCAAGAAGATGCTCGACCCCAAGATCAAGCTGACGGCGACCTGTGTGCGCGTGCCGGTGTTCATCGGCCATTCCGAAGCCGTCAACATCGAGTTCGAAAAGCCGATCACCGCCGACGAGGCGCGCGATATCCTGCGCGAAGCGCCGGGCTGCCAGGTCTTGGACAAGCGCGAGGATGGCGGCTACATCACGCCGCTGGAATCGGCCGGCGAGGACGCCACCTTCATCTCGCGCATCCGCGAGGATTCGACCATCGACAACGGCCTGTCGATGTGGATCGTCTCCGACAATCTGCGCAAGGGCGCGGCGCTCAACGCGGTGCAGATCGCCGAGCTTCTGGTCGAGCGCGGCCTGATCCAGCCGAAGAAGAAGGCGGCATAGTTTATTCGCTCACGGGCCGTATCGCCGCTGCCGCGGCGGGCCCTCCGCGGGGGCGCCGGAAAGCCGGCGGCCCGCAGTCGCGGGCTCGGCCTTCGGCCGAAGCCTTCCTTCTCCCCGTTCACGGGGAGAAGGTCCCGGCAGGGGGATGAGGGCAGCGCTGACCTCTGTTGAGAAACGCCTTTGAACGATCCCACCAAAATCGTGCTGCGACCCGCCACGGCTTTGGATGCCGCGACCATCGCCATTGTCATGCGGGCCGCACTTGGCTCGTTCTCCTGGATGCCGGTCATCCACACGCCGGATGAGGATCTTGCCTTCATCCGCGAGATCGTGCTGTCCCGGCAGCAGGTGACGGTCGCCGAGGCCGGCACCGGCATTGTCGGCTTCATTGCCCTGAGCGGCGATTGGGTGGAACAGCTCTATCTCGACCCCGCCTGGATTGGGCAAGGCATCGGCAGCCGGCTGCTGGTGCAAGCGACCGCCGCGCTACGGATCGTTAAACTGCATTGCTTCCAGGGCAACACCGGCGCGCGTCGCTTCTACGAGCGCCATGGCTTTCGCCCCGAGGCGTTCGGCGCGGGCACCACCAACGAAGAAGGCCTGCCGGATATTCTCTACGTGCGTCGGCTTGATATTCAGCCGGCGTTATCCTTGGCCAGTTGGCGCAATAACTCCATCGCTTCCTCGGCCCGCTCAGCGGGCACGAACAGATGGTCATGATAGAAAGCAGAGACCGGATTGACGCCCATGCCGGCGGCGGCCAGCCGGGCGGTGATGGCGGCGAGGAAGCCGACGGCTTCCAGCGAGGAGTGGACGTTCAGGGTGATCATGCGGCAGCGGAAGGCGGACTGCAGCCCGGCGGCCTGGTCTTCGGGCAAGATCAGCGTCGTGCCCTCCTTCTCGCGAAACAGCATCACCGGATTGAGCGTCTCGGGAACCGGTGCACCGGGGACCAGGGTGGCGAAGACATGGATGCCGGGAAGCAGTTCCGGCGTCATCGCCGCCAGCAGCTTTTTCAGATCAGTCTCGCCGGCCATTCGCTCGTCTCTCGCCCAGCCCTAACAATAGCCGTGACTGGTGGATGTCGATAGTCCGTCAAGGTCGAGGGACAGCACCCCCCTCTGCCCTGCCGGGCATCTCCCCCGCAAGGAGGGAGATCGGCGGTTTCGATGCTCCGCTCATTCATGGAACATTGCCGAAGCGGTCGAGCGTGTAATCTCCCCCCTTGCGGGGGAGATGGCCGGCGGGCCAGAGGGGGGTGTGAAGGATCGCCACGCAGCGGCTTTTGCTTGCTGCTACCCAAAAAGAATCCGCACCCTGTAGGATCGCCGCCCCATCGCTCGTCCTTGGTCCGAAGCCAGCAAACGGCTCGAACCGCTTAGGAGGGAACACCGTGAGTATTTCTCAAACCATGCCCGTCTCGTCGGGCGCCCTGTGGACCGGCCGCGTGCTCAGCGGCCTCATCATCCTGTTCATGATCTTCGACGGCGTCATCAAGCTGCCGCCGCTCGATGTCGTCACCCAGACCATGGTGCCGCTCGGCTGGCCGGCCGATGTCAATGTCGCGCGCACGCTCGGCATTATCGGGCTGATCTCGACCGCGCTCTATGCGCTGCCCCGCACCTCGGTGCTCGGCGCCATCCTGCTCACCGGCTATCTCGGCGGCGCCATCGCCACAAACATGCGCGTCGGCAGCCCGTTGTTTTCGCACACGCTGTTTAGCGTCTATCTCGGCATCATCCTGTGGGGCGGTCTCTATCTGCGCGACCCAAGCGTGCGCGCCCTGATCCCGTTCAGCCGTTAAGCGAGGAGAAAAACATGCTCAGCACCATTCTCATCATCCTGGTCGTCATCATCGTCGCCGTGCTCATCTATGCGGCGACGAGGTCGAATGATTTCGTCACCGCCCGCACCGCCAGCATCAAGGCCGCGCCGGAAGCGATCTTTCCACTGATCAACAATTTCAAGCACTGGCCGGAGTGGTCACCCTACGAAAAGCTCGACCCCGAGATGAAGCGCACGCTGTCGGGCGCTGATGCCGGCAAGGGCGCCGCCTACGCCTGGGAAGGCAATGCCAAGGCCGGCAAGGGACGCATGGAGATCGTCAATTCCGTGCCATCCTCGCTGGTGTCGCTGAAGCTCGACTTCGAGAAGCCGTTCCGGGCCAACAACAGCGTCGACTTCACCCTGAAGCCCTCGGGCGACACCACCGCAGTCACCTGGGCAATGCGCGGCAGCCGGCCCTTCATTGCCAAGCTTTTGGGCCTCTTCATGAATTTCGATACGCTGATCGGCAAGGATTTCGAGGCTGGCCTCGCCAATCTGAAGAAGGCCACTGAAAGGTAAAACGTCCTGCATTTCAACAAGCTCGGCGGCGGTCGTTACGAATGTGACAGGCACGCGCACCGGGATCTCTCACGTCTTCGGGATCAAATCAGCTGTCTGGGAGTTAGAGCCGTGGCGGCGAGGACGGCGATCCGCGTGAGAGAGGAACGACAATGAAAAAAGCGATGATCATTCTGGTACTGGCGACCGCACTGGGTGCGTGCTCGCAAACCGAAAAGGGTGCCGCGGTCGGCGGCCTCGGCGGCGCGGCGGTTGGCGCAGCTGTGGCAAATGATCCGGTTCAGGGCGCCGTCGTCGGCGGCGCCGTCGGCGCCGTGGCCGGCGCGCTGATCGGCCGTGCCAGCGAAAGCGGTCAATGTCGCTACCGCGGCCGCAACGGGCGCACCTACATCGCCAGATGCCCCGACGGTTATTGAACACAGCCAGGTCCAACATCGGAAACCGGCGGCTATGATCGCCGGTTTCGCTGTTGCCCAAGGCAGCTGGACCATGGCTGCCTGCGCTACAGCAATCCCCGGATATGCTCCCAAGCCAGGCGGCCCAGGCGCGTGTCGGCGTCGTCATTGCCGCCATGGGCATGCAGCCTCGAGCGCGGCGTGATTTCGCCCGGCAGCAGAATGCGGTGGCCGGCGTCGGGCACTGAGACGAGGCAGGTGGTCGTTGCTGTGTCCTGGCGACGCCGAACGATCGACTGGGCAAAATCCAGCGATGGCCATAGCGCGTCGTCGCCGCCCGCAACCAGAACAATGTCGGCTGAAATAGCTTCGGCGGGAATGGCAGCCTTGGCCGCTGCGTCCTTGAAGGTTTGCAAGGCACGTAGGAAGAGCCCCCGGTAGGACACCAGACCATCGACATACTCAGCGTTCCAAGCGGGACTGCTTGGGACAAACGGCAAAGGAATCCCCTCGAGCGTCCACGACGATCGTTCCGGCCAGCTGACGCCGTCGCGGCCCGGCCCGATATTGCCCCAGACCACCGATGTCGGGCTGATCGCAACCACGAGGCCGATGCGTGGATCGTGAGCCGCCGCAAGCAGGGAGGCCTCGGCGCCTTTCGAGGTCCCGACATAGACGATGCGCCGGCATCCCATCTGGACAAGATAGTCGGTCGCCGCGAAAAACGTTTCGAGCGGGATCTCGCAAATGCCGGGCACCTGACCTTCGCCGCCAAACCATTGCAGCGCGAGAGCGGATGCTCGTTCCTTGGCAAAGAGCCGGGCGCGGGTGACGTCGATGCGGCCGCTCGATCCGCTGAGCACGACGACGCCTGTCGTGGCGCCGGCGCATCGCAACAGCGTTCCGGCTACGCCGCCGAAAAGGGTCTCTTCCGTGACGGTCCGCTCAGTCATCTTTCGTTCGAACGCATATGACATCGCCGCACATTAGCAAAACGGCGGGCACAGGCCCGCCGTTTTGTCGATGCGATGACGCGATGCTTATTCTGCGGTGGCGGCTTCCGCTTCGGCCGGGGCTGCAGCAGCGGCGGCAACGGCGGCGGCAGCGTCTTCCTGGGCCTTCTTCAGCAGAGAGGCGCGTTCCTGCGCCTTCTTGCCGGGCTCGGCCTTCTTCGGGTTGGAGCGGGCTTCGCGCTTGAGGAGGCCGGCCTCATCGAGGAAGCGCAGCACGCGGTCGGTCGGCTGGGCGCCGTGCGACAGCCAATGCTTGACGCGGTCGGCGTCGACCTTGACGCGCTCGCCGTCCTTGGGCAGCAGCGGGTTCCACGAGCCGATCGACTCGATGAACCGGCCGTCGCGCGGCGAACGGGCGTCGGCGATGACGACGTGGTAGTAAGGGCGCTTCTTCGAGCCCGCACGGGCCAGTCTGATCTTCAAGGGCATTTCATTTCTCCTAAAATTTCTGATCTCAGTGTTGGGTTAATGGCTTTGTCTGGTGCAGGTCGTTGTCCCAAAACCGCTGCGCACTTTTGGGCGACATGCACTTTGTTAGCCGGTTTTGCTTGCGCCGTTGGACGCGGCGATCTGCTCGTGATGGCGGATCACTTCGCGGACGACGAAGTTGAGGAATTTTTCCGCGAAATCGGGGTCGAGATGGGCGTCCTTCGCCAACTGGCGAAGGCGGGTGATCTGCTCCTGCTCGCGCGCCGGGTCAGCGGGCGGCAGGCCATGCTCGGCCTTGAGCACGCCGACCGCCTTGGTGCAGCGGAAGCGCTCGGCCAGCATATGAATGAGGGCGGCGTCGATGTTGTCGATCGAGGCGCGATAGCCGGCCAGGATGGTGCGTGCGTCGGCCATGTCTTTTTCTTCGTTCATAGCGTCCTCACTTCTTCTTTCCGAGGCCGGGCAGACCACCGCCGCCAAGGCCGGGAAGCTTCATGCCGCCGGGCAGACCGGGCAGGCCACCGCCGCTCGGGGCGGGCCGGCCCTTCATGCCGCCAAGACCGGGCATCTGCTTCTGCAAGGCTTCGAGCTGCTTGGGATCCATCTTGGAGAGGTCGGGCATGCCGCCACCCATCATGCCGCCGGGGCCACCCGGCATCATGCCGCCGAGGCCCATCTTGGAGGCAAGGCCGCCCATCATGCCGCGCATCAGGCCGCCGCCTTTGCCCTTGCCGCCCATCGCCTTCATCATGTCGGCCATGCCGCGATGCATTTTCAAGAGCTTGTTGATCTCGGCCGCATCCGTGCCTGAGCCGGCGGCGATGCGCTTCTTGCGCGAATGTTTCAGCATGTCCGGATTGGCGCGCTCGGCCTTGGTCATCGACGAGATGATGGCGAGTTGGCGGCCGAACATCTTGTCGTCGAGGCCGGCGGCCGCCATCTGGTCCTTCATTTTGCCCATGCCGGGCATCATGCCCATGATGCCGCCCATGCCGCCCATTTTCGACATCTGCTGAAGCTGGCCGGCAAGGTCGTTCAGGTCGAACTTGCCCGACTGCATCTTTTTGGCCATCGCCGCCGCCTGCTCGGCGTCGATGTTTTCGGCGGCCTTTTCGACCAGCGAGACGATGTCGCCCATGCCGAGGATGCGGTCTGCAATACGCTTGGGGTGGAATTCCTCCAGCCCGTCCATCTTTTCGCCGGTGCCGATCAGCTTGATCGGCTTGCCGGTGACGGCTCGCATCGAAAGCGCGGCACCGCCACGGCCATCGCCGTCCATGCGGGTCAGCACCAGGCCGGTGATGCCGACGCGCTCGTCGAAGCTTTTGGCAAGGTTGACGGCGTCCTGGCCGGTCAGCGAATCCGCGACCAGCAGGATTTCGTGCGGGCTCGACATCTTCTTGATGTCGGCCATCTCCACCATCAGCGGCTCATCGATATGGGTGCGGCCGGCGGTGTCGAGGATGACGACGTCATGACCGCCGAGCTTGGCTGCCTGGACGGCGCGCCTGGCGATGTCGACCGGGTTCTGGCCCGCAATGACAGGCAGGGTCGCGACTTTGACCTGCTCGCCGAGCTGGCGCAGCTGCTCTTGCGCCGCGGGCCGCCGCGTGTCGAGCGAGGCCATCAGAACCTTCTTGTTCTGGCGCTCGGTCAGGCGCTTGGCGATCTTGGCGGAGGTCGTCGTCTTGCCGGAGCCCTGCAGGCCGACCATCATGATGACGACCGGCGCCGGCGCATTGAGGTCGATGGCGACGCCCTCGGCGCCGAGCATGTCGACCAACTCGTCATGGACGATCTTGACGACCATCTGTCCGGGCTTGATCGACTTGACGACGGCGGCGCCGACGGCCTTCTCGCGCACCTTGTCGGTGAAGGAACGCACCACTTCCAGCGCAACGTCGGCTTCGAGCAGCGCACGGCGCACCTCGCGCAACGCCGCCGAGACATCAGCCTCCGACAGCGCGCCGCGGCCTGTCAGGCCGTTCAGGATGGAGCCAAGGCGCTCCTGAAGTGATTCAAACATTGGTCAACCCGCCGCGCGAGAGCGCCTTGGATTCATGGTGATCCCTGTCGGGCCGATGGCCCTCCACGCCTCTTGTGCGCTCCTGCAGCGATTCAAACATTCCGTTTCCTTTTCTCAGGCACCCCGATGGTGCCCGAGAGGTAGTGCGTTCGCGCCGCTCATCCAAGCAAAGCTCAAAACCAAAAAGCACCCGGGGGCGCTCAGCGCTGCCGGGTGTTGGCCTCCAGGATCTGTTTACAGCACCCACCTCAAAAGGTTTTGGCGTCCTGGTCGGCTTGCTCGGAGGGATACTCGTCGCGGATTTCGGGGCTGTAGACAGGAAATCGGCCGAAGAGTCAAGACAAGGGCGGCTTCCCGGTCTCTGGATCGGTCCCTGTTTAGTTCACCCTGCATCCCGAGGGTCGGCCGTAACCTTCAGCGGCGAGCGCGGGTGCAGAAGCAGCAGGATCGTCAGCAAGGTGCAGACGATACCGATGGCGGCGATGATGACGGCATCCGTCGTCGTCCAGTCCGGACCTTCCAGCGGCTTGGCGTTGAACAGGGCGAAGGAATTGTAGTTCTCCTGATGCGAGATCAGCAGGAAGCCGGTGAGATTGTTGCCGAGATGGGCGCCGAAGGCGGCGCCGAGATTGCCGGTGACATAAACCACCAGCGTCAACAGCAAGGCGAAGGCGGCGATCGAGGCCAGCACGCAGGCGTTGATGGCGGGGGTCGAGCCCGGGCTCCAATGCAAGGAGGTGAACAGCAAAGCGGGCAATAGCGCCCACACGTAAGGGCTCTCGAAGCGCCTGGCCAGGCCGCGCAGCAGATAGCCGCGAAACAGCATCTCCTCGGACGAGGTCTGCAGCAGGGTCAGCGCCACGATCGGGAGCAGGAACAGCAGCCAGGTCGACAGGTTGATCGTGCCGCGGGCGATTTCGGGCTGTAGCCAGTAGAGCAGGATTTCGGAAAGCGCCGATGTGATCAGCACCGCGACCAGGCCCTTGAGGAAGCCCGACAAGGACACGCGGCGGCTGGCGCCGAAAAGCGCCGAGAGCGGCTCGCCATGGACGAAACGCATGGCAAGCCAGAGGCCGAGCCAGATGCCGGTAAACGAAGTGAGTGCGGTGAGTATGCCGATGGGCGAGGCCAGAAAGCCCTGAAGCGGCCCGCGCGGATCGTCCGGCAATACATGCCAGACGATCGCGACATAGGTGCCGCCAAGCACCACAACCAGGGTGATCGCCACCCAGAACAGGACGACGACTGCCGTTCCAATTATCAGCCGCGGCAGGTTCGTCTTTTCGGTGGCCGTGTTGCTATAGCGCTCGAAGGCGGCTGGATCTGATATCACGCGAATTCCTCTGCCGAACGCATCGGGTCGCATGATCTAGGGGATCGTCGGCTCTCGCGCAATTGCTGCTGTTCAGCGACCCTTTTGCCGCCCTCAGCCTCGGCAGGAGGGCGGCACGAGTTCACTTGTCATTCTTTCCAGGCAAAATCAGCGCACGACGTACATGATGCGCCGTGTCTGCGGGTCGACCAGCGCCTGCTGGCCATTCACATAGACGTAGCGGTAGCGGTAGTCGGGGATTTCGCGCAGTTCGACCGTGTCGGGCAAGGTGGCACCGGTCACCACCTCGCCCTCGAGATAGACAGGATCGAGCCGGTGCGTGCTGACATAGGTGCCGACTTCCGCCGGTGGCCTGTCGATGGCGTCGACGGGGCCGTCGTCGGACAGAATCGCACCGGTATAGGTATCGGGATAATCATCCTGCGGCGGTGTAACCACGGTGATGGCGGCGTTGGCGGGGCGGCGTGTCAGAACGACCCGGTTGCCGCCGAAATCGGCCGTGACATAGTCGGAATAGACCCAGCCCTGGCCTCCGGCTTCGGCAATGGTGCACCATTTGCTGTTTTCGATGCAGCCATTGAGCGTCGCCGACTGGCCGGCGGCGAGCACGCCGATCACAGGATATTGCGGGCCGGGGCCGGCGCGCACATTAAGATCGGTGACGGCCGAGACGGCGGTATCGGCGAGTGCCGCACCCGACATCGCGACAAGCGCCCCGGCGACGGCCGGAAACAATATGCGTCTCATGGTTTCTCTCCCTTTCATGGTCCCTCGCGACACCAAACGAAACCAGAACGCATGCGTTCCGGCTAAAATACCGACGCCAGCTCACGATTTGTTCCGGTTTCTTTCGGCAAACCGGTCAAAAGCTCATGCACGAAGCTGAGTTTCTGCGCCGTCACGTCCGAAATGACGAAGGGATAAAGGTCGGGCAGGCCCATGCAGCGGTTGATCGAGTTGGAGGCTTCCGAGAGTACCAGCCAGCGGGCGAGAATCTTTTCGAACGGCTCGGGCACGGCGTTGGGTTCCGCGGGCGCCGCCTGCAACCGGCCGCCGGTGTCGCCTTGCGGCAGCACATTGGTCTCCATCGTCTCAAGCTGGCCGAGTGGAAAATTCAGCGCGTGCACCATCTCCAGCGTGTCGGTGATGTGGAGGTGGTGCGCCCAGGTCTCGGCCCAGTCTTCCCATGGATGCGACGTCGCATAGGCGGAGATGTGGTTCTGCTGCCAGTCGGGCGCAGCGCCATTGGCGTAATAGGCCTTCAGCGCCTGCTCGTAGTCGGGGCGTTCGTCGCCGAACAGCGCCCGGAAGGCATCGAGCCGTTGCGGCTCGTCGCGGATCAGCCGGTCCCAGTAGTAATGGCCAAGCTCATGACGGAAATGACCGAGCAGCGTGCGGTAATTTTCGCCCATCTCGACGCGACGCCGCTCGCGCTCGGCCGAGTCCGCCTCGGCGACGTTGAGCGTGATCAGGCCGTTGTCGTGGCCGGTAAGGATGCGTTCGCCGCCGGGACCGCCGCCGATCGGATCGGCAATGAAGTCGAAGGCGAGGCCGATTTCGTCGCCGTGCTTGTGCTTGGGCACGACCGGAAGGCCGAAGGCGAGCAGCGAATAGACGGCGCGCTTCTTGGCCGCCTCGACGCGAATCCAGCGGCGGCGGTTGCCGTCGACGGAGAGGTCGGGGATCAGCTGGTTCAGCACGCAGGCGCGGCAGTAGGTATGACCCGGTTCGGCCATCCAGTTGCAGGCGCATTCATCCGCATTGGTGCAGTGGAAGATGCCGTCGACGTCAGACAAGGCAAAGCGCGCATGCTCGGGATCGTAAAGCACGAGACTCCCGCAATTCAGGCACTGCGCATTCTCGAAGTAGAGGCGATGGCCGCAATGCGGGCAGTCGAACAGTTTCATGTCGATCTCGATGCGTCAGGCGTTGGCGTATGGCGTCAGAGGAGGAATATGGTGCGGAGCGGCGCCTCGCCCAAACGCCCGCCACGGGCCGCCGTTCCATGCCCCCGTCACCTCTTTTTACCCGAGCAGCGAATTCGCCTGCCCGGCACCGGGCGTTTCGGCCACAATAAGCACTTGATCGTAAGCAAATTCCGCTGCATTGGCCAGGGTAGCGCCGGGGGTACGGTGACAATGGCGCGTTTCGCTGGCAAGTTCGCAACCGGGACGTGATTCAGGCAATCAGGAGAAAAAGCATGGCATTGCTTGCCAAGGGAAAGATTATTGCTGCCGCGGTGGTCGCGGTACTTGCGCTGGCGACGGGCGCGCAGGCGGCGGCCAGCTGCGGCAAGACCGGCGCGGGCTTCGAGGCGTGGAAGCAGGACTTTGCCGCGCAGGCCAGGTCCGAAGGTGTTGGTGGGAAGGGTCTGGCTGCTCTGGCCGGTGCCAGCTACGCGACAAAGACAATCTCCGTCGACCGCGCCATCCACAAGGCGTTCAGCGGTTCGGTGGACGCCTTCATGAAGCGCCGTGGCGGAGCTGCGATCATTTCCAGGGGCCGTGCGCTGAAGAAGTCGAATGCGGCGATGTTCGACAGGATCGAGAGCAATTACGGGGTGTCGCCGGGCGTGTTGCTGGCCATCTGGGGCATGGAAACCGGCTTCGGAGCCTCCCTGGGCAACCAGAACACGGTCTCCGCCATTCTGACGCTTGCCTATGATTGCCGTCGCCCGGGGTTCTTTTACCCGCACGCCATTGCGGCGCTGAAGCTGGTCGATCGCGGCGCGCTGAGCGCCTCGTCGGTCGGCGCTGCGCATGGCGAGATCGGCCATACGCAGTTCCTGCCCGGCAATGTCCTGAAGTATGGCGTCGGCAACGGAAATCTGCGCGACAAGGCGACGGCCTTGGCTTCGACGGCCAACTTCCTCAAGGCTCATGGCTGGCGGGCGGGTGCGAGCGCGAGTGCGAATATGGGGGCCATCGCCGGCTGGAATTCCGCCAGCGTCTACCAGCAGGCCATCGCCCAGATCGCCGACGCGATCGACGGCGGCTGACAGAAATATCCAGATCGAAGAACGGAAAGCCCGGCCATGCGCCGGGCTTTTCTGCAAGGACTGGAGCTTTTGGCGGTCAAACCGTTCAGCAGCCAAGCGGCTACCCGCCTTTTATGACCTTCCAGATGTCCGTGGACTGGTCGAACTGGAGGCGGTTTATGTCGGAGAAGGTCAGCCGGCCGGTCTTCATGGCATCGACAAGGCGGCGGCACAGCAGTGGCGGCATGCGCTCCAGGGAAACGTCCATAAAAGCGGCGATCTCGTGTTTGGCCGATATATTCGATATGGCCACCTTGCTGACGCAGCGATCGAATGCCGCCTCGGGATCCTGTTTCACTTGCTCCTGCCCAGTCTGGCAACCGGCCAGCATGACGACCATTGCAGGCAGGGCCACAAACCACGGCTTCATTGTCAGCTGCCCCCATCGATTGTGAGGAGGCTAGATAAGGGCCCGAAAAGATCAAGCAGGAAAAGCACTGAGTTCTTTGCCGCCGCTCTATTTCTTTGTTTTTACGCAGTTACGGACAAAGTCGGGCATGCTCTTTCTCGAATTGCTCGATCGTTGGCGCAAATGCCGGCTGAGCGCCTGGGCTCTCAATAATGTGCGTAGCCGCTCAACGGGCACTTCTGGGAAATAGGAACCTCGAAGGCGCCTTCAGTACCTTTGCAGCTCCGGAATTTGGAGTTGCGCAGCACCGGCGCGGCCCTGGCAGCCGCCTTTGACTTGCCCTTGATGACCAGCCATATCTCGGTCGGCAGGTCTAGCTGCACTCTGTTCAAATCGGAGTAGCTGATCCGCCCGCTGCGTACTCCTTCGGTGATGCGCTGGCAGAACAGGGCTGGCATGCGCTCCTGCGAGACGCCCATGAAAGAGGCGATTTCGTGCTTGAACGTGATGCTCCACAAATGGACTGCGGAGATGCACCCGTCCTGCTCGCGTTTCGCGGCCGCCTGCGAGGACTGGCATCCGGTAAAGACGATGGCCGCCGCAAGCATGAGAAAAATGGCGTTTTTCACGATCAGAATCCCTCGTCCCGCGAAGGAATTTAGATGAGGCTTTTAAAAGGTCAAACGAAAACCATGTCAGCCAGCTTGGCCTCTTATATTAGAGGTACCAAATAAAAACCCTGCGTGACCGCCGGGTTTTCCTGGAACACTAGTTTGGTTCACCCTTGCGGCTCCTTGCCGCCAGCGTCCTCAGCCGCAGCGCGTTGAGGCGGATGAAGCCGGCGGCGTCCTTCTGGTCGTAGGCGCCGCGGTCATCCTCGAAGGTGACCAGCGCGTCGGAATAGAGCGTCTTCTTTGACTTCCGGCCGGTGACCATGACATTGCCCTTGTAGAGTTTCAGGCGCACCGTGCCTTCGACGTCTTCCTGGCTCTTGTCGATCATCGCCTGGAGCATCAGCCGCTCGGGCGAGAACCAGAAGCCGTTGTAGATCAGCTCGGCGTAGCGCGGCATGAACTCGTCCTTGAGGTGGCCGGCGCCGCGGTCGAGCGTGATCGATTCGATGGCGCGGTGGGCGACGATCAGGATGGTGCCGCCGGGGGTCTCGTAGACGCCGCGCGATTTCATGCCGACGAAGCGGTTCTCGACCAGATCGAGCCGGCCGATGCCATTGTCGCGGCCAAGATCGTTAAGCGCCGTCAGCATGGCGGCCGGCGACAGCTTCTTGCCGTTCAGTGCAATCGGATCGCCCTTCAAAAATTCGATCTCGATCTCGGTGACCTTGTCCGGCGCCTCCATCGGCGAGACGGTGCGCTGATGGACGAATTCCGGCGGCTCGCTCCACGGGTCTTCCAGCACCTTGCCCTCGGAAGAGGAGTGCAGAAGGTTGGCGTCGACCGAGAACGGCGCCTCCCCCCGCTTGTCCTTGGCCACCGGGATCTGGTGCTGCTCGGCGAAGTTGATCAGGTCGGTGCGCGACTTGAACGACCAGTCGCGCCACGGCGCGATAACCTTGATGTCGGGATTCAGCGCATAGGCCGACAGCTCGAAACGCACCTGGTCGTTGCCCTTGCCGGTGGCGCCATGCGCAATAGCATCGGCGCCGACCTCCTGGGCGATCTCGACCAGGTGTTTGGAGATCAGCGGCCGGGCGATCGAGGTGCCGAGCAGGTAGGTGCCTTCATAGACGGCATTGGCGCGAAACATCGGGAAGACGAAGTCGGCGACGAATTCCTCGCGGACATCGACGACGCGGATATCCTTGATGCCCATCATCTCGGCCTTCTTGCGCGCCGGCTCCAACTCGCCACCCTGGCCGAGATCGGCGGTGAAGGTGACGACTTCGGCGCCGAGCTCGGTCTGCAGCCATTTCAGGATGATGGAGGTGTCGAGACCGCCGGAATAGGCGAGCACGACCTTCTTGACGTCTTTTGTCTTGGGCATTGCTGGGGACATTTTGGCGGTTCCGCGATGAGTTTCGGGGGCGAGGTATCACGGCATTTCCGGCCAGCGCAAGGGATGAACGGGCTCCGGCCGCCGCAGCCGCTGGACCAGATGCCACGCCAGTCAGTTGCTGGCGTGAGCGGGGAGGCTGCGTTATAGACCGACGATCATTCGCTAGGGGCCACCGATGTCCTTCATTCCCGATACCACGACGCTGATCCAGTTCGCCATCGCCACCATGGTCCTGGCGATCACGCCGGGGCCGGATATGACGCTGTTCGTCTCGCGCACACTGAGCCAGGGCCGCGCCGCCGGCTTTGCCTCGCTGGCGGGTGCTCTGTTCGGAACGCTGATCCACACAACTTTGGTGGCGGTCGGCATCTCGGCGCTGATCGTCGCCTCGCCAATGGCCTTCCTGGTGCTGAAAATCTTCGGCGCCGTCTATCTGGTGTTCCTGGCCTGGCAGGCGATGACCAAGGGCTCGGCGTTTTCACCGCAGAAGAAGAATGGCCCGCAGATTTCGCTGTTCCGCAGCTGGGCCGCCGGACTCGGCGTCAACCTGCTCAACCCGAAGATCATCCTGTTCTTCATGACGTTTCTGCCGCAGTTCGTCTCGGCTCACGATCCGAACGCGCCGGGAAAACTGTTCTCCCTCGGCCTCATGTTCATCGTGCTGTCGATCCCTGTGACGGCGCCGATGGTGTTTGCCGCGGAAAGGTTTTCGGCGGCGATGAAGGCCAGCCCGCGGGTGACGCGGGTGGTAGACTATCTCTTTGCCGGTGTGTTTTCGGCCTTCGCGCTCAAGGTCCTGACCGCTCAGGCGAAGTAGCGGCCTGCCACCAGCTTCCGGCCCAGCGGCCGGCGCTTAGCCAGTAGAAGATGCCGCCGACCATGCCGCAGCCGATCACCGCGGCGATGGCGCGCGGTTCGGTGACGTCGAAATCCACGTTCTGGTGGACGAAGCCGAGGAAGGCCGCGGCCACCAAGCCGCCCGCGAGTGCATAGAACAGCCAGTCGCGGCGGCTGAGGACCTCGGAGATCAGGATTGCGACCACCGCCGGTATGAAAGCGAAATAGGCGACAAACAGCGCCACGAACGGGATCGAAAAATACAGCGCCGCGGCCGCCGCTGGGTGCGCATCGTCCGGCATATAACCGACGGAAGCCAGGAACAGCACGTTGAGAAAGGCGCTCGCCGCCAATGAGGCGACGACATAGCCGAACAGGATGACAGCGAAACGGAGGATATAGGCGAAGAGGCGGCTCACGCCTCGCCATGCCCCGCAATCATCATGGCTTCCAGCGCCAGGCGGTCGACCTTGCGCATGCGTTCGGAGTCCGATTTGAGCTGCCCGCAGGCGGCCAGGATGTCGCGGCCGCGCGGCGTGCGGATCGGCGAGGCATAGCCGGCATTGTTGATGTAGTCGGCAAACTTCTCGATCGTCTCCCAGTCCGAGCACTGATAGTTGGTGCCCGGCCACGGGTTGAACGGGATCAGATTGATCTTGGCTGGAATGCCTTTGAGCAGCTTGATCAGCCCCTTGGCCTCCTCGATGGAATCGTTGACGTCCTTCAGCATCACATATTCGAAGGTGATGCGCTTGGCGTTGGACAGGCCGGGATAGGCGCGGCAGGCCTCGATCAGTTCCTTCAGCGGATACTTCTTGTTGATCGGCACAAGCAGGTCGCGCAGATCGTCATTGGTGGCGTGCAGCGAGATCGCCAGCATGACCCCTATCTCCTCGCCGGCGCGGAAGATCTCGGGCACGACGCCGGAGGTCGACAGCGTGATGCGGCGCTTCGACAGCGAAAGCCCATCACCGTCGGAGGCGATCAGCAGCGCCTTCTTCACGGCTTCAAAATTGTAGAGCGGCTCGCCCATGCCCATCATGACGACGTTGGAAACTTTGCGGCCCTCGGCCGGGACGATGGCGCCGTCGGGTGTGTCGCGGTCGGGGAAGTCACCCAGCCGGTCGCGGGCGGTGAGCAATTGCGCCAGGATCTCTTCCGCCGTCAAATTGCGCACCAGCTTCTGCGTGCCGGTGTGGCAGAACGAGCAGGTCAGCGTGCAGCCGACCTGCGATGAGATGCATAGCGTGCCGCGGCCTTCCTCGGGGATGTAGACGGTCTCGATCTCGACGGGACGGCCGGCGCCGCGCGGCGGAAAGCGGAACAGCCATTTGCGCGTGCCGTCGGAGGAAATCTGCTCCTCGACGATTTCGGGCCGGGCGACGGTAAAATGCTTGTCGAGTTCGGCGCGCAGATCCTTGGAGATGTTGAACATGCCGGCAAAATCGGAGACGCCGCGCACATACATCCAGTGCCAGAGCTGTTGGGCGCGCATTTTCGCCTGGCGCTCGGGCACGATGCCGGCACTGATGAGGGCCTCGCCGAGCTCGGTCCGGGTCAGGCCGATCAGCGACGGCTTCTCGGGCGTGGCGCGAGTGCGCAACGCGTCGCGTGCGCCCTCATTGGTGAGATCGAAGGAAAGGGTCATATCAGCGCCAATATAAGCGAATTGCGGCCGATTTCATCCATCGTGCCGAAAGAAGCGCGGCGCATAGCACAGGTTGCGGCGAGAGTCATGCGGCGGGAACCGCGCTAGCCTACTTGCACTTGGCGATCGACGTCAGCGCGGCCGAGATGCCTTTCAGCGAAAACACATAGGTCGTCGGATTGCCGCGGCCAGACTTCGCCGAGACCTTCATGTCGGTGCCAGTCTTCATGGCGGCGATCAGCACAGGCTCTTCGGCGGCGTTCTCGACCCAGGCCGACTTGCCGCGGGTGAACATCGAGAACGTCTTCTTGTCGATGGTGACGGTGGCCTTGGAGCCTTCCTGGAATGTGTAGCCGGCGATGAATTGCGGCTCGTAGGACACTTGCTGGCCCGGGCGCTGGCTGACGAAGAAGAACATGTCGCCGTGATCGAGCGTCGGCGGCTGCTTGTCGGTCGGCACGGTGAGCACATAGCAGACCTTGCCGCCCTGCGCCTGGTAGCTGTAGGTGCCCCAGGCATTGTGCTGGCCGATCTTGGTCGCCTGCTGCGCCAGCGCCGGCGCGGCAAAGGCCACCAGGACCAGGCTCGAGACTAGTGCAATCAATCCGCGCATCGCTTTTCCCGTATTCCAAATGGTGCGGGGCAGGCCGGCTTGGCGTCCTGCCCGTCGCTTCATTTTGATTTAATCTGGGTTACCAAACGGTGAATTTCCCTTGGAAAAGGACATTCACCCATGGAAACCACCGCCATTTCCGCGCCGCTTCTTGAAAAAACGGCTTTCGCAATGTCCCTGCGGCGACTTGGAGGCCACGAAAGCGGCAAGAGTTTGACTTTTCGAACGGCCGCAGCGGAACCCGAAGCCAAGCCGCTATCGTCCTGTTTGAGCGGAGGATTTCTTCTGAACCCAGTTGCCAACGACGCCGATTCAGCTCTTGTCGGCGATCGCCTCCTTGGCGGCCTTGCGGTGCGCAGGGGTGATATGGGCGCTTACCGCGGAGATCGCGGCGGTCAGCACGGCGATGTCGTCGGTGAAGCCGAGGCCGAAGACGAAATCGGGTATGACATCGACCGGCAGCACGAAATAGCCAAGCGCTGCCAGCAATATGCCCTTGGCACGCAAAGGCGTCTTCCTGTCGAGCGCGCAATAATAGCCGGCGACGACCTCTTCCATGAACGGAATCTGCCGGGCGGCCTTCTTGGCCGTGCGCCAGAATTTGGCGCGCACTTCACTCTCGTCGCCGAGCTTGCTGCCGAAGCCCAAGAAATCAAAACCGGGCTGCTGCGCCATCAATCCTCTCCTTGCCGGCCGTCGCGCTACGCGTTGCGCGCGGCCGCCACGGGAAATGTGGTGAAAGTCCCGGTCCACTGCAAGAGGATGGCGCCGATTTGGCGTTGCCGCCCCAGCGTTCAGCCGCCTGCATACCCATTCATCTTCTTGGCCAGCGCGATGTCGAGCGCGGTGACACCGCCGGCATCATGGGTGTTGAGCGTCACGTCGACAGTCTTGTAGACGTTCGACCAGTCGGGATGATGGTCCATCTTCTCGGCGGCCAGCGCGACGCGGGTCATGAAAGCGAAGGCTTCGGAAAAATTCTTGAAGACAAAGCTGCGCTTGATGGAGGCGCCATCGGCTGCCTGCGACCAGCCAGGCAGTTCGGCCAGTGCGGCAGCGATGGCGTCCTTGCTGAGTTTCTCTCTCTTCATGATGATTTCCCGTGCTATCCCAGATATCGACCCTCACCATAATGCAAGTCCCCCAAAAGTCCTTTGCGTTTTGGGCTTCCAAATGCACGAACGGCGCATATCGAATGAGCGTAAAGCCGATAAATTCCATACTCTTCGTCTGCCTCGGCAACATCTGCCGTTCACCCCTGGCCGAAGGCGTGTTTCGCGCCGTGCTGGCGGAGCGCGGCCGCGACATGGTGCTGGACGATATCGTGCTGGACTCTGCGGCGACCGGCGGCTGGAACCTCGGCGAAGCGCCCGACCCGCGCTCGATCGCGATTGCGGCCCGCCACGGCATCGACATATCAGGGCAGCGGGCACGCAAGGTCAGGCCGGGGGATTTTTCGCGCTTCGACCTGATCCTCGGCATGGATCGGCAGAATGTCCGCGACCTCAAGGCGTTGGCGCCGGCCGGTGCGCGCGAACGTATTCATCTCTTGGCAGAGTTTGCGCAGGGCAAAACCCGCGACGTGCCGGATCCCTATTATGACGGGGCCGAAGCGTTCGCTTCGGTCTACCGCATGATCCGCGAAGCGTCGGAGGCGCTGGCGACGAGATTGGTGGCGCGGGCGTCGACGCCGGAGAGCGGCCACGCCTCCTCGACAATGTAGGGACCGCCGCCGACCGAATCGCGCGACGACATCAGCACGAAGCGGCCGACGCGAAACGGTAGCGTCGCAAAATTGCCGCGCGCCGACAGGTACTGGGCGACGTCGAGCGGGCTCGAATTGCGCAAGCGTGCCAGCGTAACATGCGGGGTGAACTTGCGCGGGTCGGCGGGCAGGCCGAGCCGCTGGCAGATGCGGTCGATTTCGCTCTGCAGCGCCGAAAGGTCGGGCGAGGCGAAGACGCCGGCCCAGACGGCGTGCGGCTTCTTCTGGCCGAAAGCGCCAACTCCGGACAGGGTGAGCGAGAAGGATGGGCGGTGCACCCGGTCGAGCGCGTTGGCGATTTCGTCGGCGATATGGCCTTCGACGTCGCCGATGAAGCGCAGCGTCAGATGGTAGTTTTCGACATCGATCCAGCGGGCTCCGGGCAGGCCGCCCCTGAGCAGGGACAGCGAAAGAGCGGCGTCACGGGGTATTTCGAGGGCGGTGAAAAGACGCGGCATGGTGAGCCTCCCTTCCTCGAATCGAACTGTGCCCCTAGCGAATCATCGATAGTCAAACGGGGCAAGTGGTTTGTTGGTTGCAGGCATTTTTACGAACAGGCGCCTCCAAGCGATGAATAAGCACTTGCCGTGCCGCTTCGGCGCTTGCATTACCCAGATGCTGCATATGCTCTTCGAGCGCAGCATAAATGACTCGGGTCATCGGCAGCCCGGTCTTTTGTTTCAAAGTTCGCGCGAGGCGAACGCCGCGTTATTCTCGTCAGGCCGGCGTTCAACCGCCACCCTGAACTGCCGCAACAGCCTTCTCCACGGCGGGCAGGATGCGCTCGACCATCACTGCGACGCCCTTCGGATTGGGATGCAGGCCGTCCTCCAACTGCAGGCCGGACTGTCCGGCGACGCCATCGAGAAAGAACGGATAGAGCGGCACATCGTATTTCGCGGCAAGCTTTGGATAGATCGCATCGAAGGCGTTCTGGTAGTCGGCGCCGAGATTGGGAGCGGCGCGCATGCCGGCCAAAAGCACCGCGATCTTGCGCGCTTTCAGCTTCGCCAGCATGTCGTCCAGGTTCTTTTCCGTAATGCTGGGCGAGACGCCGCGCAGCATGTCGTTGGCGCCGAGTTCGAGGATAACCAGCCTTGTCCCATCCGGCACCGACCAGTCAAGCCGCGCCAAGCCGCCGCTCGAGGTGTCGCCTGAAACGCCGGCGTTGGCTACGGTGACGTCATGGCCTTTGGCGCGCAGCGCAGCTTGCAATTTGTCGGTAAAGCCATCGCCAGGCCCGAGGCCGAAACCGGCCATCAGGCTGTCGCCGAAGCCGACGATGGTGAACGTCTCGGCGCGCACGGACGAAATGGCGCCGCAAAGGGTGACGAAAAGGACGAGCCCTGCGGCATTCAAGCGTTTGAAAGACATGTGGCAGGCCCCATATACCCGAGGAATTCTTCCGGCGGCGGCTTCCGGCAAGCAGAGCCTTCATCCTGATATAGGACGCTTTAATTGTGACAGAAGCCGTCATCGCGCTGAAAGACATATCCCTGACCCTGGGCCAAGGGGCTTCGTCCGTGCATGTGCTGAAAGGCGTCAGCCTTGACGTGACGCGCGGTGAGGCGACCGGCATTGTCGGCCCTTCGGGTTCCGGCAAGTCGACCTTGCTGATGGTGCTTGCCGGGCTAGAGCAGGTCGATTCGGGGACGGTGCGGATCGCCGGCGAATTGCTGAACGGCAAAAGCGAGGACGAGACCGCATCGTTTCGGGGCCGAAACATCGGCATCGTCTTCCAGTCGTTCCATCTCATTCCCAACATGACGGCGCTCGAAAATGTCGCGGTGCCGCTGGAACTGGCCGGCCATGCCGATCCGTTCGGTGTCGCGGCGCGCGAGCTGGCAGCGGTGGGCTTGAGCGACCGCGTCACCCACTATCCGGGCGAGCTGTCCGGCGGCGAACAGCAGCGCGTGGCGATCGCCCGCGCGCTGGCGCCGTCGCCGCGCATTCTCATCGCCGACGAGCCGACCGGCAATCTCGATCAGGCGACGGGGCGGCAGGTTGCCGACCTTTTGTTCGCCAAGGCGGCCGAGCGCGGCATGACCTTGGTGCTGGTCACGCACGATCCGGCCCTTGCGGCGCGCTGCTCGCGCCAGGTGTCGATGCGCTCGGGCCGCATCGAGGATGCGCCGGTAGCGCAGGTCAAGGTGCCGGCCTGATGCCTCTGTCGCAGACGCTGAAGCTCGCGTTCCGCTTCTCGCTGCGCGAGATGCGCGGCGGGTTGTCGGGTTTCCTGATCTTCCTTGCCTGCATTGCGCTCGGCGTCGCTGCAATCGGCGGGGTCAATTCGGTGGCGCAGGCGATCACCGCAGGCGTTGCAGACCAGGGCCAGACGCTGCTTGGCGGCGACTTGCGCTTCCAGCTCAACCAGCGCGATGCGACGCCAGCCGAAAGCACCTTCCTCGACCGCCTCGGCACTGTGTCGCACAGCGCCAATATGCGCTCGATGGCGCGGCTGGATGACGGCTCCGACCAGGCGTTGGTTGAGGCCAAGGCCGTCGACGACGCCTATCCGCTCTATGGCGCGCTCGATACCGCGCCGCAGCTTGGCAGAAAGGATTTGTTCGACGAGAAATCAGGCGTCTTTGGCGCCGCCGCGCCCGACCTGTTGTTCGACCGGCTGAATGTGAAGATCGGTGACCGGCTGAAGGTCGGCAGCGCGACATTCGAATTGCGGGCCAGGCTGGTGAGCGAACCGGATGCGGTGTCGGACGGTTTCGGCTTCGCGCCACGGCTGATGGTCTCGACCGCGGGGCTTGCCGCGTCCGGCCTGATCCAGCCGGGCAGCCTGGTCGAGAATGCCTACAAGGTTCGGCTGCCGGCCGGCGCCAGCGAGGCCGATCTCAAGACCATCCAGGATCGGGCGGCGAGCGATTTCCCTGAAGCCGGCTGGTCGATCCGCACGCGTTCCAATGCGGCGCCGGCGCTGTCGGCCAACATCGAGCGCTTCTCGCAATTCCTGACGCTGGTCGGGCTGACGGCGCTGGTCGTCGGTGGCGTCGGCGTTGCCAATGCGGTGCGCGCCTATCTCGACGGCAAGCGCGGCGTCATCGCCACCTTCAAGAGCCTTGGCGCCTCGGGCGGCTTCGTCTTCACCGTCTATCTCGTGCAGATCCTGATGATCGCCGGCCTCGGCATCGCGCTTGGCCTCATCCTCGGCGCCGCCATGCCGTTTGCTGCCAGCGCTGCGCTCCAGTCAGTCATTCCGGTGCCGGCTAAAGGCGGCTTCTATCCCGGTGCGCTGGCTCTTGCCGCGCTGTTCGGGCTGCTGGTGACGCTTGCCTTCGCGCTGTTGCCGCTCGGCCGCGCCCGCGATGTGCCGGCGACCGCGCTGTTTCGCGAAATGGGTTTCGAGGGCCGCGGCTTTCCACGCCTGCCCTATCTTGCCACGGCGGTCGGTATCGCGCTCGCTTTGGCGGCGCTCGCCATCCTGTTTTCCGGCGACCGGCGCATCGCCTTGATCTTCGTCGGCGCGACGATCTTTGCCTTTCTGGTGTTGCGCCTGGTCGGTGCGCTGGTGCAGTGGGTGGCGCGCAAAAGCCCGCGTGTGCGCTCGGTCGCGCTCAGGCTCGCCATCGGCAACATCCACCGGCCCGGCGCGCTGACGCCGTCCGTCGTGCTGTCGCTGGGCCTCGGGCTGACGCTTTTGGTGACGCTGGCGCTGATCGACGGCAATCTCAGGCAGCAGATCTCCGGCAGTCTGCCGGAACGGGCGCCGAATTTCTTCTTCGTCGACATCCAGAATAGCGAGGTCGATGCCTTCTCGACACTGATCGGCAAAGAGGCGCCGAAGGGAACGCTGGTCAAGGTGCCGATGCTGCGCGGCCGGGTGATGGCGCTGAACGGCGTTAGTGTCGACAAGGCCAATGTGCCATCGGAAGGCGCATGGGTGCTGCGCGGCGATCGCGGCCTGACCTACGACGCCAAACAGCCGGCCAATGCGACATTGACCGAGGGCAGCTGGTGGCCGGAGAACTACAGCGGCGAACCGCTGGTCTCGTTCTCCAACGATGAAGGCAAGGCGCTAGGCCTGAAGCTCGGCGATACCGTCACCGTCAATGTGCTCGGACGCAATGTAGCGGCCAGGATCGCCAATTTCCGAGAGGTGCAATGGGAGACGATGGGCATCAATTTCGTCATGGTGTTCTCGCCCAGCACCTTTGCCGGCGCCCCGCATGGCTGGCTGGCGACGCTGACCGAAAAGGATGCCACGGCAGCAGAGGATGCCCGCCTGCTCAACGCCGTCACCCGCGCCTTCCCGGCGGTGACGACAGTTCGGGTCAAGGACGCGCTCGACGTCGTCAACCGGCTGGTCGGCCAGCTCGGCACGGCGATCCGGGCCGCGGCCGGCGTGGCGCTGATCGCTTCGGTGCTGGTGCTGGCCGGCGCGCTCGCCGCGGGAAATCGCGCCCGCATCCACGATGCCGTGGTGCTGAAGACGTTGGGCGCCACGAGGCGCACGCTGATCGCGGCGTTTTCGCTGGAATACATGCTGATCGGCCTGGCCACCGCGGTGTTTGCGTTGGCTGCCGGCGGCATCGCCGCCTGGTACATCGTTGCCCGCATCATGACGTTGCCGTCGCATTTCATGCCGGAGGTGGCAGTGGCGACCTTGGTGTTTGCGCTGGTGATCACAGTCGGCATCGGCCTTGCCGGCACCTGGCGGGTGCTCGGGCACAAGGCGGCGCCGGTGCTGCGCGACCTCTAGGCCCAAAACGGCAAGGTTGGCCGAATCTGCCGTTTCCGATTAAATCTTGGTAATGTGCAGTCATGGAAGCCCAAGAAAACCGGCTTCCGGAGATTCACCAAGCGTTGCAGCCCGTTACGGTCTTGTTCTTGACGTCAAGAACCATCATATTTCGCCACAGGCATGCTGGAGCCCCGCCAGCGGCGCCCAGGTCCGAAAGGGCCTGACACCGTACGGGGCAGAAGCAACAGAGGATTCCAATGGCTGAGCCCATTCGCAACTACCAGACTTCGGCCGTGCCCGGCGCGCGCGCCGACATCGACCAAGGCCTGCGCACTTACATGCTCAAGGTCTACAATTTGATGGGGCTTGGCCTCCTCATCACCGGCGTCGCCGCCTGGGGCGCTTTCCAGCTCGCCGTCACCGGCGACGGACAGCTGACCGCTTTCGGCACGCTGATCTATGCCAGCGCCTTCCGCTGGGTGGTCATCCTGGCTCCGCTCGCCGCCGTCTTCTTCCTGTCGTTCAGGATCCAGTCGATGAGCGTGGCAGCGGCGCAAACCACCTTCTGGGTCTATTCGGGCCTGGTCGGCCTGTCGCTGTCGACCATCTTCCTAGTCTACACCGGCGCCTCGATCACCCAGACCTTCTTCGCCACGGCGGCCGCCTTCGGCGCGCTGTCGCTCTACGGCTACACGACAAAGCGTGACCTTTCGGCCTTCGGCTCGTTCCTGGTCATGGGCGTCGTCGGCCTTGTGATCGCCATGCTGATCAACATCTTCCTGCAGTCGTCGGCGCTCGGCTTCGCTATCTCGGCGATCGGCGTGTTGATCTTCGCCGGCCTCACCGCCTACGACACGCAGACCATCAAGGAAATGTACTACGAAGGCGATCAGGCCGACGTTGCCGGCCGCAAGGCGATCATGGGCGCGTTGAGGCTATATCTCGACTTCATCAACCTGTTCATGTTCCTGCTGCAGTTCATGGGCGATCGCCGCTAGGCGGTCTTCCCATCAGGCAACTGGACCAGCTGATATCAAGAGGGCGGCCCAACGGCCGCCCTTTCCTTTTGTGCCGGCCTTTGCTGTCATGGAGGCACATGAATCGTCTGCATAATTCATGAGCACTATTTCCATCCGCGCGGCCATGGAAGGCGACCTCGGCCGAATCACCGAGGTTTACGCCGATGCCGTGACGCATGGCACCGCGAGCTATGAGCTGGAGCCGCCCAGCCGCACTGAGATGGGTGCGCGCTTCGACAGCCTGACGGCGGGGGGCTTTCCCTATCTGGTGGCGGAACGAGATGGCGCGCTGCTCGGCTACGCCTATGCCGGCGCGTTCCGGCCGCGCCCGGCCTACCGCTTCATCGTAGAGGATTCCGTCTATGTCGCGCCTGATGCGAAGGGCCAGGGCGTCGGGCTGCTGCTGATGCAGGCGCTGATTGAAGCCTGCCGTATGGCGGGCTTTCGCCAGATCGTCGCGGTGATCGGTGACGGCCATGCAGACAGCGCCTCGGTGCGGCTGCATGAAAAGCTCGGCTTTCGCCATTCCGGTCGCCTGGAAGGCTCCGGCTACAAGCATGGGCGCTGGCTTGACACGGTGTTCATGCAGCTGTCGCTGAATGGCGGCGCAACGGTTCCGCCCGATCCGCATTCGCTGCCGGAGCGGAAGTTTCGTGAGAGCCTGAGGAGGGGAATTGAGGAGAACTGAAGAGAACTGAAGAATTGAGGATCCGAATAGCTGAGAACAAACCCTGCGGTATTTCGACCGTTACATCCTCTTTTTTCAATTCTTCAGCTCTTCAATTCCCCAATTTTCAATTAGGCCTGGACAATCTTCAGCTTAGCATCGAAGACGTTGAGCACGCGACCGAGTTCCTGGCCGCGCTTGAGGATTCGGCCGCCGGCGGCGATGACGGCGAAGGCGCCTTGCCGGCGCGCCAGTTTCGGATCCTTGACGATCTGGAACAGCGGCACTTCGCTGGCCCGGCGGAAGACTGAAAACACAGCCCGATCAGACAGATGATCGATGGCATAGTCGCGCCATTCGTTGGCGGCGACCATGCGTCCGTACAGCTTCAGGATCTCGTCGAGTTCACGCCGGTCGAAACGGACCGGCTGGTCGAGGCGTTCGCGTCGCGCCTCGTGCAGCGGGATCAATATTGCGGATGCGTCCCCATCCTCCGTCCCACCGCTGCGATCGGTCATCCCGCGATCCCTTTGAAAATGAATCTCGCTTGCAGAAGTTGGCGTGTTCGCCGTGGAATTGCAAGGCCCGGCTAACCATCCCGGGACTGCGCTGTTTTCGCAACGTCCAGTCACTTTTATAAAACGCGGTGTTTGAATTGGTGATGCCTCGCCACATTTCCGCCTTTTTTTATCCGCGCTCATGCCCCAATGTCCGACGAATTTACCGGCGTTGCCTGAGACGGTTCGGTCCGGCACCGGCTCGTAAACCCCAAGCCCCCCGCCCACGGGTCTGCGTCGGATCGAACCAACCTCGGACTTTCCTCAGGGAGAGACCGGGTGCGACGATCCCAAAACCTAAATGACCGACGTCAGAAGCAAGCTGACGTCGGTTTTTTTGTTTTTGGCTGCTTGAAGAATTTGCTGGAGGCTGCGGTGCCCAGTTTGCGGGCGCATCCCCTCACCCGGATTGCCAGCCGAATTGCAACAGCAATTCGGGCCAATCCGACCTCCCCCGAGCGGAGAGGAGTTCGCGCCAGCGCTGATTCAGCCCCTTCTCCCCTCGGGGAGAAGGTGGCCGAGAGCGGCCGGATGAGGGGGCCTCTTAAGGCTTGTGAATAAACGCAGCGCCCAGAATAGGGCCCGGCAGGCCGTCCTTGCCGACCGACTGCAGCAGTACGGCGCAGCCGCCTTTCTTGGCGATCTCCGTCATCGGCAATTCGTAGCGCTGCGCCTTGCCGTGCCACATGCCGGCGGTCTGGATGCCGGTGACGGCGTTCCAGTAGGTCATGCTGCGGCCGGTGTTCTCGCCCTTGGCGATGGTCACCGTCTGCGGTGGTTCGAAATAGACGATGACGACATGGGCGTCGCTGGGGCCGCTACCGGCGTCGCCGGCATCGATCATGACGCGATCGCTGGTGCGGCTGACCTTGACGCTGACCCGCATGCCTTCACCGGATTTCTCCATGCGGACAAGCGCGCCGTCGACCTCCTTGCGGCTGGCGCCGTTGACATGGCTGCGACCATTGATGACGGCTTGCGGCGTGTAGACGGAGCGGGTGCCGAAGGCGCGCATATAATCATATTGCCGGTCGGTATTGTCCTTGCTGCTCAGCGTGTCCTGCCAGCCGAGATAGTCCCAGTAATTGACGTGGTAGGCGAGCGCGACGACGTTGTCCTTGGCCGCCAGCTCGGCAAAGAAAGCGTCCGCCGGCGGGCAGGAATTGCAGCCCTGGCTGGTGAACAGCTCGACCACGCCCAAGGGCCTGTCAATCTGCGGTTTGTCGGTCTGGGTCGTTCCCGATTCCTCGGCGAACCCGGTCCCGGCAAGCGCCGAGAAGGCCAGCGCAAAAGCCGCAAGCCGCAGAGGGTGTCGAGGTGCCATGATCGTTCCGATTCCCGCCGGTGACGCCGGCCTTGTTCTGGTTGCCCAGATTTGTGGCAGAAGCGACAGTCAACGGGAAGTCACGTTGCGGTGAAATTTTTGCTGCCGCAACCATGGGTATGGCCATCACAGGGGGAGCACTTCACCGCCCGGTTCGATCGGGAGCATGGCATCAGGAGCGTGGGGCAGATCTTGCTGAGCCCAGCCGGTTTTTACTCCTGTCGGACAGGGCGGGGCTTCGATCGGGTCGGGCGATGCTTTGGAGAGACTGGGAGTAGGGAGTAGGGAGTAGGGAGTAGGGAGTAGGGAGTAGGGAGTAGGGAGTAGGGAGTAGGGAGTAGGGGATGTCGTTCCCCGCTACCGCCCAATCCCTACTGCCTAAGCCCTGGCCGCTACGCGGCCAGATCGCGCAGCACGTATTGCAAAATGCCGCCATTCTTGAAGTAGTCGAGCTCGTCCAGCGTATCGATGCGGCAGATGATCGGCACGTTCTTCACGGTGCCGTCGCCATAGGTCACCTTGGCGATCATTGTCTGGCGTGGCTTGATGGTGCTTATGCCGTCGATCTCGACCAGCTCGTCACCCTTGAGGTTGAGCGAGGCCCATGAGGTGCCTTCCTCGAAGACGAAGGGGATGACGCCCATGCCGACCAGGTTGGAGCGATGGATGCGCTCGAAGGACTGGGCGATGACGGCACGGACACCGAGGAGATTCGTTCCTTTAGCTGCCCAGTCGCGCGAGGAGCCGTTGCCGTATTCGACGCCGGCGAAGATGACCAGCGGCACGCCTTCCTTTTTGTATCTCATCGCCGCGTCGTAGATCGATTCCTCTTCCTTCGACGGGTAGTGGATGGTGTAGCCGCCCTCGCGGCCGTTCTCGCCCAGCATGTGGTTGCGGATGCGGATGTTGGCGAAGGTGCCGCGCATCATCACCTCATGGTTGCCGCGCCTTGTGCCGTACTGGTTGAAGTCGGCAACGCCGACGCCATGGTCGGTGAGGTATTTGCCGGCCGGGGAAGCGGCCTTGATCGAACCCGCCGGTGAGATGTGATCGGTGGTGATCTTGTCGCCGAACAGGCCGAGCACGCGCGCGCCCTTGATGTCGCCGATCTTGCCGAAACCGGAGGTCATGCCGGCGAAATAGGGCGGGTTCTGCACATAGGTCGAGTTGTCGTCCCAGGCATAGGTCTGGCCTTCCGGCGCCTTGACGTTCTGCCAGTATTCGTCGCCCTTGAAGACGTCGGCATATTTGCGGGCGAACAGCTCACGTGTGACGTTCTTCTCGATGAACTCCTGGATCTCGGCCGAACTCGGCCAGATATCCCTGAGATAGACCGGCTTGCCGTCGCGGCCTACGCCGAGTGGCTCGGTGGTCAGGTCCTTGGTGACGGTGCCGGCCAAAGCATGGGCTACCACCAGCGGCGGCGACGCCAGATAGTTCGCCTGCACGTCAGGCGAAACGCGGCCTTCGAAATTGCGGTTGCCGGAGAGCACCGCGGCGGCGATCAGGCCCTTATCGTTGATGGTCTTGGAGATCGGCGCTGGCAACGGGCCCGAATTGCCGATGCAGGTGGTGCAGCCGAAACCAACCAGGTTGAAGCCGATCTGGTCGAGCTCCTTCTGCAGGCCGGACTTTTCCAGATATTCGGCGACCACCTGGCTGCCCGGCGCCAGCGAGGTCTTCACCCACGGCTTCTGCTTGAGGCCGAGCCGGTTGGCGTTGCGCGCCAAGAGGCCGGCGCCGATCAGCACACTCGGATTCGAGGTGTTGGTGCAGGACGTGATGGCGGCAATGACGACATCGCCATGGCCGAGATCATGGTCGGTGCCTTCGACGGCATAGCGCTTGTGGATTTCGGCAGCCTTCTTGTACTCGGTCTCCATTGCCTTGGCGAAGCCGGCCGGAATGCCTTCGAGCGGAACGCGGCCTTCGGGACGCTTGGGACCTGCCATCGACGGCACGACGCTGTCGAGCTCGAGTTCGAGCAGGTCGGTGAAGACAGGGTCGGCCGAGCCGGCGTCACGCCACATGCCTTGCGCCTTGGAATAGGCTTCGACCAGGGCGATGCGGCTTTCCTCGCGGCCCGACATTGTGAGGTAGCGGATGGTCTCGCCATCGACCGGGAAGAAGCCGCAGGTGGCGCCATATTCGGGCGCCATGTTGCCGATGGTGGCGCGGTCGGCCAGCGTCATGTTGGACAGGCCCGGGCCGAAGAACTCGACGAACTTGCCGACGACGCCCTTCTTGCGCAGCATCTGGGTGACGGTCAGCACCAGGTCAGTGGCGGTGATGCCTTCCCTGAGTTTGCCGGTGAGGCGGAAGCCGATGACTTCGGGCAACAGCATGGAAACCGGCTGGCCGAGCATCGCCGCCTCGGCCTCGATGCCGCCGACGCCCCAGCCGAGCACGCCAAGGCCGTTGATCATGGTGGTGTGCGAATCGGTGCCGACGCAGGTGTCGGGATAAGCGGTGGTTTCGCCGTCTTCCGTGTTGGTCCAGACGACCTGACCGAGATATTCGAGGTTGACCTGATGGCAGATGCCGGTGCCGGGCGGCACGACGCGAAAATTGCGGAACGCCTGCTGGCCCCATTTCAGGAATTTATAGCGCTCTTCGTTGCGCTCATATTCGAGCTCGACATTCCTGGCAAAGGCCAGTGGCGTGCCGAATTCGTCGACGATGACGGAGTGGTCGATGACGAGGTCGACCGGCACCAGCGGATTGATCTTCTGCGGATCCCCGCCGAGCGCCTTGAGGCCGTCGCGCATGGCGGCAAGGTCGACCACCGCCGGGACGCCGGTGAAATCCTGCATCAGGACACGCGCCGGGCGATAGGCGATCTCGACGCCGGCGGTGCCCTTGTCCGTCAGCCAGCCGGCCACAGCCTGGATAGAGTCCTTGGTGACGGAGCGGCCGTCTTCATTGCGCAAAAGGTTTTCCAGCAGCACCTTCATCGAATAAGGCAGATGGGCAATGCCGGTGAGGCCGTTCCTCTCGGCCTCGACCAGATTGTAATAGACATAGTCCGCGCCACCCACGGTGAGGGTGCGGCGGCAATTGAAACTGTCGAGGGATTTTGACACGTGCGGTCCGTCCTTGTCTGTTCAGCCTGAAAGGGAACGGACGCCGATGGGCATGCAATCACGCGCAAAGGTGCGGGTACGGCCATTTCCGCTGTCCGTTCCCAGCCAACCCGAGCCGTTCAAGGCGGCGCGTGCGCTGGTTCGGCGCAAATTCTGTTCCCGTGCCGACCGCTGGCACGGATGTCCCGCATATAGAGAATTTTCTGGAATAGTTCTAGACAGTTGCGGAGCAAATTTGTGCGATGCGGCAGCTATCGCGCGGTAAAGTTTTCGGGACGGGCAGGCATGCGGCTGATTGCCGAAAATCTGGGCGGCGAACGCGGCGGCGAGACGGTCTTTTCCGGCATCGGTTTTGCGCTCGACAAGGGCCAGGTGCTGGTCGTCACCGGGCCGAACGGTTCGGGCAAATCGACGCTGCTCAGGGTCATCGCCGGGCTGCTGCCGAAGGCGCAAGGCGACGTGCGCATCGAGGGCGGCGGCGAGACGTTTCCGACGATCGCTTCGGCGGTCCACTATCTCGGCCACCTCAATGCAATGAAGACGGCGCTCAGCGTGGCGGAGAATCTGCGCTTCTGGCGCGATTTCAACGGCGATGGGCAGTCGGGTGTCGAAGAGGCGCTGGAGACGGTTGGTCTCGGCGGCATCGGCCACCTGCCTTTCGGCTATCTGTCGACCGGGCAAAGGCGGCGCGCGGCAATTGCGAAATTGCTGGTCAGTCATAAGCCGCTGTGGCTGCTGGATGAGCCGACGGCTGGGCTGGACAAGGCTTCGGAGGCGCGGTTTGCGGGGCTGATGACGAGGCATTGCGCGGAGGGCGGGATTATTGTCGCGGCGACGCACTTGCCGCTGGGATTGGATGGGGCGAAGGAATTGAGGATGGGAGCAACAGGGTGATGTCGGCATTCCCGCCCACCCCCCTCTGCCCTGCCGGGCATCTCCCCCGCAGGGGGGGAGATCAGATGTCATGCCGGCTTTCGCCAATCACCGGCATTGAAAAAGAGGCGTCAGCAACGGAGCTGCCAATCTCCCCCCTTGCGGGGGAGATGTCCGGGAGGACAGAGGGGGGTGTGAAGGAACGCCACCTTCGGCAAGATGGCGATCAAACGGCAGGCGCGGCTTGGCAATGCTAGCCCTCTTCCTGCGCGACATCCGCCTCTCCATCCGGGCCGGCGGCGGAGCGCTCACCAGCGTCATCTTCTTCCTCGCCGTCATCGCCACCATCCCCTTCGGTGTCGGACCGGACCTGAAGCTGCTCGCCCGCATCGGTCCGGCGATCCTTTGGATCGGCGCTCTGCTCGCCTGCCTGCTCGGCCTCGACCGGCTGTTTCAGGCCGATCGCGAAGACGGGTCGCTCGATCTTCTGGTGCTGGGCAATGACCGCCACATGCTGGCGTTGACGGTGCTGGTGAAGTGCCTGGCGCATTGGGCGGGCAGCGTTCTGCCGCTGGTGGTTGCGGCACCTCTGCTGAGCCTGTTCATGAACATGGAGCCGCTCAGCATCGGCGCCACCGCGCTCACGCTGCTGGTCGGCACGCCGGCGATCACTTTCATCGGCGCGGTCGGGGCGGCGGTGGCGGTGGCGCTGCCGCGTGGCGGTCTGCTGATCTCGGTGCTGGTGCTGCCGCTGACCATCCCGGTGCTGATCTTCGGGGTGTCGGCGAGCTACGGCGCGGTGGCCGACCCTGATCCGTTCCTGCAGCCCTTCCTCATTCTTGCCGCGCTGACGCTGTTTCTTGCCGTGCTGGGTCCGGTGGCGGCAGCACTGGCGCTGCGGCATGGAACGGATTGATATGACCGCTGCGGCGCGACGATCAATTGCGAAGCCCCAGCCGCAAAGCTAAGAAAGCCGCAAAGCCATGGGAAGGCCATGATCGAGCACGACGAAGTGACGGTGGAAGGGGAGCGAAGCGCATGAGTGCACACGCACTCTATGTCGCGGCCGCCTATGGCATCACGGTGATCGTGCTGGCCGGGCTGATCGGCTGGATCCTGCTCGACCAGCGGACCCGCAAGCGCGAACTGGCAGACCTCGAAGCGGCCGGCGTGCGGCGTCGCTCGGACAAAGCCGGTACTGGGGCCAGCACTGGGGCCAGCAAGCCATGAGCACGGAAAGCGAAACGACGGCGTCGCCGCGCCGCCGCCTGATCGTGCTGTTGCCGCTGCTGGTTTTTCTCGGCCTCGCCGGATTGTTCCTGTCGCAGCTTTTGTCGGGACGCGATGAGGCGGCAGTGCCGTCGGCGCTGATCGGCCTGCCGGCGCCGCAGACCAACCTGCCGGCGCTGGAAGGGTCAAACCTGCCCGGGCTGGATTCGAAAGCCTTCGCCGGCAAGGTAACGCTGGTCAACGTCTTTGCATCGTGGTGCGCGCCGTGCCGGGAAGAGCATCCGGTGCTCTTGCAGCTGTCGCAGGACAAGCGCTTCGTCATGGCCGCGCTAAACTACAAGGACCAAGCGCAAAACGCGCGCCGGTTCCTTGGTGATCTCGGCAATCCGTTCCAGGCGATAGGTGTCGACGAGGCCGGCCGCACGGCCATCGACTGGGGCGTCTACGGCGTGCCGGAAACCTTCGTCATCGGCAAGGACGGCAAGATTGCCTACAAGCATGTCGGGCCGCTGACAGGGGAGTCGGCGAGGGATGTTCTGTTGCCGCAGATTGAAAAGGCGCTCGCGGCACCGAGCTGACGTTGGCGCCATGCCCCCTCATCGGGCCGCTACGCGCCCCCTCCTCCCCGTGGGGGAGAAGAGGGAAGCATCGGCACAGGCTAGCTCCTCTCCCCGGGGGGAGAGGTCGGATTGCCCGAATTGCTCATGCAATTCGGTTTGGCAATCCGGGTGAGGGGGCGGTGCCCCGCTGAGGTCTGAAATGCTCAGCCGTAGATCTGCCTGTGGACCTGGTAGAGCATTTCCGAGCGGTCGGCGCGCAGGTCGGCCAGATCGCGGCTCGTCAGGTTTTCGATTTCCGCGACGAGGCGGTTATAGTGGCGGCGCTTGGCCATCGAGGTGCGCGCGCGGGAGAAGAGGTTGTCAAAAGCCATAGCAAGGGTCCTTTCGTGCCGCATATCAGCGGTGAATTTGTTCCTCCCTTGGTCGTTCGCACCATGACATAGGAATGGTGCGATGCAAAAAGAAGATGTTGCAATGCACCATTGCACAGGGCGCATAGCGGGTTAATACAGCGCTCCAGCACCATAAACGGCCGGACAGGCTGGCGGGCCATGCCGGCCGGGCACCTTTTGTCTTACAAATTGCGCCTGCGCCACCTTGCCATCGCGCCCGCAGGCTGGCTTGATCCGCGCGTCACGTGATGCCCGGAGGAAATGCATGGCGACCGCAGACTATTACGAAATTCTGGATCCGCGTTTCGCGCGGCTGTTCAACGGCAACGCCCAGGTGGAAAAGCTGTTTACCGGATGTCAGTGGGCGGAAGGGCCGGCCTGGTTCGCCGCCGGCCGCTATGTCGTCTGGTCCGACATCCCCAACAACCGCATGCTGCGCTATGACGAGACCGACGGCAATGTCAGCGTCTTCCGTCAGCCCTCCGGCAATTCCAACGGCAACACCGTCGACCGCCAGGGCCGACTGGTGACGTGCGAGCATTCCGGCCGCCGCGTCAGCCGCACCGAGCATGACGGTTCCGTCACCACCATCGCGGCCGAATGGAAAGGCAAGCGGCTGAATTCGCCCAATGACGCGGTCGTGAAATCCGACGGCTCGATCTGGTTCACCGATCCGAGCTACGGCATCGACACCGACTATGAGGGCGACAAGGCCGAAAGCGAGATCGGCGCTTGCAATGTCTACCGGGTCGATCCGGATACGGGCGAGGTCGAGGCCGTCATCACCGACATGGTCCGGCCGAACGGGCTTGCCTTTTCACTGGATGAAAGCCAGCTCTATGTCGTCGACACCGGCCGCACCCATGGCGCGCAGAACCCCGCGCATATGCGGGTCTTCAACGTCGGCAAGCACGGCAAGAAGGTCTCGGGCGGGAAGGTGTTCGCTGACTGCACGGCCGGTCTATTCGACGGCTTCCGGCTCGACGAGGCCGGCCGCATCTGGACCAGTGCCGCCGACGGCATCCATTGCTACGATCCCGACGGCACGCTGATCGGCAAGGTCAAGGTGCCGGAAGTGACCGCCAATTGCGTGTTCGGCGGCAACAAGCTGAACTGCCTCTACATCGCCGGCACCACGTCGCTCTACATGGTGCGGCTGATGGTGAACGGGGCGAAGACGTATTGAGGCTGCTGGAAACGCTTCTCTGGCGGCCCTTGATGGCGTTTCTGCGCCTGCCGGCGGCGCCTGTAGCGCTGCGGCCGCGGAACCACCGCCAAGCGGTTCGCCGGAGCGGATTTCGAAGCCGCCCAGCGGCGGCGGTATCAGACACAATTCAAGGGGAGGACGTCATGCCATTCGTCAACATCCGCATCGTCAAGGAAGTGATCGCCGCTGATCCCGCTGGCAAGAAGGCCGACATTGCCAAAAAGGTCACGGCGGCGATCATGGACGCCACCGGGCTTAGCAATGACGACGTCTGGGTGGTGTTCGAAGAGGTCAACGCGCGCGACTGGTATGTCGGTGTGACCGATGTCGAGACGTTGCGGAAGGGGTAGCACAGCGGCACGTTGGGGTGCGCCGCACCCTTTCGTTCGTCATCCTAGGGTCTGCGCCGCGTCGCTTCGCTCCTTGCTCCGCCCTAGGATGACGAGGCAACGTTTGCGCGTATAAAACTCGCGAAAACCTGCACCGCTTCGCGCATGGCCCGCAGGTTCTCGTCCTCTCCCAGGATCGCTTCTATCTCCGGCGGTTTCTTGCCGAGCAAGGCAATCTCCAGAACCGCATTCTCACAAAGCGCGAACGACATGGTGCGCATGATCTCGGCCAGCGCGGCGCGGGCATAGAGCGAGCGCGCGGAGGCGTGGGCCAGCATGGCGGGCTTGCCGACTGCGGCGTCGCGCGAGACCAGCCAGTCGAGAGCGTTTTTCATGCCGCCGGGCACGCCATGGGCATATTCGGGGCAGGAGACGATGATGCCATCGGCGCTGGTGACGGCCTCGATCAGCCGCATGGCCTCGGCCGGTGTGCGCTCGCCTTCGTCATCCGGGTTGAAGATCGGCAGCAGGCCGAGCCCGTCATAGACAGTTACGCGGCAATCCGAAGGCGCGTTCGCGGACAGCGCCGCCAGCAGCGCCGAATTGGTCGAGGCGGCGCGCAGGCTGCCGGAGATGGCGAGGAGTTCGATCACGGGGAAACAGGGCTAGGGAAAACCGGCAAAGGACCGCAATGGCGAATCGTACCCGAAATCTACCACAGGGTCTTGCTGTAGGCTTCGTCCAGCGAGCGGTCGAAATCGTCGGCAGTTTCGGCATGCGCCATCTGATCGGACAGGATCTGACCGAGCGTCGGCAACGTCGCGCGGTCGTGCCAGCTGTCCGGCTTCCACAATTCGGAGCGCATGAAGGCCTTGGCGCAGTGCATGTAAGCGGCCTTGACGCTCACCACGACGACGCTTTGCGGTTGCTTGCCGTCGACGGTGAGGCGCTCGCGCAAACCGGCATCGACGGTTATGCGGGCGTCGCCATTGATGCGCAGCGTCTCGTTCATGCCGGGGATGAGAAAAAGCAGCCCGACCGAAGGGTTGAGCAGGATGTTTTCCAGCGTGTCCAGCCGGTTGTTGCCGGGCCGGTCGGGAATGGCGATGGTCCTGTCGTCGAGGACAAGGGCAAAGCCCGGTCTGTCGCCTTTCGGCGTCACGTCGGCATTGCCGGCGCCGTCGGAAGAACCGATCAGCACGAAAGGGCTCTTGCCGATGAAAGAGCGGCAGTGGCCGTCGAGCGCCCTGAGTTCCTTGCGCATCGAGGTGTCGGTCGGCCGCGGGGTCTTGTAGATCGTCCTCAGTTCATCGCGCGTGGTGACGAATTCCATGGCCGTCTCCGTTTATTCTGACGCAATTCCGGACGGCTTCACACTTTCCTGGAATTGCTCTACTTGCCGGCTTCTTCCACCTTCTCGGCCTTATCCTCGATCGAATGGTGCAGGATCAGCGGCATCTGGCTGAAGGTGAACAACAGGGTGATCGGCATGATGCCCCAGACCTTGAAGGTAACCCAGAAGTCGGTGGAAAAATTCCGCCACACCACTTCATTGGCAAGAGCCAGGAACAGGAAGAACAGGCCCCAGCGGAAAGTCAGCTTGCGCCAGCCTTCGGCATCGAGGCGAAAGGCCGAATCGAAGACATAGCCGAGCAGCGATCGGCCGAAATACAGACCGCCGAGCAGCACGCCGCCGAACAGGGTGTTGACGATGGTCGGCTTCATCTTGATGAACACGTCGTCCTGCAGATAGAGCGTCAGCGCGCCGAAGATGAAGACGACGACGCCCGAGACCATCGGCATGATCGGCAAGGTGCGCAGCAGCAGCCAGGAGGCGATCAGCGCGATCGCCGTCGCCGCCATGAAAAGGCCGGTGGCGACGAAGATCGGCCCGCCGAATTCGGCCAGGACAGGAAATTTCTGCACCAGCCAGGCGCCGCGTGCATTGGCGAAGAAGAACACCATCAGCGGCCCGAGTTCCAGCACCAGCTTGAGCAGCGGATTGACGCTTTCTTTCTTCTTTCGCGGGTCGGACGGGTCGCGTTCGAGGATGGGTGGGTTCATGACTTCCTTCTGACGCATGATCTTGTCCAAAAAGCCGTCAGCTCTTCGGGATCATTGCCTGTTACGCTACGCCGGCGATCGCCCTGGCGAATTCGCCGGCCGAGAATGGTTCGAGGTCGTCGACCTGTTCGCCGACGCCGATGAAGTAGACCGGCAGTTTGTGCTTTGCCGCGATCGCGACCAGAATACCGCCGCGCGCCGTGCCGTCCAGCTTGGTCATCACCAGGCCGTTGACGCCGGCGACATTGCGGAAGATCTCGACCTGATTGAGCGCATTCTGGCCGGTGGTGGCGTCGACCGTCTGCAGCACGGTATGCGGCGCTTCCGGATCGAGCTTGCCCAGCACGCGCACGATCTTTTCCAGCTCCGCCATCAGTTCGGTCTTGTTTTGCAGCCGGCCGGCGGTGTCGATGATCAGTACGTCGGAGCCGGCCTCCTTGGCGCGTTCGAAAGCGTCGTAGGCAAGGCCGGCGGCATCCGCGCCGATCTTCGAGGCGATGACCGGAGACTTCGTCCTCTCGCCCCAGATCTTCAGCTGCTCGATGGCTGCAGCGCGAAAGGTATCGCCGGCGGCCAGCATCACCGACAGGCCACCATCGGTCAGTTTGGCGGCGAGCTTGCCGATGGTCGTGGTCTTGCCGGTGCCGTTGACGCCGACCACCAGAATGACATGCGGCTTGTGCGACAGGTCGAGCTCCAGCGGCATGGCGACATGGGCCAGCACCTTCTCCACCTCGGCCGCCATGATGGTGCGGACATCCGCGTCGGAGACATCCTTGCCGTAGCGGCTGGCAGCGAGGGCATCGGTGACGCGCAAGGCTGTTTCCATGCCCAGATCGGCACGGATCAGCACGTCCTCCAGATCCTGCAGCGTCTCCTCGTCGAGCTTGCGCTTGGTGAAGACGCCGGCGATGTTGCCGGTGAGTTCTTTCGAGGAGCGGGCAAGCCCGTCGCGCATGCGCTGGAACCAGGAGCGTCGCGGCGCCGGTTCGGGCGCCTTTTGCGGCTCGGCTTTCTGCTCGACCTTTCTGGTGACGGTGACTTTGCCGACTGACGGTGTCGGCTGTGGTGTCGGCGGAAAACCCGGTTCAGGCATGGGCGCAACCCCCGCCGTGGCAGCCCGGACTTCGACCGGCGCGGGTGTGGCTTCGACCGGAGTGCGCTTTACCTCCCCCTCGATGGGGGAGGTCCCAAGCGAAGCTTGGGGGTGGGGGTGATTTGCGCTGGCGTCAGCGCTGTCACCCCACCGCGCCGCTTCGCGTCGACCCTCCCCATCGAGGGGAGGGTGGGTCGCCTCGTCCTTCTCCCCGTGGCTATACGGGGAGAAGGTGCCGGCAGGCGGATGAGGGGCGGCGCTGACCTCTGAGGTAGGCTGTGCGGGAGGCGCGGACGGTTGCGGCACTTCGATCGGGGCGGCCGGTTCTGCGGGAGTCTCGGCAGGCGTCGGCACTTCGACGGGAGCGGGCTCCAGCTGCGGTTCCGGACGCGATGGTTCGATCTCCGGCTCGGCCGGCGCCGGCGGCACTTCTTGGGGCTGCGGCTCGGGAGCCGGCTCCGGAACGGCTGGCGGCGCAGGAACTTCTTCCGGTGCAGGCGGCTCGGGTATCTCCGGCTCAGGCTGCGGTTCTTCTACCGGCGCGGGCTCCGGCAACGGTTCCGGCTCGGATGGGACGACCGGTTCCGGCGCGGGCGGGATGGTCGGCGTGGGTTCGGGCTTCGGTTCTTCTGGCGCCGACTGCGGCGCAGGCTTTACCTCCCCCTCGATGGGGGAGGCCCCAAGCGAAGCTTGGGGGTGGGGGTGAGTGGCGTCGGCGTCGGCGCTCTCACCCCTCCCCGCCACTTCGTGGCGACCCTCCCCATCGAGGGGAGGGTGGGGCGTCGGCGGCTCGGGCTCCTCGCGCTTCAAGAACTCCGGAACGACCTGCTCGGCCGCCGGCTTCAGCGCCTCAAGCGCATCCCATTTGATCGGCGGCAGGGGAGCGGTTTCGTCGATGCGCTCCTCGACGACTTCCTTCTTGCCGAACGAAAATATGTTCTTGAAAAAACCGGCCATGCTTCAATCGTCGCAGGCGGCGCGGGCAGTGAGCGGGGCCGCTATCAGGCGCACGCCGTCATGGCCGGTGATGTCTGCCTCGACGATCTCGCCCGGCGCGCCTGTGCCGAGCCCGGCAAGCGTGAACCCTTCGGTGCGGCCGACGCCGTCGCGCTCGATAAGGATCGTTTGGCGCGTTCCGGGAAGCGACGACAGATGGCGGCGATACGCAGCCTCACCAGCGGCGCGCAGCTGGGCCGCGCGCTGCTTGACCAATTCGCGGCGGACCTGCGGCATGCGCGCGGCGGGCGTGCCTTCGCGCGGCGAAAACGGGAAGACATGCAGGTGCGTCAGCCCACATTCCTCGACGATCTTTATCGAATTCTGAAACATTTCCTCGGTCTCGGTCGGGAAGCCGGCGATGATGTCGGCGCCGAAGACGATTGCCGGGCGCAATTTGCGCACATCCTCGCAGAAGCGGATCGACTGGTCGCGCAAATGCCTGCGCTTCATGCGCTTCAGGATCATGTCGTCACCTGATTGCAGCGACAGATGCAGATGCGGCATCAGCCTGGGCTCGGTGGCGATGGCGTCCAGCAGATCGTCGTCGGCCTCGATCGAATCGATGGAGGACAGCCGCAGCCGCCTCACATCAGGCACCTGCTTCAGGATGGTCTTCACCAGCTTTCCCAGCTTCGGCGCGCCCGGCAGGTCGGCGCCGAAAGAGGTCATGTCGACGCCGGTCAGCACGATCTCGGCGTAGCCGTTGCCGACGAGACGCTTGACCTGCTCGACAACCGCGCCCATCGGCACCGAGCGTGAGTTGCCGCGGCCATAGGGGATGATGCAGAAGGTGCAGCGATGGTCGCAGCCGTTCTGCACCTGGACGAAAGCACGTGCCCGGCCGTCAATGGCGTCGACCATGTGGCCGGCGGTCTCGCGCACCGAGAAAATGTCGTTGACGCGCGCCTTCTCGCTGTCGTTGACGCCGAAATCCGGCAGCGCGCGGTAGGAGTTGGCCTTCAGCTTCTCTTCGTTGCCAAGCACGAGGTCGACCTCGTCCATGGCGGCAAAATTCTGCGGTTCGGTTTGCGCGGCGCAGCCGGTGACGATGATGCGCGCCGCCGGATTTTCGCGGCGGGCCTTTCTGATCGACTGCCTGGCCTGGCGCACCGCTTCGGCGGTGACGGCGCAGGTGTTGAAGATAATGGCGCCGCCTTTGAGCGCGCCGAGACCTGCGCTTTCGGCCTCGCGGCGCATCACTTCGGATTCATAGGTGTTGAGACGGCAGCCAAAGGTGACGACGTCTATGCCTTGGGAGTTGGGGCCCTTGGTATCGGCAAGCGCAGACATCAGGCCGCGCTTTCGGTGTCGCGGGCCCAGGTGCCGGTCGACGGATCGAAATTGCCGGAAAACTCCCATTCGGCAGCGCCGGTCAGGATGACGTGGTCGTCGTCGCGCCATTCCACATGCAGCGAGCCGCCGCCGGGCGTCATCAGCGTAACGCTGCGGCCGGTGCGCCGGGTGCGGGCAGCGGCGACGACGGAAGCGCAAGCGGCCGAGCCGCAAGCCCTGGTCAGGCCGGCGCCGCGCTCCCAAGTGCGGATGATCATCGTCTCCGGCGACGTTACCTGGGCGATGGTGATGTTGGCGCGCTCGGGGAAGATCGGATGGTTTTCGAGCAGCGGGCCGAAACGCTCGAGTTCGTAGGACCAGACATCGTTGTCGACCCAGAAGATAGCGTGAGGGTTGCCCATCGAGAGAGCCGAAGGCGAATGCAGCACCGGCGCGTCGATGGGGCCGATCTGCAACTCGATCATGCGGGTGTCGCGGAATTCCTCGGCCAGCGGAATGTCCTGCCAGCCAAAGCGCGGAGTGCCCATGTCGACCGAGATGGTGCCGTCGGCATGTTCGACGGCGTTGAGGATGCCGGCGCGGGTCTCGAAGGTGAAAGTCTTCTGGCCGGTTTCGGCGGCCAGCGCCTGGACGACACAGCGCATGCCGTTGCCGCAGGCCTGCGCGCCCGAGCCGTCGGAATTCAAAATGTCGATGTAAAACGCGGTGCCCGGCGTGCGCGAATCGTGGATCGCCATGATCTGGTCGAACCTAGTCGCCGCATCGGCGTTCAGCGCGACAGCCGACGCCGCCGTGACCCTATCGGCACGGCCACGCATGTCGGCGACGATGATTTCGTTGCCGATGCCGTTCATCTTGGCGAAGGGGGCAGTGCCTGCCATGATCTGAGGTAATTCCTGTACGTTTCGCCGCTATATGGCGGAAACGGGCGGGAATTACCAGTGTGGGCTGCGTTTAGGTTACCGCGAAAACGCCGAGCACGATCAGCAGGAAGATGACGAGAACGATGCCGATCAGCACGCGCGCGCCGGTGGCGGCGGCACCGGCCAGCGCCGGCATGCCGAGCAGGCTGGCGGCGGCAGCAACGATGAGAAGAATGATGATCCATTTGATCATGGACAATGCCTCGCAAATTGACTGGCCTGCAGCCGGCTTAAGAACGCATCTGCGGCGCTCTGGTTCCGTTGCCGCGAGGCTCTTTCCGACTGGGCGCGCTATTCGGCAATCTCGAAGTCGGTCGTGAAAGGCGCCGTCTTTTGCGAGTTCTCGTCGTGCATGAGGAAATCCGCGCGGTATTTGCCGGGGGGAACGCCATCCAGGGAGACGTTTAATTTGAAGAACATCTCTCGGTTATGCGAGCGCGAGGCGAGCTGGACCCGGCCAAGCTTTTCGACGGTTCCCAGCTTCTCGCCCGACTGGGAAAGCACGGTAAGGTCAACGTAAAGCGCGATCTGGTTGTTGCCGAGCCCATCCGAGCCGTAGCCGTAACCGACCGGCTCCATATAAAGCACAATCTCTTCGCCCGGCTTGTAGACATGGTTCGGGCGCTCGGCGTAGGCCCCGAACCCGCTGGCCGACATGATGTGTTTCACATTTTGCACGCCAAGCGGCATCGCTTGCCACAGAGCGTCCTCGGCGCTGCGGAATTTGTCCAGCGCGCCGGCACCATCACCCGCCTGCAGTGCCTTTTCGGCTTCAGCGGCGCGATCGGTGATTTCACCCGCGAAAGCGGCCGGCGTCGAAATTACCAGCGCGATCAAAACTGCCAAGATTGATTTCATCTGTTCCCCCTGTTGCGATAGACCATCGGCTAAAACGGCAGTGCCGTAAACGGCCAAATGCAGACTTCAGCCGCGCTCGATCTCGGGAACGTCCCAAAGCTCGCCCGGACGGAAGGCGCGAAACCGCTCACCCAGGCCTTGCGCCTCAAGCGCTTCAGTCAGTTTTGCGCCGGCATTTGCGCTCGACCGCCGATGCGCCGACCTGCCGCGGGCTCCGGTGCCGCTTTCGCAACCAATGTACCGGTTGGAACCGCGCTAGAGCGAAGACATGCCTTTTGTCCGCCAGCCATTTTGCGACAAATTTACAACAATTCGTGGTGCAAACCCTATTTTAACCATATCGGGTTGAAATTTCGCCACCTTCTCCATCTTGGTGAGGGGTGAGATTGTGCGGACGGCTTCCCCCCAGCCGGATCCGACGGAGGTTGGAATGATTTTTTCGAGAAGCGGGCTGATGGCCGTATCGCTGGCAGCGCTCGTTGCGAGCGGCTGTTCGACCTCGCGTTTTTCATCGATGGATGACCAGCAGCCCGCCCCGCTGCAGCCCGCGCCCGCCGGCACGGTGAGCGGAAGCCAACTGCCGCCCCCGGCAGCGCCGGGCACCACCGACCCATCGCAATTCCCGACCGCGCCGGCAGGCGCGCAGGTCGCCTCGCTGCCGCCGGACGGATCGGCGCCGGCCGGAGCCTCCGACCTTACCGCTGCGAGCGTTGCCGGCGTTTGGAACGCCAGCGTGTCCGGACAGAGCTGCAAGGTGGCGACGCCGCAGACCAAATTCGGCGCCGGCTTCCGCGCCGGGCCGCTGCATTGCCCGCCGCCCATCGACGGCATCAAATCGTGGAACGTCGCCGGCAAGCAGCTGACGCTCTATGACGAGAATGGCGGCACGCTGGCGCGGCTCTATTCCTCGGGCGGTTCGAAATTCGACGGCCAGACTACCAACGGCTTGCCGATATCGCTTACAAGATAGGCTGCCTATCCCTAGACAGCGACGTGACCGATGCATCTGCGTGACGGCCTCCAGACCCATGCGACCGTCAGGCAGCGCTACAACCATCTGGTCGCAACCGGCGCCATCGAGCGCGATGCGGCGCAGGAGCGCATTGCCGCCGCGCTCGACCGGCTGACCGACGAGATCTCGGTCAAGCGGCTGGCGCACAAGTCGAGCGCGCTCGGCTGGCTGTTTGCCCGCAAGCGCGAGACGCGCGAGGTCGTCAAGGGCCTCTACATTCATGGCGGCGTCGGTCGCGGCAAGACCATGCTGATGGATATGTTCTTCGAGTTGTTGCCGGTCAGGCGCAAGCGCCGCGTTCATTTCAACGACTTCATGGCCGATGTGCAGGACCGCATCCAGAAGCACCGGCAGGCGCGCAAGAACGGCGACGTCAAGGAGGACGACCCGATCCCGCCGGTCGCGCTTCAGCTTGCCGAACAGGCCTGGGTGCTGTGCTTCGATGAGTTTTCGGTCACCGACATTGCCGATGCGATGGTCCTGTCGCGGCTGTTTTCGGCGCTGTTCGCCAATGGCGTGGTTCTGGTCGCCACCTCGAATGTCGCGCCGCAGGACCTTTATCGCGACGGGCTGAACCGCCAGCTTTTCCTGCCCTTCATCAGCATTCTCGAGCGCCACGCCCATGTGCTGACGCTTGATGCCGACAAGGACTACAGGCTGGAAAAGCTCGCCCGCACGCCGGTTTATGTCACCCCGGCGGATGCCGAAGCCGACCGTGTGCTCGACGAGGCCTGGCAGGCGATGACGCGTGGAGCGCTGACGGCCGAGACCTCGCTGACGCTCAAGGGGCGGCAAGTGAGGATACCGGCTGCCGCCGGGGATGCAGCGCGGTTTTCCTTCGCCGACCTCTGCGAAAAGCCGCTCGGCGCACGCGATTTCCTGGCCATTGCCGGCCGCTTCTCGACCGTCTTCATCGATCACGTGCCGGTGCTGGGCGAAGGCAAGCGCAACGAGGCCAAGCGCTTCATCCTGTTGATCGACACGCTCTACGATCATCACACGCGGCTGGTGGTGAGCGCTGAGGCTCCCCCGCCTGAGCTTTACACGGCCAGGCGCGGCGTCGAGGTGTTCGAATTCGAACGCACCGCCTCGCGGCTGATCGAGATGCAAAGCCGCGACTGGCTGGAGGACTGGGCGGAACGGCAGAAGGACAACGCGGAAGCGCAGGTCTGAGGGTTCCAAGAGGTCATTATGTAGTGATCCTTCGCGCCCCCCTCTGTCCTGCCGGACATCTCCCCCACACGGGGGGAGATTGGCGGTTTCGGCGCTCCGCTCATTCATGCGGCCATTGGAGATTGGCGAAAGGTCGCGTGACGTCCGATCTCCCCCCTCGTGGGGGAGATGCCTGGCAAGGCAGAGGGGGGGCGCTGTCCCGCCGACGCCTAAAGCTCGTACACATACATCACAAACGACTCCGCCGGCCCATGCACCTCCTTGCGCGATTCATAAAGCGCGCGCGCTGGCACATTGTCCGGTTCGGTGCCGACCCAGGCTTCGCCGCATCCCTGCTCGCGGCCGAGCGCGAACATGGCGTCGAGCATCTTTCGCGCGATGCCATGGCGCTGGTAGGCGGGTGAGACGCCGACCTCGTCGATGTAGAGTTCGCTGACCTTGTCCAGGTGGCGGTGGATGACGGCAGCACACTGGCCGACGACGACGCCATCGGCCAGTGCCACAATCATCATATGACCTGAGGAGGCGAGGTAGGCGGACAGTCTGTCGGCCCGTACCGGTTCATCGAACACGTCTTCGGCGATGCGCTTCACAAGGGCGTCATCGCCTGGATATAGTCTTCTGATTTCCACGTTCATTGTGTAAAATCTCTCAAGTCGGCTTACAAATTTTGACGTTTACGTAAATCCCAATGTTTCTAACCGATTGAAATTATTCACTCGAAAATAATCGATTGAATATATTTTCCACCAGGGCTACTGGATGCGGCGAAATCCGCTGACACCACAGCATTCCGGCCTCTTCCTCGACGCCGTCAACCAGATCGCCAGAGATTTGGGCGTCGTCACAGACAAAGGGAAAATTTCCTCACATGGCACGCAACAAGATAGCGCTCATCGGCTCCGGCATGATCGGCGGCACGCTCGCTCACATGATCGGCCTCAAGGACCTCGGCGACGTGGTGCTGTTCGATATTGCCGAGGGCATCCCGCAAGGCAAGGGGCTCGATATCGCGCAGTCTTCGCCGGTCGATGGTTTTGACTCCCGGCTGACCGGGGTCAATGATTATGCCGGGATCGAGGGCGCCGATGTCTGCATCGTCACTGCCGGCGTGCCGCGCAAGCCGGGTATGAGCCGCGACGATCTGCTCGGCATCAACCTCAAGGTCATGGAACAGGTCGGCGCCGGGCTGAAGAAATACGCGCCCAAGGCCTTCGTCATCTGCATCACCAACCCGCTCGACGCCATGGTCTGGGCGCTGCAGAAGTTTTCGGGCCTGCCCAAGACCCATGTCGTCGGCATGGCCGGCGTGCTCGACAGCGCGCGCTTCCGCTATTTCCTCGCCGAGGAGTTCAAGGTCTCGGTCGAGGACGTCACCGCCTTCGTGCTCGGTGGCCATGGCGATTCCATGGTGCCGATGATCCGCTATTCCACGGTGTCGGGCATTCCGCTGCCGGACCTCATCAAGATGGGCTGGACCTCGAAGGAAAAGCTCGACCAGATCGTCCAGCGCACCCGTGACGGCGGCGCCGAGATCGTTGGCCTCTTGAAGACCGGCTCGGCCTTCTACGCGCCGGCGGCTTCCGCAATTTCGATGGCCGAATCCTATCTCAAGGACAAGAAGCGCGTGCTGCCTTGTGCTGCGCATCTCTCGGGCCAGTATGGCGTCAAGGGCACCTATGTCGGCGTTCCCGTTGTCATCGGCGCCGGCGGCGTCGAGCGCATCATCGAGATCGACCTCAACAAGGCCGAGCAGAAGATGTTCGACGCTTCGGTGGCGACAGTGCAGGGCCTGACCGAGGCTTGCGTCAAGATCGCCCCGCACCTCGCCTCGAAGTAATCCCCCAAAGCAGCCGATCCGGAGACATCCAGATGAACATCCATGAATATCAAGGCAAGGCGCTGCTGAAGTCGTTTGGTGCGCCGGTGGCCGAAGGCGTGCCGGTGTTCAAGGCAAGCGAGGCGGAAGCCGCGGCACAAGCGCTGCCCGGCCCGCTCTATGTGGTGAAGAGCCAGATCCACGCCGGTGGCCGCGGCAAGGGGAAGTTCAAGGAACTGTCGCCCGACGCAAAGGGCGGCGTGCGGCTGGCTAAGTCGGTTGCCGAAGTCGTTGCCAACGCCAATGAGATGCTCGGCCACACGCTGGTGACCAAGCAGACCGGCCCCGCCGGCAAGCAGGTCAACCGTCTTTATATCGAGGACGGCGCCGACATCGAGCGCGAGCTTTATCTGTCGATCCTGGTCGAGCGCTCGGTCGGCCGCATCGCTTTCGTCGTCTCGACCGAGGGCGGCATGGACATTGAAGGCGTCGCCCACGACACACCGGACAAGATCATCACCCGCGCCATCGATCCGCTGGCCGGCGTGACGACCATCGACGTCGACATATTGGTGGAAGCGCTGGGACTAAACGGCGATGCCGCCAAGGATGCCGGCACGCTGTTCCCGATCCTCTACAAGGCCTTTGTCGAGAAGGACATGAGCCTGCTCGAGGTCAACCCGCTGATCGTGATGAAAAACGGCCGCCTGCGCGTGCTGGACGCCAAGGTGTCGTTCGACAACAACGCGCTGTTTCGCCACCCCGAACTGATGGAATTGCGCGACACCACCGAAGAGGACGAGAAGGAGATCGAGGCGTCGAAATACGACCTCGCCTATGTCGCGCTCGACGGCAATATCGGCTGCATGGTCAATGGCGCCGGCCTCGCCATGGCGACTATGGACATCATCAAGCTCTACGGCGCCGAGCCCGCCAACTTCCTCGATGTCGGCGGCGGCGCGTCGAAGGAGAAGGTGACGGCGGCGTTCAAGATCATCACCAAGGATCCGGCCGTCAAAGGCATACTGATCAACATCTTCGGCGGCATCATGAAGTGCGACATCATCGCCGAGGGCGTCATTGCCGCAGTCAAGGAAGTCGGCCTGGAAGTGCCGCTGGTGGTGCGTCTTGAAGGCACCAATGCCGAGCTCGGCAAGAAGCTCATCAACGACAGCGGCCTCAACGTCGTGTCGGCCGACGATCTCGACGACGCAGCCAAGAAGATCGTGGCGGCGGTGAAGGGCTGAAGGCGAATGCCTCCGCGCAAGATAAACCTGGTCGAGGCGGCGGATCGAACGATCACCAAGGTCTTCGATCCGCATATTGCCGGCGACGTCAATGACAGCCAGGCCAAGGTCGCCAAGTTCGGCGAGACCTTCGACTGGCATGCGCACGAGCATGAGGACGAGGCTTTTCTCGTGCTGCGGGGCAAGATCGCCATCGATTTTCGCGACGGCCCGGTCGAGCTCGGCGAGGGCGATTTCATTGTCGTGCCGAAGGGCGTCGAGCACCGGCCGCGGTCGCTGACCGCCGAGCCGGTGGTGCTGATGTTCGAGCCGGCAACGACGCTCAACACCGGCAACGCCAAGAGCGACCTCACCGTCTCCGACCTGAAGCGGCTCTGACCCATGAACGCGTTCTCCTTGCTCTCGGCCGATCACCAGCGCCTGCAGGCGCTGGTCGGCGCGTGGCGCGGCGAGGAAGAGGTGGCGGAAACACAATGGGCCGATGGTGGACCGGCGACGTCGGAAGTGCTGGGGGAGGCACAGTTCGGCGGCCTGTTCGTGGTGCAGCGCTATCGCCAGCGCCGCGACGGCACGGTCTCGTTCGGCTCGCACTCAGTGTTCGGATTCGATCAGCAAAACAGCCTCGTCACCATGCACCAGTTCGATTCCATGGGCTTTGTGCCGGCCTCGCCGGCCACAGGCGCATGGAACGGCAGCGAGCTCACTCTTGATCGGTCGTCGCCGCGCGGTTCCGCGCGGGTCACATATATTTTCGACAATGCCGATGCCTACCGCATGCGATTGCATTTCAAACCTGCCGGCAGCGACAGCTGGCAAGACATGGTGAGCGGCGTCTACCGGCGCGTCTCGCCTTCCTCGATCAACGGTTTTTAGAAAAGGGCTCCGATGTCCATTCTCATCGACAAGAACACCAAGGTGCTGGTGCAGGGCCTGACCGGCAAGACCGGCACGTTCCACACCGAACAGGCGCTGGCCTATCACGGCACCAGGATGGTGGGCGGTATCCATCCAAAGAAGGGTGGCGAGACCTGGACCGGCGCCAAGGGCGAAAACCTGCCGATCTTCGCCTCGGTCGCCGAGGGCAAGGAAAAGACCGGCGCCAACGCCTCGGTCGTCTATGTGCCGCCGGCGGGCGCCGCCGAAGCCATCCTCGAAGCCATCGAAGCCGAGATCCCGCTGATCGTCTGCATCACCGAAGGCATTCCGGTGATGGACATGGTCAGGGTCAAGGCGCGGCTCGACCGCTCGACCTCGCGGCTGATCGGCCCGAACTGCCCTGGTGTGCTCACCCCCGACGAATGCAAGATCGGCATCATGCCCGGCAACATCTTCCGCAAAGGCTCGGTCGGCGTTGTTTCGCGCTCGGGAACGCTTACCTATGAGGCAGTGTTCCAGACCACAAATGTCGGCCTCGGCCAGACGACCGCCGTCGGTATCGGCGGCGACCCCGTCAAAGGCACCGAGTTCATCGACGTGCTCGAGATGTTCCTCGCCGACGACGAGACCAAGTCGATCATCATGATCGGCGAGATCGGCGGTTCGGCCGAGGAAGACGCCGCGCAGTTCCTCAAGGACGAGGCCAAACGCGGCCGCAAAAAGCCGATGGCGGGCTTCATCGCCGGGCGCACCGCGCCGGCCGGTCGCACCATGGGCCATGCGGGCGCGGTCATCTCCGGCGGCAAGGGCGGCGCGGAAGACAAGATCGCGGCGATGGAATCGGCCGGCATTAAAGTATCGCCATCGCCGGCGCGTCTGGGCACGACGCTGGTCGAGGCGATCAAGGCCAAGTGAGTAGCGAGTAGTGAATAGCGAATAGGGAAAAGAGAGTAACGGCGCGACCCGGGAAAAATCCCTACTCGCTATTCGCTACTCACTATTCGCTTTTGAAAAGGAGACGGAGCCAGGCTCCGCGGACAAAAATGGCAAGACAAGATCAGGCCAACGACCAATTTTCGCTCACCTCTTTCCTCTATGGCGGCAATGCCGACTATATCGACGCGCTGTACGCGTCCTATGAGGATGATCCAGAGTCGGTAAACCCCGAATGGCAGGATTTTTTCGCCGGGCTGAAGGACGACGCCGGCGATGTGCGCAAGAACGCCAAGGGCGCTTCCTGGGCAAAGCCCTCCTGGCCGCTGCAGGCCAATGGCGAACTGGTGTCGGCGCTCGACGGCAATTGGGGCATCGTCGAGAAGCATCTGGAAAAGAAGGTCAAGGACAAGGCGGTCACCAATGGCGTCGTGCTGTCGGATGCCGACGTGCATCAGGCGACGCGCGATTCGGTGCGCGCCATCATGATGATCCGCGCCTTCCGCATGCGCGGCCATCTGCATGCCAATCTCGACCCGCTCGGCATCGCCAAGCCGCTTGAGGACTATAACGAGCTGTCCCCGGAGAATTACGGTTTCACCGCAGCCGACTACGACCGGCCGATCTTCCTCGACAATGTGCTCGGCCTCGAATTCGGCACCATCCGGCAGATGCTGGAGATCCTGACCCGCACCTATTGCTCGACGCTCGGTGTCGAGTTCATGCACATTTCCGACCCCGAGGAGAAGGCCTGGATCCAGGCGCGCATCGAAGGTGCTGACAAGGAGATTTCCTTCACCGCTACGGGAAAAAAAGCGATCCTGCAGAAGCTGGTCGAGGCCGAAGGCTTCGAGCAGTTCATCGATGTCAAGTACAAGGGTACCAAGCGCTTCGGCCTCGATGGCAGCGAAGGCCTGATCCCGGCGCTGGAGCAGATCATCAAGCGCGGCGGCCAGCTCGGCATGAAGGAGATCGTGCTCGGCATGGCGCATCGCGGCCGGCTGAACGTGCTGTCCCAGGTGATGGCCAAACCGCATCGCGCCATCTTCCACGAATTCAAGGGCGGCTCGGCCGCTCCTGACGAGGTCGAGGGCTCGGGCGACGTCAAGTACCATCTCGGCGCCTCGTCGGACCGCGAATTCGACGGCAACAAGGTGCATCTGTCGCTGACCGCCAATCCTTCGCATCTGGAAATCGTCGATCCGGTTGTGATGGGCAAGGCGCGCGCCAAGCAGGACTATCTGTTCGGCCGCAGCCGCGAGGAGATCGTGCCGCTGGAAGAGCGCGCCAAGGTGCTGCCGCTGCTTCTGCATGGCGACGCCGCCTTTGCTGGCCAGGGCGTAATCGCGGAAATTCTCGGCCTGTCGGGCCTGCGCGGCCACCGCGTCGCCGGCACGCTGCATTTCATCATCAACAACCAGATCGGCTTCACCACCAATCCGCGCTTCTCGCGCTCGTCGCCCTATCCGTCCGACGTCGCCAAGATGATCGAGGCGCCGATCTTCCACGTCAATGGCGACGACCCGGAAGCGGTGGTGCATGCCACCAAGGTGGCGATCGAATTTCGCATGAAGTTCCACAAGCCGGTGGTGGTGGACATGTTCTGCTATCGCCGCTTCGGCCACAATGAGGGTGACGAGCCGGCTTTCACCCAGCCGATCATGTACGCCAATATCCGCAACCACAAGACGACGGTGCAGATCTATGGCGAGCGGCTGATCGCCGAGGGCCATATCAGCCAGGCCGAACTCGACAAGATGAAGGCCGACTGGCGCGCCCATCTGGAGTCCGAATGGGAAGTCGGCCAGCACTACAAGCCCAACAAGGCCGACTGGCTGGACGGCGCCTGGTCTGGTCTGCGCACCGCCGACAACCAGGACGAACAGCGCCGCGGCAAGACCGCCGTGCCGGTCAAGGTGCTGAAGGACATCGGCAAGAAACTGACCGAGGTGCCGAAAGGTTTCGAGGCGCACAAGACCATCATCCGCTTCCTCGAAAACCGCCGCCAGGCGATCGACTCCGGCGAAGGCATCGACTGGTCGACGGCCGAGGCGCTGGCCTTCGGCGCCATCCTGCTCGACGGCAATCCGATCCGGCTCTCCGGCCAGGATTCAGAACGCGGCACCTTCTCGCAGCGCCATTCCGTGCTCTACGACCAGAAGGACGAGACCCGCTACATCCCGCTCAACAATCTGTCGGCGGCACAGGCCGGCTACGAAGTCATCAACTCGATGCTGTCGGAAGAGGCGGTGCTTGGCTTCGAATATGGCTACAGCCTGGCCGAGCCGAAGGCGCTGACGCTCTGGGAAGCGCAGTTCGGCGATTTCGCCAACGGCGCCCAGGTGGTGTTCGACCAGTTCATCTCGTCGGGCGAGCGCAAGTGGCTCAGAATGTCAGGCCTGGTATGCCTGCTGCCGCATGGCTATGAAGGCCAGGGTCCGGAGCATTCTTCGGCCCGGCTCGAGCGCTTTCTGCAGCTTTGCGCCGAAGACAATATGCAAGTCGCCAACTGCACCACGCCGGCCAACTACTTCCACATATTGCGCCGGCAGCTGAAGCGGGACTTCCGCAAGCCGCTCATCCTGATGACGCCGAAGTCGCTGCTGCGCCACAAGCGGGCGGTATCGACGCTGCCGGAGATTTCGGGCGAAAGCTCGTTCCACCGGCTTTTGTGGGACGATGCCCAGCTGCTGCAGAACCAGGCGATCAAGCTAACCAAGGATTCCAAGATTCGCCGCGTCGTGCTGTGCTCGGGCAAGGTCTATTACGACCTCTACGAGGAGCGCGAGAAGCGCGGCATCAACGACATCTACCTGCTGCGCGTCGAACAGCTCTATCCCTTCCCGGCCAAGGCCCTGATCACCGAGCTGTCGCGTTTCCGCAATGCGGAGATGGTGTGGTGCCAGGAAGAGCCCAAGAATATGGGCGCCTGGTCGTTCATCGATCCGTATCTGGAATGGGTGCTGGCTCATATCGACGCCAAGCATCAGCGGGTGCGCTACACCGGCAGGCCGGCGGCGGCGTCGCCGGCGACCGGGCTGATGTCGAAGCATCTGGCACAGCTCGCCGCCCTGCTCGAAGACGCGCTCGGCGAATAGAACAAACCCGGCGAATAGAACAGACAGAGAAGAAACGGAACAGGCACAATGGCTACCGAAATCCGCGTTCCCACTCTCGGCGAATCCGTCACCGAGGCGACCATCGGCAAGTGGTTCAAGAAGGTCGGCGATGCCATTGCCGTCGACGAGCCGCTGGTCGAGCTCGAAACCGACAAGGTGACGGTGGAGGTGCCTGCCGCCGCCGCCGGCACGCTGGGCGAGATCACCGCCAAGGAAGGCGAGACCGTCGGCGTCGGCGCGCTGCTCGGTTCGATCTCGGCAGGCGTCGCCACGGCCGCCCCGGCGTCCAAGCAGGAGACCAAGCCGCAAGCGGTGTCGCAGGCTTCGAGCCCGGACGCAGCGCACACGACCAGGCAGGCCGCGGCCGAGACCGCCAAGATTGCCGGCGATGCTGGGCCGGTCGAGCCGCGCACCATGCCGCCGGCGCCAGCTGCCGCAAAGCTGATCGCCGAGAACAATCTTTCGGTCGACCAGGTTTCTGGCTCGGGCAAGCGCGGCCAGGTGCTGAAGGGCGATGTGCTCGATGCGATTTCCAAGGGCGCGCCGTCGCAGCCGGCCGAAATTCCGAAAGCCGCACCGGCTCCGGTCGCCGTGCGTGCGCCGTCCTCGGGCGACGATGCGTCGCGCGAGGAGCGCGTGCGCATGACCAAGCTGCGCCAGACCATTGCGCGCCGGCTGAAGGAAGCGCAGTCGACCGCAGCGATGCTGACCACCTTCAACGAGGTCGACATGTCGGCGGTGATGGCGCTCAGGACCAAGTACAAGGACATCTTCGAGAAGAAGCATGGCGTGAAGCTCGGCTTCATGGGCTTCTTCACTAAGGCGGTTACGCACGCATTGAAGGAAATCCCCTCGGTCAATGCCGAGATCGACGGCACCGACATCATCTTCAAGAACTATGCCCATATCGGCGTTGCCGTCGGCACCGAAAAGGGTCTCGTCGTGCCGGTGGTGCGCAATGCCGACCAAATGTCGATTGCCGAGATCGAGAAGGATATCGGCCGGCTGGGCATCGCCGCGCGTGACGGCAAGCTCTCGGTCGCCGACATGCAAGGCGGCACGTTCACGATCTCCAACGGCGGCGTCTACGGCTCGCTGATGTCGACGCCGATCCTCAACGCGCCGCAGTCCGGCATTTTGGGCATGCACAAGATCCAGGACCGGCCGGTCGTGGTCGGCGGCCAGATCGTGATCCGGCCGATGATGTACTTGGCGCTGAGCTACGATCACCGTATCGTCGACGGCAAGGAAGCCGTGACCTTCCTGGTCCGCGTCAAGGACAGCCTGGAAGATCCGGAACGGCTGGTGCTTGATTTGTGATCGGAGCTGATCCGTCATGAGCGGCTGGCTGGCGCGGTTTGGGTTCAAGCTGGGTCGAGTAGCGGGTAGCGTATTGAGGCGTTCCCGGCCGGCGGCTTCCGCCGCCATCTCTCCGCCGGCGACATCGACTGAATGGGATTCGGCGCCGGCGAGCAGCAATCTCGGTGTCTTCGCTCTCAGCGAAGCCGAAATGGCGGAGCGGAAGATCATCGTCACCGCGATCGGTGAGCTTGAGCTACCGACCGGCGAAATCATCGCTTGCGATCCACTGATTACCGGGCTGGAACGGCCTGTGTTTAGCCGTAAGGTCAGGCCGGGATGCTATCCAGTCACGTTGCTTGAGGCGCAAGGCCGTGTTGCTGCAGCGGTATTGCGGTTTGGCACTGGCTTGCCGGTGCGGTGGGAGTTGGCTGCCTTCGTCCGCGACGTCGGCACATCGTCCTGGAAGTCTGGATTTATTGTCGATGATAATGTTGCTTCGTTCATGGACAAGTCGGTTCTGACGCTGATGTCCGACCAGGAGGAACTCGACAGCTATCTTGCTGACGTTGCATGCTCGTTCGACAAGTTCCGCATGGATAATCCGGTTGATGGAAATCCGCTTAATATAGCCATGTTCGACACTGGCTTCGGTGATGGGAACTATTATTCCTTCTGGGGACTGGATGCGGCCGGCGAGCCGCTGGTCTTGATGACCGATTTCGAGGTGCTCGAAAACGCCGACGGCCGCGAGAGCAGCCAGAGCAATTCATGACAAACATCGCTTCGCCAATGATCGGATTTATGGCCGGGCTGGCTGTTCTCGCAGCGGGTTACGAGGCGCATGCCGCCTGCCCGCTGGCGCTTGCTGTCTATGGCGATGCCGAAAGCGAGGCCGGCATTGATTTCCGGCCGACGACGGATGCGGTCACCGTCACCAACTCGTTCAAGATGGTGCTCGACAAGGGCATCGTTCTCGACGGCATTGTCATGTGGACATCCGGTGTTTCGCGACCGCAAGGGTCGCTGATGTACAAATGTCCGACCGGCGACGTCACCGGTGACGAGCTTGCCGCCTGCACGGTCTGGCAGGGCGTCATCTACAGCGCCGACGATAAGGGCAATATCGCGCTCCTGGCGGCGGAAGGCACGGACGCGCCGCAGAGCCTGATCTTCCCCGATCTCGGGCCGTCGCTGCAGATGTCGACGGCCTTCGGCCCGAACGGTTTCTCGAAACTGCCATGGGACGTGTTTCTGCTGAAAGGTTGCCAGGAATGAGCGCGTCCAAGAAGGTGCTTCTGGTCACCGGCGGCAGTCGTGGCATTGGCGCGGCCACCTGCCGGCTTGCGGCAAAGGCGCGCTACCGGGTCGCGGTCAACTATGCCTCGAACGAGGCTGCCGCCAAGGCGCTGGTCGACGAAATCGAGGCGGCGGGTGGCGAGGCATTTGCCGTCAAGGGCGACGTCGGCGTCGAAGCCGACATCGTCGCCATGTTCGAAGCCGTCGATAGCGCCTATGGCCGGCTCGACGCCCTGGTCAACAATGCCGGAATCGTCGACGTCAAGGCGCGCGTCGACGAGATGAGCCTGGCGCGGCTGGAGCGCATGATGCGCATCAACGTCATCGGCTCGTTCCTGTGCGCCCGCGAGGCGGTGAGGCGCATGTCGAGCAAGAATGGCGGCCAGGGCGGCGCCATCGTCAACATCTCGTCGGCTGCGTCGCTACACGGCTCGCCCGGCGAATATGTCGACTATGCAGCGTCCAAGGCGGCGATCGACACCTTCACGCTCGGACTGGCGCGCGAAGTCGCGACCGAAGGCGTGCGGGTCAATGCGATACGGCCGGGCATCATCGACACCGAGATCCACGCTTCGGGCGGCCAGCCGGACCGGGTCGAGCGGTTCCGCGACATGCTGCCGATGAAACGAGCCGGCACGGCGGATGAAGTCGCGCATGCCGTTCTCTATCTTTTGTCGGATGAAGCGTCCTACACGACGGGCGCAATCCTGAATGTAAGCGGCGGCCGCTGAGCGCCAAGCTAAGGGAAACGAACATGGCTTATGATGTCGTTATCATCGGGTCGGGACCGGGCGGCTATGTCTGTGCCATCAAGGCGGCACAGCTCGGGCTCAAGGTCGCGGTGGTGGAGAAGAACGCCACTTTCGGTGGGACCTGCCTCAACATCGGCTGTATCCCGTCCAAGGCGCTGCTTTACGCCTCGGAGATGTTTGCCGAGGCCGGCCATTCCTTCGATGCGCTGGGCGTCGAGATACCGGCGCCGAAACTCAATCTGAAGAAGATGATGGCGCACAAGGACGCGACCGTTTCGGCCAACGTCAATGGCGTCGCCTTCCTGTTCAAGAAGAACAAGATCGACTCGTTTCGCGGCACCGGGAAGGTGGTCGCGGCCGGCAAGGTGTCGGTGTCGGCTGAGGATGGCAAGGTCGAGGAGATCGAGACGAAAAATATCGTTATTGCCACGGGCTCCGATGTCGCCGGCATTCCCGGCGTCAAGGTCGACATCGACGAGAAGGTGATCGTATCGTCGACCGGCGCGCTGTCGCTGGAGAAAGTGCCGGGACATCTGGTGGTGGTCGGCGGTGGGGTCATCGGTCTGGAGCTCGGCTCGGTCTGGGCACGGCTCGGCGCCAAGGTCACCGTGGTCGAATTCCTCGACACCATCCTGGGCGGCATGGACGGCGAGGTCTCCAAGCAGTTCCAGCGCCTGCTTTCCAAGCAGGGTTTCGAGTTCAAGCTCGGCGCCAAGGTGACAGGGGTGACCAAGGCCAAAAAGGGCGCCGCCGTTACCTTCGCGCCGGTCAAGGGTGGTGCGGCCGAGACCATCGAGGCCGACGCGGTGCTGATCTCGACCGGACGCCGGGCCTATTCCGACAGCCTCGGGTTGAAAGAAGCCGGCGTCGAGGTCGACGAGCGCGGCCGGGTCAAGACCGACGGGCATCTCAGGACCAACGTGGCCGGCATCTACGCCATTGGCGACGTCATCGCCGGTCCGATGCTGGCGCACAAGGCCGAGGATGAAGGCGTGGCGGTGGCCGAGACCATTGCCGGCCAGACCGGCCATGTGAATTACGACGTCATTCCGAGCGTCGTCTACACCAGCCCGGAAATTGCTTCGGTCGGCAAGACCGAGGAAGAGCTGAAGAAGGCCGGCATCGACTACAAGATGGGCAAATTCCCGTTCACCGCCAACGGCCGGGCGCGCGCCATGCTCCACACGGACGGCTTCGTGAAGATCCTCGCCGACAAAGCCAGCGACCGCGTGCTCGGCGTCCACATTGTCGGCTTCGGCGCCGGCGAGATGATCCATGAGGCGGCGGTGCTGATGGAATTCGGCGGCTCATCCGAAGACCTCGCCCGCACCTGCCACGCGCATCCGACGATGTCGGAAGCGGTCAAGGAAGCGGCGCTGGCGACGTTCTTCAAGCCGATCCATATTTGATTCGGGCAGGAAGTTGCGACACGCCGACTGGACAGCACCACCCTCTGGCCGGCACCCACGCTCCGCCAACCTTCGAGATTATGCGTTCCCATTGGGCGCTGTTCGTGAACTGCCGATCTCCCCTCTCGAGGGGGAGATGTCCGGCAGGACAGCGGGGGCGGTGAAGAATCGCGACGCTCGCGACAGGGGCCCAAAATAAAACGGCCCGCTTTTCAGCGGGCCGTTCTTGGTTGGAATCAAGATGCCAGATCAGTTGGCCAGATTACGGGCTCGGCGCCGGAGCAGGCGCGGGTGCCGGAGCTGGCGCAGGAGCCGGTGCGGGAGCAGGGGCTGGTGCGGGAGCCGGTTCGGCGGGCTTCATCGGCTCAGCCGGTGCAGGTGCGGGCGCCGGTGTGCTGGCTGCCGGCGGCTCTGCGGGTGCAGGATGTTCGCCGCTTCTGCCGAAAACATAGTACGCGACAATCGCAAGGATGACGACGACCAGCGCAATCAGCCAGCCGCTGCCACCACCCGACCTGGGCGCTGGATCGTTAGGGTTCGCCATAAAAGTGTCCTCCGTGGATGAAAAGCATCAATCAACACCCCTCAACGCGCAACCGTTGAACGGGTTCATACTAGGCCTTCAAATTGACGAACGCAGGAAAATTCTGATTCGCAACCGCTTGTTGGCCTGTATTTCCCCCGCAAAATCAATCACGAACGAGGTAGAACGAGCTTAGCTGGCCTTTTCCGCCAAAAATAGGGCCAACCGCCTCCGCTTTGCGAATCAGTTGCGCACCGCACAGAGCCGGGCTTACGTGATTCGGTATTCAAGACGGGCGCTGCTCAGTCGACGGCGGTGACGGTATAGCCGGCTTTGCGAAAATCCTCGACCAGGCCTTCGGGGCCGGGAAGATGCATGGCGCCGACGGCCATGAAGGCATTGCCCTTGGCCAGGATCGGTGCGGCATGGTCGGCCATGACCTTGTTGCGGCCGGTGATCATCGTCCGGTCGAATTCGGCGTAACCTGCGTCGTCTTCGTCGGGCGAGATCGAACGCAACAGCGGCCAGAAGGTGCCGGTGTCGCCGCGCTGGTAAAGCACGATCATGGTTTCGTTGATGTCGTTTATCTTGTCGCCGAGCTTCAGGGTCTCGACCAGCCCCTTGATGTGGAACGCAAGCGGCAGCGAGGCCATGGCGCGCAGCTGGCTGATTGCGGTCTCCAACCCTTCCACCGGCTTGCCATTAGCCTTGGCGTCCTGCGCCAGCTTGACGTCGAGAACCGGTGCGCCGCCTGCCTGACGGGCGACCTCACAGACCGGCAGCGCGACCATGGCCGACAGCAGCCACGGCTTCATCTTGGAGACGCTCGCCGGCGGAATGCCGCGCGCATCGAGCCCTTTGTTCACCACCGCCGCATCCTCCGGCGACAACAGCGACGACAACGTCGTGTTGTCGGTGAACATCATCAGCTCGGGTTCCTTGAGCATGGCCTCCATCATCTTCTGCTTGTCGAGCACGTCGGTGGTCTCGATGATGATGGTGCCGGCAGCGTCATAGGCTTTCCTGGCTGCCGGCGGCAGAGTGGTCACGCGCGGGTCGGTCATGTGCATGGTGCCGAACAGGAAGGATGGCTTTTCGCCTGATTTCTCCAGCTTCCACAACAGGCCCTTGCCGTTCAGCGTCGCTGCTGCTTCCGTCTCGATCCTGGAATAGGTGGCGGGGTCTTCCTTCTGCAGGGCCGACAGCAGATCGGCGCCGGCGCAGGCCGGGGCTTCGGCATGCGCCCTGCCCATGGCAAGCAGCAGCACGACGAGAAAAGACAGGCAAAACACGGCGTTGAGCGCGACGAGCAGCTTCAGCGACACAAGGGCCGCGCGATCGGCAATGGCAAGGGCGCGTTTCATGGTGCGGTTCTAGGACTGAAAAGCGGCGAAACGGTTAACCGGCGTGGGGAAATTGTCCTGGACTTATACAGTGGTCACGCGCGGGGATGCGCGGATTCGTAAATCTCGAGCAGTCTTGCGGTGTCGACGCCGGTATAGACCTGCGTCGTTGACAGGCTGGCGTGGCCGAGCAGTTCCTGGATGGTGCGCAGGTCGCCGCCGCGCCCGAGCAGATGGGTGGCGAAGGAATGGCGCAACGCGTGCGGCGTCGCGGTGTCGGGCAGGTTCAGCGCCGAGCGCAGCCTGGCCATGTCGCGCTGGACGATGGCCGGGTTGAGCGGCCCGCCGCGGGCGCCGCGAAACAGCAGGCCCTTGGGATCGAGATGGTAGGGACACCGTTTTCGGTATTCGGCGATTGCCCGGAGCGCCACCGGCAGCACCGGCACCAGCCGTGTCTTGCCACCCTTGCCGGTGACGCGCAGCACGGTGTCGGCTTCCGATGCCAGGTCGGCGGCGCTGAGGCCCAGCGCTTCGGAAATGCGCAGGCCCGATCCATAAAGCAGCGTCAGCACGGCGGCGTTGCGGGCGGCGATCCAAGGCTCTTCAGCCAGCTGGCAGTCCACCGACACGACATGTTTGGCATCGCTGGCGGTCAGCGGCTTGGGCAGCGATTTCGGCTGGCGCGGCGCGCGCAACGCCGCGGCACCGGCGGCATTGGCGAGACCCCGCCGTTCGAGGAAGCGCAGCAGCGAGCGGATGCCGGCGAGGCCGCGTCCGAGCGTGCGGGCGCCGGCGCCGGCGTTGCGCCGCGCGGCAAGAAAGCCGCGCAGATCGGCCGGGCGGAGAGTGGCGATGTCGGAAAGACCAGGCGAGCCGCCGCAATGCCCTGTGAGGAAATGCAGGAACTGGCGCGTGTCGCGCTCATAGGCTTCGACGGTCGCCGGCGACAGCCGGCGCTCGCGCGCCAGCATCTTCAGCCAGCTTTCGCGCGCTGCCTGGAGGTCGGGTTTTGCCGGGATGAGAAATTCCTGCATGCCGCCATTGTCAGGCAGCCGGGTTAGAAAGCGGTGAAGAACCTGTCATTGAAATGACGCCGGTAGGGCGTTAGAGCAGGGCAAAGGATATCAGCCATGTCGAAGCCCCAGAACCCCGTGCAAATGGCCGTGATCGGCGCCGCCCACGGCATCAAGGGCGAATTGCGGGTGAAGACTTTCACTGGCGAGCCGATGGCGCTGGCCGATTATGGGCCGCTCTATGCCAAGGACGGCCGCGTTTTCCAGATCACCGACATAAGGCCCGCCAACACCGTCGTGGTGGTGCGGTTCAAGGGCATTGCCGATCGCAATGCCGCCGAGGCGCTGGCCGGAACCGAGCTGTTCGTCGACCGCTCGATGCTGCCCGACGATGGCGAGGAGGACGAATTCTACCACGCCGATCTCGTCGGACTTGAAGTCCGCGACGATAAGGGCGCGGTCATCGGCAAGGTGGTGGCGGTGCATAATTTCGGCGGCGGCGACATTCTCGACGTTACCCTCGGCGGGCGCAAAGGCGTGCTGATCCCGTTCACCCAGGCCGCCGTGCCTCAGGTTTCGATCGCCGAAGGTTTTCTCCGCGTCGACCCGGCAGCCGCCGGCCTTGTCGAGGATGAGGATGGCGACGCGCCGCGCGAAGAAGATTTCGACGCGAAGGGCCGACCGCGCGGGCCGCGCGAAGCCGGAGGCAACCGGTGACGTTCAAGGCGTCGGTGCTGACGCTCTATCCCGAGATGTTTCCGGGCGGGCTAGGCCTGTCGCTGGCCGGACGGGCGCTCGAAGTCGGGACATGGTCGCTGGAAGCTATCCAGATCCGCGACTTCGCCAGCGATCGCCATCACACCGTCGACGACACGCCGGCCGGCGGTGGCGCCGGCATGGTGATGCGCGCCGATGTGCTGGCCAAGGCGATCGACCACACGTCGCCGGCGGGCGATCCGCGGCCGCGTTTGCTGATGAGCCCGCGTGGAAAGCCGCTGACGCAGGCGCACGTGCGCGAACTGGCTGGCGGGCCAGGCGCCGTCATCGTTTGCGGCCGGTTCGAGGGCGTCGACCAGCGGCTGATCGAGGCGCGTGGACTGGAAGAGGTCTCCATCGGCGATTTCATCCTGTCGGGCGGCGAGCCGGCGGCGCTCGTACTGCTCGACGCCGTTGTGCGGCTGTTGCCCGGCGTCATGGGCAATGCGGTGTCGGGCGAGGAAGAAAGTTTCGAGAACGGCCTGCTCGAACACCCGCATTACACGCGGCCACAGGAGTTCGAAGGCCGCCCCATCCCCGACGTGCTGGTCTCCGGTAATCACAAGAAGATCGCCGCGTGGCGGCGCGCCGAGTCCGAGAAGCTGACCAGGGAGCGCCGGCCGGATTTGCTCGCCGCTCAGCCCTTGGCAAAATAGTAGACGGCGAGAAACAGGCCGACGGCGATGACGAAGCCGCGTACTGCGTTTTGCGGCACGCGCTTGGCGATCCAGACGCCGGCATAGCCGCCGAGCGCGCCGCCGGGGATCATGACGATTGCCTGAGGCCAGGCAACAACGCCGCCGGAAACGAAGACCAGTATGGCAACGGCGGCGATGACCACGGCCAGCATGTTCTTCAGCGCGTTCAGCCGGTGATAGTCGCCGGATTGCGTCAGGCCGAGCGTCGCCAGCATCATGACGCCCATGCCGGCGCCGAAGAAGCCGCCATAGATGGCGGTAGCGAACTGCGCCAGCGAACCGGCCAGAGAGCCGACCGTGGCTTCATGCCCAGGCTTCGGCGTTGGTTTCAGCCACGGCCCGGCGGCGAACAAGGCGGTTGCGGCCAGCAGCAGCCACGGCACGAGGGCGCGGAACGACGGATTTGAGAGCGCCAGCAGGATGAGCGCACCAGCCAGCGCGCCCAAAGCCGAGATCAGGCAAAGCAGCAGCGCGCCGCGCCAGAAATGCTTGATGTCGGTCCAGTAAGCCAGCGTCGAGGTGATGTAACCGGGAAACTGCGTTACCGAGGACGTGGCGTTGGCGACGATCGGCGGCAGGCCGGCCAGCGTCATGGCGCCGAAGGTTATGAAGGTGCCGCCGCCGGCAACCGCGTTGACGGCGCCTGACAGAAAACCCGCGAGGAAGAGCAGGACTGCGTCGAAAACAGACATTGTGAGGCCGCCGGACAAGTGTGCTGCTCCCGGATTAGGAAGCTTGAAGGGCCGGCGCAACCCTGCACTGGACGATTGCGTGGTGGCATGCGACCAAAAAAGACAGGGCCAAGGCGTGACAAGTCAGTGAAATAGCTGTATGTGCCCGCCCGTACTGGCGAGAAAAATCTCCCGGACCCGTCAACAATGACGGTGTAGTCGCCCCTGCCCAATGTTTCGAAGACAAGATGTCTCGGGGACAAAGGGCATAGCCGAGCGGTCAATGGAACTGCAAGGCGAGTGTCGGACGCTCTGACTGTCGGAAGAACAAGAAGTGGACTTTTGAGATGGATATCATCCGTCAGCTCGAGGCCGAACAGGCCGCCAAGATCGAAGCCAAGCGCAAGCTTCCCGAGTTTCAGCCCGGCGACACCGTGCGCGTCCAGGTCCGCGTGACCGAAGGCACCCGCACCCGCGTCCAGGCCTATGAGGGCGTCGTCATCGCCCGCGCCGGCGCCGGCTTCCAGGAAAATTTCACCGTCCGCAAGATCTCCTACGGCGAAGGCGTCGAGCGCGTTTTCCCGGTCTACTCGCCGATGGTCGAAGGCGTCGAGATCGTGCGCCGCGGCAAGGTGCGCCGCGCCAAGCTCTATTATTTGCGCGACCGTCGCGGCAAGTCGGCCCGTATTTCGGAAAACACCGGCGTGCGCGCCCGCAAGCTCAACGATGAGGAGCGCGACGCGCTGAACGCCGAGAAGGCCCGCATCGAAGCCGAGAAGGTTGCCGCTGCCCAGGCGCTGGCCGCCGAGACGGCCGCCAAGGAAGCCGCCGAGAAGAAGGCCGCCGACGAGGCTGCAAAGGCGGCCGACGAGGCTGCAAAGGCGGCTGAAGCGACCCCGGCCGAATAAATCTGGTCCAAGGATTTTGAAAAGGCGGCTTCGGCCGCCTTTTTTCGTTTCACCAGACTGTGAACGATTGCCGGCCGAGAGTTTGCCACGGCTGTTGACCCGAATTATATTGTACGCTAAATAATCGTGTACAAATCAAATGGAGAACTGACATGGCACTCTACACCACACAGGCTCGCGTCACCGGCGGCCGCGCCGGCCACGGCGAGACCAGCGACGGCCTGCTGAAGGTCGACCTCGCTTTGCCGAAGGAGCTCGGCGGACAGGGTGGCGCCACCAATCCCGAGCAGCTGTTCGCGGTCGGCTATGCCGCCTGCTTCGAAAGCGCCATCCGCTTTGTCGCGCGCAAGCAAAAGCTGCCGCTGCAGGATGCGGCGGTGAGCGCCACCGTCAGCCTGCTTCCCAATGGCGAAGGCTTCAAACTTGGTGTCGCACTCGCCGCGGAGACCAAAGGCCTTGATCAGGCGGCGGCGGAAGGCCTTGTATCGGCAGCGCATCAGATTTGCCCCTATTCCAATGCGATCAAAGACAATATCGAGGTGGCGCTTTCGACCGTGGCGCTTCCGGCAAAGGCAGCATGACGACGAAGACCGAAACCAGGGCCAGCGAAGTCCCGGCGGACACCGGCGGGACGATCGCCGTTCCGCGCCTCGACCAACAGCTCTGCTTCGCGCTCTATTCGGCGAGCGGGCTGATGACCAAGCTCTATCGGCCGCTGCTTGACCCGCTCGGCCTGACCTATCCGCAATATCTGGCGATGCTGGCGCTGTGGCAGCATGCGCCGAGCACGGTCGGCGAACTCGGCGAGGCGCTGGGGCTGGATTCGGCGACATTGACGCCGCTGCTCAAGCGGATGGAAGCGGCTGGTCTCGTCACCCGCCGTCGCGATCCAGCCGACGAGCGCCGCGTGCTGGTCGAACCGACTGCCAAGGGTCAGGCGCTGCGCGCCAGCATCAAGGACGTATCCGCAGGTCTTGCCTGTGCCATGCCGCTCGAAGCTGAAGAGCTGAAGTCGCTGCACCGGACCTTGACTGGATTTGTCGCCAAGCTGCGTGACGCTACGTCACCATCCTGATCCGTCATCTGACGGGTTCCCGTGTGTCCAGGAGGGGCCTGGTTTGCCGGCGGCGCAATCACGGAATAAATTCCGACCACGGGGCGTTCTAAAACCGCGTTGGTTGAAGGCATTGGAATCCGCTTTCACCGGACGCTGAGCACCGGATCGGCTTGCAAGCCGTCTGCGGACGGCTAAAGTCGCGCCTGGATTTTCATGCGAGCCCGGCTGCAAGCGGGCTTCTCATCCTGGAGCGTGTCATGACCAAATCGAAGTTGCTGCTGGCCGCCCTCGCGGCCTGTTTCCTCCCGCCCGTCGCTGCATGGGCGGCCGATGCGCTGCCCGATCTCGGCGGCAAGAAGGTCGTGGTGGTGACGGAAAACGCCTATCCGCCGCTGCAGTTCATCGACGCCAAGACCGGCAAGCAGATCGGCTGGGAATATGACGCGATGGACGAAATCGCCAAGCGCCTGAACTTCAAGGTGGAGTACCAGAACACCTCCTGGGACGCGATGATCCAGGCGGTTTCCGACAACCAGTACAACATCGGCATGACCGGCATCACCATCAAGGACGAGCGAAAGGAGAAGGTCGATTTCTCCGACCCCTATATGCGTTCGGAGCAGTTCATGCTGGTGCGCGCCGATGAAAGCCGCTTCACCGACGCCAAGACCTTCGCCGCCTTCAAGGACGGGTTGATCGGCGCGCAGGCCGGAACGACGCCGTTCTACACCGCCGTCTACAGCGTGCTCGACGGCAATGAGCAGAACCCGCGTATCAAGCAGTTCGAGACCTTCGGCGCTTCGGTGCAGGCACTGAAATCCGGCGACGTCGATGTCGTCCTGACCGACGGCACCGCCGGCAAAGGCTATGTCGATGCCTCCGGCGGCAAGCTCAAGCTGATCGGCGGCCCGCTCGGCACCGAGGATTTTGGCTTCATCTTCCCGAAGGGCTCGGACCTGGTGAAGCCGGTCAACGCGGCGATCGCGGCGCTGAAGGCCGACGGCACGCTGGAGGCGCTGAACAAGAAGTGGTTTCTCGACTACAAGATGGGGCAGTGATGTCCGACTCCTTACCCTCCCCCTTGTGGGGAGGGTCGATCCGCGAAGCGGAGCGGGGTGGGGGTGCCAGCGCCGGCGCTTTGTCACGACCCCCACCCCGGCTCACCAGCTTTGCGATGCAAAGCTTGTTCGCCGACCCTCCCCACAAGGGGGAGGGTGAAGCGCCCTGATGGCCACGCCCCCCGCTTCGACTCTCAAATCCGATTTCCCCTGGTGGCTTGCCGCCGCGATCGCGCTCGCCGTCGTCGCTGCGCTCTCCATTGCCGCCAGCGATCTCTACGCCCAGGTTTTTGCCACCGTCGCCAAAGGCATCGGCATCACCATTCTTGTCACCGTGGTCGCCTTCGCGCTGGCTTCCGCCACCGGGCTCGGCATTGCGCTGATGGCGTTGTCGGGGTCGCGTTGGCTCAGGCAGATCGCTCGTTTCTATGTCGAGATCATCCGCGGCGTGCCGATCCTGGTGCTGTTGTTCTGGATCGCCTTCGCCGGCGCGCCGGCCTTCGTGGCTGCGTGGAATGCGCTGACGGCGCCGCTGCAAAACGCCGGGTATCTCGGCGAGCTTTTGGTGCGCGACGTGTCGCTGTTGTGGCGTGCAATCATGGCGCTGACCATCGGTTATTCCGCCTTCATCTCCGAGGTCTTCCGCGCCGGCATCCAGTCGGTCGAGAAAGGCCAGATCGAGGCTGCCAAGGCGCTCGGGCTGACGCGCACGCAGCGCTTCCGGCTGATCGTCTTCCCACAGGCGATCCGCACCATCCTGCCGCCGCTCGGCAATGACTTCGTCGCCATGGTCAAGGATTCCTCGCTGGTCTCGGTGCTCGGCGTCGCCGACATCACGCAGATGGGCAAGATCTACGCCGCCGGCTCGTTCCGCTTCTTCGAGACCTATTCGATCGTCGCCTATATCTATCTCATCCTCACCGTCAGCCTGTCGCTGGTGCTGCGGGGGCTGGAGCAACGACTGCGGCGGGCGCAGCAGGAATAGAAGTCCGACGCGGGCACGGCTACGATCGCGGAGGACAGGATTCCGGAGGATGCAGGCGATGACGATCGACAAGGCCAATGCGGCGCTGGGCACCGTCTATTCGGCCGACACGCCGGAAGGGCTGGCCAAGGCCTATGCGGACTGGGCCGCGACCTATGACAGCGAAACCGCTTCGCTAGGCTATCTGCTGCCGTTCCTGATCACCGCCTGGGTGGCGCGCCATGTGCAAGTGGGCGAAGGACCGCTGCTCGACGCCGGCTGCGGCACCGGCCTGTCGGGCCCGTCATTGAAGGCGCTGGGTTATCACGACATTGCCGGGCTCGACCTCTCCGACGACATGCTGAAGATCGCCGGCAGCCGCAATGCCTATGGCGATCTGAAGCAGGCAATGCTCGGCGGGCCGCTGCCCTGGCCAGACGGGCATTTCCGCGCCTTCTTCTCGACTGGCGTGTTCACCATCAGCCATGCGCCGGCGTCCGGCCTGCACGAGCTTGTCCGCATCACCAGAAAAGGCGGCCACGCCATCTTCACCGTGCGCGACCAGGTGTTTGACAGCGGCGGCTTCCAGGCCGTGTTCGACGGGCTGGAGCGGGCCGGGAAATGGCGGCCGGCCGAGCAAAGCCCATGGTTCCGCTGCTATGCGATCGCCGAGCCGGACGCGCTGGTGAAGACTTTTGTGTTCGAGGTGCTTTGAGCGCCGCCCTCTTCGCCTTCTCTCACAAGGGGAGAAGCGAAAACACGCCGCAATTGCCGAAAAGCCAAAACATTGGTATGAGCCACGCCATGGAAGAGCTTTTTGGCGATCCGGCCTATAAGGGTTTCGTGCTGCAGGACAGAAAACGCCTGCCGTCGCGTTTCTCTTCGCGCATTTCCGGCGCGCTCACCAGCCAACTTAGCTAAGCCGCTTTCGCCGGGCCGAAGGCTTAGGCGCGTCTGCCCTTCCCCTTTTTGCAAATCGACGGATTTACGCACATGAGCGCACCGCGCACCCTCTACGACAAGATTTTCGACGACCATGTCGTCGATCGCCAGGATGATGGCACCTGTCTGCTCTACATCGACCGCCATCTCGTCCATGAAGTGACCAGCCCGCAGGCCTTCGAAGGTCTGCGCATGACCGGCAGAAAAGTCCGGCATCCGGAAAAGACGCTGGCCGTGGTCGATCACAATGTCTCGACCTCGCCCGAGCGCAAGTTCGGCATCAAGAACGAGGAAAGCCGCATCCAGGTCGAGGCCTTGGCCAAGAACGCTAGGGATTTCGGTGTCGAATATTATTCCGAGAACGATATCCGCCAAGGCATCGTCCACATCATCGGGCCGGAGCAGGGCTTCACGCTGCCTGGCATGACCATCGTCTGCGGCGACAGCCACACCTCGACGCATGGCGCCTTCGGCGCACTGGCGCATGGCATCGGCACCTCCGAGGTCGAGCATGTGCTGGCGACGCAGACGCTGATCCAGCGCAAGGCCAAGAACATGCTGGTGCGTGTCGATGGCCAGTTACCGGAAGGCGTCACCGCCAAGGACATTATCCTCGCCATCATCGGCGAGATCGGCACCGCCGGCGGCACCGGCTATGTCATCGAATATGCCGGTGAGGCGATCCGCGCGCTGTCGATGGAAGGCCGCATGACGATCTGCAACATGTCGATCGAGGGCGGCGCGCGCGCCGGCCTGATCGCGGCCGACGAAACCACCTTCGCCTATGTCAAGGGCAAGCCGCGCGCGCCGAAGGGCGCGTCGTGGGACGCCGCGCTCGAATACTGGAAGACGCTGCAGTCCGACGAGGGCGCGCATTTCGACAAGGTGATCGTGCTCGACGCGGCCAAGCTGCCGCCGATCGTCTCCTGGGGTTCCTCGCCCGAGGACGTCGTTTCGGTGCAGGGCGTCGTTCCCAATCCGGAAGAGATCACGGACGAGAACAAGCGGACGTCAAAGATCCGCGCGCTCGACTATATGGGGCTGACGCCGGGCACGAAGATCACCGACATCACGCTCGACCGCGTCTTCATCGGCTCCTGCACCAATGGCCGCATCGAGGATCTGCGTGCGGTGGCCAAGGTGGTCGAAGGCAAGACGGTGAGTGCGCATGTCGATGCGATGATCGTGCCGGGCTCCGGTCTGGTCAAGGAACAGGCGGAGGCCGAGGGTCTCGACAAGATCTTCATTGCCGCCGGTTTCGACTGGCGCGAGCCGGGCTGCTCGATGTGCCTGGCCATGAACGACGACCGGCTGAAGCCGCATGAGCGCTGCGCCTCGACCTCGAACCGCAATTTCGAAGGCCGGCAGGGCTTCAAGGGCCGCACCCATCTGGTGTCGCCGGCCATGGCGGCGGCGGCGGCGATCGCCGGCCATTTCGTCGACATCCGCGACTGGAAATAGCGCAGACTGTTTCAAGCCTGATCTGAGCTTATGCAAACCCCGAACGGCAAAACCGTTCGGGGTTTTGTTTAATGCGCGCCGCTCTAAGACCCTTGGGGTATATGCCCTAGCCGGCACGCCGGATGATTTCATGAAATTCCTCCCGGCTGCCGGGTTCGTCGGCCGCGACCACCAGCGCCAGTTCGCGCTCGTCGAAGATCTTGAACCACTCGTCCCATTCGACCAGCTCGTAGCCGCCTGCGTTGACCGGGCGTTCAGGTTGATCCTGGTCCTGATAGGCGTGCTGGCCGAAGACGAGCCTCAGCAACGGCTGCGTTCCGGTTTCGGGCGATACATCGACGATCGCCGGAAATCCGGCGCGCCCTGCGGCCCATGAGCGAATTGCTTCGTGGTCGGTCAGCGTGATCGTGTCGGCCATGAATAACTTCTCCTTGATTGCTGTCACGAAACGCCTGCCTCAGGTCCCGGTTCCGTGCAGCAGCTTCATCAGTGGCGACTTGCATATTCGTCCCGGCTTAACCGCTTGTTGGGGCTTGCGCTCTAAGGTCTTCCCTGACGTCAAGCGGGGAAGTCACCGTCCTTTGGACACCGGCCTGTTCATAGCGCTGCTCAATCCGACGATCGCGCTGGCGCTCGGCGCGGCGTTCCTCGTGCTATGGTTCTATCAGCGCCACCGGCCCTATCTGGCTGTGCTCGGCACGAGCTATTGCGTGTCCGCGCCCGGCTTCCTGCTGCAGTATTTCACGCTGCCCGGCGGCATGGTGCTGACCAAGCTGGTCTCCAACCTCTGCTTCACGCTTGCCGCCTGTTGCCTCGTCGGTGCGATCATCTCACGCTACGGCAGGCGCGTGCCCTATATCGCGATCGGCATTCTGGCGGGTGGCGGGATGGTGGCATTCTGCTGGTTCCTGTTCGTCCAGCCGGACTTGACTTGGCGCATCCTGTCGATCAATTTCGGCTTTGGCGGCCTCAGCCTGCTGGTCGCCGCCGAGCTGCGCGCCGTGCGCAAGAACGGCCCGACGGAAAAAATCCTGTTCGTACTGTCGCTGCTGTCCGGGCTGAACTTTATCGGCCGCACGCTGCTCGTCGTCATCTCGCACGGGCCGTTCACCAGCTATGACGGGTTTTATGGCTCGTCCTACTGGACGACGGCGCTTTTGTCGCACGCGCTGCTGTCGTTGCTGATCGCGCTCTGCCTGTTCTCGGCAGCTGCGCTCGACGTGATGAAGGCGCTGAAGACCGAGACGCACACCGATCCCCTGTCTGGCCTGCTCAACCGCAGGGGTTTCGAGGAGCGCGCCTTGCTGGTGCTGCAACACTGCGCCGCCGCCAAGGTGCCGGTCGCGCTGGTGCTGGCCGATCTCGATCACTTCAAGGCGCTCAACGACAAATACGGACATGCCGCGGGCGACCAGGTGATCGCCGACTTCGCCGCCAAGCTTCGCGCGGCCGCCGGCACGCGTGCGGTTGCCGGCCGCATCGGCGGCGAGGAGTTCGCTGTGCTTCTGTCGCTGAGCGATCTTGCCACGGCGCGGCTGTTTGCCGAAGCCGTGCGCACGCACTATTCGGCCGGCAGTGTCGACGGGTTGCCGCCGGGCACCAGGGTGACCGCGAGCTTCGGCGTCGCGGCGCGCACCGGCGACGAAGGGCTGGAGCCGCTGAGGCGGCGCGCCGACGAAGCGCTCTACAAGGCCAAGAAGAACGGCCGCGACAGCGTGCGGCTTTCCTATGAGCGGGCCGAAACGGTGTTCATCCCGGATACAGGCAGCGTCGGTTAGCGTCTCGCTTAAACGGCCTCTCGGCCGTGCCGGATCATCAGCGGCAACGGCTGAGGTTGGGCATTTCGCCGTCGGAGAGGCCGTACATATAGGAGCGGCCCTTCACGAACACCGGCGGCTGGTAGCAGCCACGCCTGGAGATGTGATCCGCCTCGTCTTCATAAAGGACTTCCGGTCCCGCTTCCGGCTGCCCGGCGCTGGTGTAGTCGGACAATTTCTTGGCCAGCCTGCCTTGGCCGACAATGATGCGCTTGTAGCCGGCGGCGCTGTCGATGACGAGATTGCCCAGGGAATCGGCATAGACGCGGTCATGATGGCGCGACCAGGCCATTGCCGGGGCGGCGAAGCCGAGACTGGCTGTCGCCAGCACAAGCGCCGCAAGGCGCGCTCTTCCTGAATTCGAAAGCATGGTGTCCTCTCTGCTGTGGACCCGATCGAATCGGAAATTAACCTTTTCTTAACCTTTGTTAAGAGGGCAGGCGCATCCGGCGGCGATCTCTCGCCAAACATGGTTAATATCCGACGGGATGGAAAACCCGGGCGTCATCATTCGGCCATGCTTGCCCGCACCATCGGCCGCGACGCACACAACTACGCTGACGTTGGGTGAGCTTGATCTTGGTGGAACATCGCGGCTAGTTAGCCGCGCAGGAGGACAGCATATGGCGTTACGCCGGACGTTTCGGGTGACGCTGTTGTCGATCCCCTTGCTGACTGCCGCAGCCTGCGTGCCGCAGAACGGCGCGCCGACGGCGGTGAATACCGTACCACCCACTGTCGCGCCCGCGCCGGCTCAGCAGTCCGCCGCACCTGTGGCGCCCCCGGCTTCCGCAACGGCTCCGACAGCACCTGCCGCACCTTCAGCCAAGATCGTCACCGATCTTACCGCGCCGCGGTCTGCTGTCGGCACGGCAACTTACAGATGCGGCAATGGCGGCATGATCACCATCCAGAACCTCGGCACGGCGTTGCGTGTTGTCAGGCCCGATGGCACGACCGAGGAGTTTGCCGCATCACCCGCCAACCAGTCCAGCCGCTACCAGGAAGCCGCGTCGCATGACGCAATCGTGATCGACGCGCGCGAGGCGCTGGTGATGAAGAGGGGCTCGACACCACAGACCTGCAAACGATAGCCTGGCGTCGATTGCAAAGGAAATGCCGCACTGCAGCGAACGGTGCGCCGGCTTTCGACGGTGGCCAAATCGATTGAAGCGAAACAGCAGCCTTTTGTCAGACTAAATGACGTTTTCAAAACGATTTTCCGGCTTTGACGCGGTGCAAAAAGAGCATTAGAAACCGGCTGTCTGAAGTCATATATCGAGGCGGTAAGTGCCGCTTTCCACCGCGGCTCCGGACATCGAACTGGGGCAGCCATGAGCAAATCACCAGCCACCCGAACCGCCAGACGTGAACGGCCGCTCTCGCCGCACCTGACGATTTACCGCCCACCGATCACCATGACGATGTCGATCATTCACCGCATCACTGGCGGGGCGCTGTATTTCGGCACGCTGCTGGTCGCCGCGTGGCTGATGGCGGCGGCGAGTTCGCAAGGCGCTTTCGATTGGATCAACTGGGCCTTCGGCACCTGGCTCGGCCGGCTCATCCTGTTCGGCTACACCTGGGCGCTGATGCACCACATGCTGGGCGGCGTGCGCCATCTCGTCTGGGACACCGGCGCCGGGCTGGAGAAACACACGGCATCGAAGATCGCCTGGGCGACGCTCGCCGGTTCCATCCTGCTCACGCTGCTGATCTGGGTCGCCGGCTACATGGCGCGGGGAACCTTGTGATGAGCGGCACGAACAACAACGATATGCGCACGCCGCTGGCCAAGGTCCGCGGTCTGGGCTCGGCCCGCGAAGGCACCGGGCATTTCTGGCGACAGCGGCTGACGGCCATTGCCAACATCCCGCTGATACTGTTCTTCGTCGGGTTCCTGATCGCGCTCAATGGCGCCGGCTTCGCCGAGGTGCGGGCGGCGCTCGCCAGTCCGTTCGTGGCGCTGGTGTTGGCGCTGGTGCTCGTTTCCGGTCTCACCCATATGCGTGTCGGCATGCAGGTCATTATCGAGGATTACGTGCATGCCGAAGGCATGAAGCTGGCGCTGATCGCACTCAGCACGTTTTTCACCATCGCGGTCGGCGTCGCCTCGATCTTCGCCCTGCTCAAACTGGCATTCGGAGGCTGATTTGGCCAAGGACGCGAAATCGGCCACCGGCTATACCTTTGTCGACCACAAGTTCGACGTGGTGGTCGTCGGCGCCGGCGGCGCCGGCCTGCGCGCCACGCTCGGCATGGCCGAGCAGGGCCTGCGCACGGCCTGCATCACCAAAGTGTTCCCGACCCGCTCGCACACGGTGGCGGCACAAGGCGGCATTGCCGCGTCGCTGTCCAACATGGGTCCGGACTCCTGGCAGTGGCACATGTACGACACCGTCAAGGGTTCGGACTGGCTGGGCGACGTCGACGCCATGGAATATCTGGTGCGCGAGGCACCGGCGGCGGTCTACGAGCTCGAGCATTACGGCGTGCCGTTCTCGCGCACCGAAGAGGGCAAGATCTACCAGCGGCCGTTCGGCGGACACATGATGAATTATGGCGACGGCCCGCCGGTGCAGCGCACCTGTGCTGCCGCCGACCGCACCGGTCACGCCATCCTGCACACGCTCTACGGCCAGTCGCTGAAGAACAATGCACAGTTCTTCATCGAGTATTTTGCGCTCGACCTGATCATGGAACCGGACGGCACCTGCACCGGCGTCGTCGCCTGGAACCTCGACGACGGCACCATCCATCGCTTCTCCGCCAAGATGGTGGTGCTGGCGACCGGCGGATATGGCCGCGCCTATTTCTCGGCGACGTCGGCGCACACCTGTACAGGCGACGGCGGCGGCATGGCGGCACGGGCCGGCTTCCCGTTGCAGGATATGGAGTTCGTGCAGTTTCATCCGACCGGCATCTACGGCGCCGGCTGCCTGATCACCGAAGGCGCGCGCGGCGAGGGCGGCTATCTCGTCAATTCCGAGGGCGAGCGCTTCATGGAGCGCTACGCGCCGTCGGCCAAGGACCTGGCCTCGCGCGACGTCGTCTCGCGTTGCATGACGCTGGAGATCCGCGAAGGCCGCGGGGTCGGCAAGAACAAGGACCATATCTTCCTGCATCTCGACCATCTCGATCCGGCCGTGCTGCATGAGCGGCTGCCGGGCATTTCGGAATCGGCCAGGATTTTCGCCGGCGTCGACCTGACCAAGGAGCCGATCCCCGTGCTGCCGACGGTGCACTACAATATGGGCGGCGTGCCGACCAATTACTGGGGCGAGGTGCTGAACCCGACTGTCGAGAATCCTGACCGGGTGTCACCCGGGCTGATGGCGGTCGGCGAGGCCGGCTGTGCCTCCGTGCACGGCGCCAACCGGCTGGGCTCGAACTCGCTGATCGATCTGGTGGTGTTCGGCCGCGCCGCCGCAATCCGCGCCGGCCAGGTCATCGACCGCAATTCGGCGATCCCTTCGCCCAACGAAGCCTCGGTCGAAAACATCATGGACCGCTTCGACCGGCTGCGCCACGCCAATGGCTCGACGCCAACCGCCGTTCTGCGTGAGAAAATGCAGAAGGCGATGCAGGAAGACGCCGCCGTGTTCCGCACACAGGAGTCGCTCGAAAACGGCTGCAAGCGCATTTCACAGATATGGACCGAGCTCAAGGACCTGAAAGTCTCCGACCGCTCGATGATCTGGAATTCCGACCTGGTCGAGACGCTGGAGCTGGAAAATCTGATGGCCAACGCCATCACCACGGTCTACGGCGCCGAGGCGCGCAAGGAGAGCCGCGGCGCGCATGCGCGCGAAGATTTTTCGGCCCGAGACGACATTATCTGGCGCAAGCATACGCTGGCCCGGCTAAGCGAGGACGGCCAGGTGAGCCTCAGCTATCGTCCCGTGCACACCGAGCCGCTGGTGGCGGAAAAGGACGGCGGCATCAGTCTTGCCAAGATCGCGCCGAAGGCCAGGGTATACTGACCATGGTGCCGAAGCCCGTCATCCGAAAGGATCTGAGGTAATGGTCGAACTCACGCTTCCCAAGAACTCCAAGGTGCAGCCGGGCAAGACCTGGCCGAAGCCGGAGGGCGCCACCAACCTGCGGGAATACCGCATCTACCGCTGGTCGCCCGACGATGACGAGAACCCGCGCATCGACACCTATTTCGTCGACATGGACGATTGCGGGCCGATGGTGCTCGACGCGCTGCTCTGGATCAAGAACAAGATCGATCCGACGCTTGCCTTGCGCCGCTCATGCCGCGAAGGCATTTGCGGCTCCTGCGCCATGAACATCGATGGCTCCAACACGCTGGCCTGCACCAAGGGCTGCGACGACATTTCCGGCGCCGTCAAGGTCTACCCGCTGCCGCATATGCAGGTGGTCAAGGATCTGGTGCCCGACCTCACCAATTTCTACGCCCAGCACGCCTCGATCCAGCCATGGCTGAAGACAGTGTCGCCAAAGCCAGCCAAGGAATGGCTGCAGAGCCATGAGGACCGCGAAAAGCTCGACGGGCTCTACGAGTGCATCCTGTGCGCCTGCTGCTCGACCTCATGCCCGAGCTATTGGTGGAACGGCGACCGCTATCTCGGCCCGGCGACGCTGCTGCAGGCCTATCGCTGGCTGATCGACAGCCGCGACGAAGCCACGGGCGAACGGCTCGACGATCTCGAAGACCCATTCCGGCTCTACCGCTGCCACACCATCATGAACTGCGCCCAGACCTGCCCGAAGGGGCTCAACCCGGCCAAGGCGATTGCCGAAATCAAAAAGATGATGGTGGAGCGGCGGGTTTAGTTGAGACGAGTTCGCTCGCGGCAATCTCGTACGCGGCGATCCTTCGCGCCCCCCTCTGTCCTGCCGGACATCTCCCCCACGGGTGGGGAGATTGGCCGTCATCGCGGCTTTCGCCAATCTCCAAGGTTGAAGGATGGCGCGCTGTCGGCGAAGCTGCCGATCTCCCCCCGCGTGGGGAGATATCCGGTAGGACAGAGAGGGGGGCGCTGTCTCGCCGGCGCTAGAAAGGATACTCAACCCAATGAGCGAAGAGCTTCCAATCCTTAATTCGGTCGAAGCCCGTGTGCTCGGCTGCCTGATCGAGAAGAAGGAGCTGACGCCGGATGTCTATCCGCTGACGCTGAATGCAGCACTTGTAGCCGCCAACCAGAAGACGGCGCGCGAGCCTGTGATGGCGCTCGAGCCGACAGAGGTGCATCGGACGCTGAAGCTGCTCGAGCAGAAGGGGCTGGTGCGTCAGATGTTCGGCTCGCGCGTCGAGCGCTATGAGCATCAGATGGCGCAGCGCTTCTCGCTGACGAGGCCGCAGACTGCGGTGATCGGCCTGCTTTTGCTGCGCGGGCCGCAGACGGCGCATGAGTTGCTGGCGCGAGCTGAGCGCATGGCGCGGTTTTCGTCCGTCGAGGACCTGCGTGGCGAACTCGACATGCTGATCGGCCGCCGCCCGCCGCTCGTCCAGGAAATACCGCGCGGGCCGGGGCAGCGCGAGGACCGTTTTATGCATCTGCTCGCAGGACCGGTGGACGTCGCGGCGTTATCGGTGCAGCGGAGCGCGCCGGCCTTGCCTGCTTCCGACCTGGAAGCGAGATTGGAGGCTCTGGAGCAGGAAGTCGTAGCCCTTCGCGCCCGGCTTGATGCGCTGGGCGCCCAATAGTATCCGAGACGTCGGCGGGACAGCACCCCCTCTGGCCTGCCGGCCATCTCCCCCTCAAGTGGGGAGATCAGATGTCACGCCGGCCTTCGCCAATTACGAACGTCGAAAGAAGAGTGCCAGCTACCGAGCTTCCAATTTCCCCGGGAGATGCCTGGCAGGGCAGAGGGGGGCGCGAAGAATCGCTACCCCGGGCAAAATCGGCGGATCACCCCAGCTTCGCGTCGAGCGACACTGCGATGGCCCCCAGCGCCTTCGAAACCGGGCACTCCGCCTTGGCCTTCTCGGCCAGTTCCTTGAACTTCGCCGCATCAATGCCCGGTACCTTGCCGATCAGGGTGATGGCGCTGCCGGTGATGCCGGTGCCGGGCACCAGCGTCACCACCGTCTTGGCGTCGAGCTCGGTGGCGGGCGTGCCGTTCTCGGCCAGGAAATGCGACAGCTGCATGGCGTAGCAGCCGGCGTGTGCCGCCGCGATCAACTCTTCGGGATTGGTGCCGGATTTGCCGCTCTCGTCCTCGAAGCGAGCCTTGAACGAATAGGGCGTGCCCTTCAAGGTGCCGCTCTGGCTGTCGAGCGTGCCCGTGCCCTCCTTCAGATTGCCTTTCCAGACGGCGTTTGCGGTGCGGTCCATAAGATTCTCCTTGATTACAGCGACAGCGCCGGCCACGCGGCGTTCCCTCCAACAATAGCGCGGCGGCAGGGGAAGACCACCGCGCTGTTTCGGCCGGATGCGACGCCGGCGAGCCCTGCAAATCTTTTCTGAAAAATGTGCGTGCAAAAATGTCGACTTGCATCGGCGCCGGCCGTCCTGCGAGCGTCCACGGATTCTCGTGGCGGATGGAGATCCAAGATGAACAATCTGTTTTCTGCCCATTGGAACGACGCCGACAAAAGCGCGCGTCTACGCGAGATCGAGTGCTCGCGATCTTCCGGCTTCGGCCGGCTGCTTGCTGCGGTCGCCGTGATCGGCATTGCGGTCTGCGTGCTCGACCACGCTGCTGCCGGCAAGGATGCCGCCGGCACCGTGATCGCCTATGGGTCGTCACAGCAAGGGAGCTGGAAATGAAATATGTCTGTCTGGTCTACGGCGAGGAAAAGGACCTCCATGCCATGACGCCGGAGCGTCTGGCCAAGCTCGACGCCGATTCGATGGCCTATGACCGGTCATTGGACCAGCAAGGCAAGCTGATCATCGCGCAGGCGCTGCAATCGGTGAAGACGTCGAAGACGGTGCGGCGGCGCCAAGGCAAGCGGCTGATCACTGACGGTCCGTTTGCCGAAACCAAGGAGCAGTTGCTTGGTTTCGTCATGATCGAAGCCGACACTCTCGACAAGGCGCTGGAGATCGCCGGCAAAATTCCACTGGCTGAAATCGGCACCGTCGAAGTCAGGGCGATCTACGACGTGCCGGGGTCATAGGCGGCGGCGACGTCATGCAGGCCGGCGGATCATATCCGCCGCCTTCTCGGCGATCATCACCACTGGCGAGGCGGTGTTGCCGGAGACGATGCGCGGCATGATCGACGCGTCGATGATCCGCAGCCCCTCGATACCGGTCACGCGCAGGTCCGGGCTGACGACGGCGCGGTCATCGATGCCCATCCGGCAGGTGCCGACCGGGTGGAAGATGGTCGTGGCGATCGAGCCGATCTGGTGCAGCAGGTCCTCGTCCGACTGGTGGGCGAGACCAGGCAGGATTTCTTCCGGATGGAAGCCGGCAAGAGCCTTGGCGGTCATGATGCTGCGCGCCTGGCGCACCGAACGCAGCGCGATCTCGCGGTCGCGCGCCGTAGAGAGGTAGTTCAGCCGGATCTCCGGCTGCACGGCCAGCTCGCGCGTCGTAGCGTGCACCGAGCCGACGCTCTCGGGCCGCAGATTGCAGACCGACATGGTGATTGCCGGGAACGGGTGCAGCGGGTCGCCCAGCCGGTCGGTAGACAAGGGCTGGACGTGGTACTCCAGGTCCGGCGTCGCCATCGACGGATCGGATTTCGAGAACATGCCGAACTGGCTCGGCGCCATCGACATCGGTCCCGAGCGGCCAAAGGCATATTGCAGCGCGATCTTCGCCTTGCCGCTCAGGCTGTTGGCTAGCGTGTTGAGCGTCAGCGCCGACGACACTTTGTAGACAGTGCGGATCTGCAGATGGTCCTGAAGGTTCTCGCCGACATCGGGGCTGGCGTGAACCACATCGATGCCGAGCGCGGCGAGGCGATCCGGCTCGCCGACCCCGGAAAGCTCCAGCAGTTTCGGCGTGTTGATCGAGCCGGCGGTCAGCAGCACCTCGCTCCTGGCCTTTGCCTCGATGGTTTGGCCGCCGACGCGATAACAAACGCCGATAGCACGCTTGCCCTCGAACAACACCGTCTCGACATGCGCGTTGACGACCAGCCTGAGGTTCGGCCGCCGCAGCGCCGGGCGCAAGAATGCCTTGGCTGTGTTCCAGCGCACGCCCTTGCTCTGGTTGACTTCGAAGAAGCCGGACCCCTCATTGTCGCCGTCGTTAAAATCCTCGCGCGGCATGATGCCGAATTCCTTGGCCGCCTCCTGCACGGTGTTCAGGATCGGCCACGACAGGCGTTGCCGCGCCACTTTCCATTCGCCGCGGGAGCCATGCAGCTCGGTCTTGCCGCCATGATGGTCCTCGGATTTGAGGAAGTAGGGCAGCACATCGTCCCAGCCCCAGCCGACATTGCCCATCTGCCGCCAGCCATCGTAGTCCGCCGCCTGTCCCCGCATGTAGATCATGCCGTTGACCGAGGTGCAGCCGCCCAGCACCTTGCCGCGGGGATAGACCAGCGAGCGGCCGTTCAGGCCGGCTTCGGGGGCAGTCTTCATCATCCAGTCGGTGCGCGGATTGCCGATGCAATAGAGATAGCCGACCGGGATATGCACCCAGTGATAATTGTCGCTGCCGCCGGCCTCGAGCAGCAGCACGCGCGTCGCCGGGTTTTCGCTCAGGCGATTGGCCAGCACGCAGCCGGCGGTGCCTGCGCCGACAATGATGTAGTCGTAGTCGCCATCGAGCCGTTGGGTCATTGCGGTGGTTTACTCGGCGGTGTTCTACTCGGTTCTGCGGCGTGTTCGGCCCAGAACGATCGCAGCGTATCGGCAAGGCCGCAATAGGCGCGATAACGCCTGTTGTAATGGTCCTGCATGGCCGGGTTCGGACGGTAGGCGGCGCTTGACCGGGTCATGGCGTCGACGCCGGCCTCATAGTCGGCGAACAGGCCGGCCGCGACCCCGGCGCCGATCGCCGCACCAAGTGCGCCGGTCTCGCGTGCTTCAGGGACGGTGATCGGCACGCCAAGCCCGTCGGCGAAGATCTGCGGCCAGTGCTCGCTGCGCGAACCGCCGCCGGACAGGACCGCTTTGTCGAAGCTGACACCGGCGTCCTTCAGAACATTGATGTGGCGCCGGTGCTCGAACATCACGCCCTCGAACAGCGCGCGCAGCATATGGCCTTCCCTATGCCAGCCGGCGAGGCCGTAGAAGCCGGCGCGGAACTCCGCCCCTTGTCCCGACCCGTAGAGAAACGGGTGGAACATCGGATCGTCCCAGGTTGGCGTCACCGCGCCGGCAGCCGCGTTGCAGTGGCCGAACGGATCGTCATGATGGGCACCGCGCTCGATGCGAAGTCAGCGTTATCGCCAAGCGGTTGCATCATTAGTGCCCGTGACGAGCGACCTGAACCCAGGACGCCCGATCTCGGCGTCTGGATGATTAGGGGGCCAGCTCTGTTTTCTCATCAGATACAATTCTTGCGTGTTGAAGCAACGCCGGAGTTCTCCTATCGTCGCCGCAATTTTCGGGGGAATTCGACATGCCTTTCCTGATTGCTATTCTCGGCGTGCTGGGAGCCGGGGCGTTCTGGTGGTATCGCATGAAGGCCATGAACGAAGCCGCGCGCGAGGTCGCCGACGTCGTCGGCCGCGTCCAGGGCAACATAAGGCGCAAGAAGCTGCGCAAGCAGGCGGCGCTGTCGCCGCTGACGGCGATCGACGATCCGGTGGTGGCGGCAGCAACGCTGATCATGGCAATCGCGGCGGAGCATGGTCCGATCCTGCCGAAGCGCGAAACGGTTATCCGCGAGGTGATCTCGCAGATTGCGGACAACCAGAAGAAGACCGATGAAGCCGTCGTCTACGCCAAATGGGCCGCGGCGCAGATCGACGACACGACGATCGTCATCGACAAGCTGGCGCCCTTCCTGCGCGAGCGCCTCGATCCGCATGAGCGCGAAGACCTGCTGCAGATGCTGGATCGTGTTGCCAAGAGCGGCGAGCAGAGTTTCAAGGTCGCCGACCAGCGCATGCTGCGACTGCGGCAGAAGCTGGGGTTTGAGGTCAACTGAGAAACAGCCCGGGCGCATGTCATTCTGGATAGCGAGCGTGGTAGGATCGGCTGCCGCTTACCTTATCGGCTCTACGCCTGCCGGCTATCTGGCGGGGAAACTGCTTAAGGGCATCGATATCCGGGAGCACGGCTCCAAGTCCACCGGTGCGACAAATGTATTGCGCACACTCGGGAAATGGCCAGCATTGGTGGTGCTTCTGGTGGACGTGCTGAAAGGGGCGGCAGCGGTCATCTTTGCCCGTTGGTTTTGTTTCTGGTCTTCCGCAACGCCGCCGTCGGCAATATCTGATATGCCCGTTTGGGCTCCTTGGGTTGTATGCCTGGCCGGACTCGCTGTTTTGCTTGGGCATAGCCGTTCGATCTGGCTGAATTTCACCGGCGGCAAATCGGCTGCGACGGGGTTGGGTGTTTTGTTGGCGATGTCCTGGCCTGTGGGTCTAGGCGCGGCGACGGCATTTGCCGTGGTGTTGGCAGTTTCCCGAATTGTGTCCCTGAGTTCGATGCTGGCGGCGCTCACCGCGATCGCCCTCGTCGGCGGCATGGAACAACCATTGCCCTACCGGTTGCTGGTCATCGCCGGCGGCATCTACGTGATCGTGCGCCACCGCGCCAACATTGCGCGGCTGATGTCAGGAGCCGAGCCGCGTCTATGACAAAGCGGCACTCATTCCCGGCCTAAATCGCCTCACCCTTGAGCAGCCGTGGTGTGCCGTTGGACAACCCCGATGCCTGGCGGATGAAGAACTCCTTCAGCCTGGGCATCCGTTCGACGAGGCCGAGGCCTACGTCGCGGAGCTGGCGCAGCGCGCCGATGTCGTTGGAAAACAGCCGGTTCAGCACATCTGTGGTGACGCCCATCTGCACCGTGTCGAAGCGGCGCCATTGCTGGTAGCGCTCGAGCACGTCGAGCGCGCCGATATCCTGTCCCAAGCGATCGGCCTCGACCACCACTTCAGCAAGGGCCGCCACATCCTTGAAGCCGAGATTGAGGCCCTGGCCGGCGATCGGGTGGATGCCGTGCGCGGCGTCGCCGGCAAGTGCTACGCGCGGGGCGACAAAGGCGCGCGCGATGGTCAGGCCGAGCGGCCAGGCGCGCGGCTTGTCGGTGACGCGGATTTCGCCGAGCTTCAGGCCGAAGCGCAATTCAAGCTCCTGCTCGAAGACTAGGTCGTCGCCCGAGACCAGCTTTTCGGCATCCTCGGAACGTTCGACCCAGACCAGCGACGAACGGTTGGTGCCGTCCTCGGTGGGCTTGAGCGGCAGCGTTGCAAACGGGCCGGCCGGCAGAAAATGCTCTTCGGCGCGGCCATTGTGCGGGCGCTCATGCGCCACCGTGCAGACGATGCCGGACTGGCCATATTCCCATTTCACCGTCTTGATGCCGGCCATGTCGCGCAATTTGGAATTGACGCCGTCGGCGGCGACCAGCAGCCGCGCCTCAATCGCCGCGCCGTCGGCCAGATGCACGGTGATGCCGGCGCCATTGCCGTCGAACGATGCGACCGCGACACCTTCGATGATGTCGATGCCGAGCTTTTGCGCGCGGCGGCGCAAGGCGCTGTTCAGGTCCTTGTTGGCGACCATGTGGGCGAACGGTTCGCCCGGCGCGACCTCGCCATCGAAGGTGAGAAACACCGGACGCACCGGATCGGCGGTGCGCGAATCGGTGACGATCATCTCGGTGATCGCCTGCGATTGCCCGACGATTTCCTGCCAGACGCCGAGCTGGTCGAGCATGCGGCAGGCGGCGGCGGCGATCGCCGAGGCGCGGCGGTCCTTCTGCCAGACGCCGGCGGGGGCAGCATCGACGACCGCCACGGCGAGGCCCGGCCGCGCCTGTTTCAGCGACACGGCGGCGGCGAGGCCGACATAGCCGGCGCCAGCGACCAGCACGTCGAGCGGGTTTTTTGCGTCCGTGTTGCGGTTCGCCATGTCAATTCCTTTCGAAGTCTCGACCATCCCCGCCCACTGGGGCATTCCGGCCTTGACTGCCCGCCATTCCTGTCGGAAACCGCCATAGCATCTTACGGCGAGGTCACGAAGCATGACGGCGGCCATGGACGAGCTTCTCAGCATTCTCGACCTCGAGCAGCTGGAACACAATCTGTACCGTGGTCGCAGCCCCAAGCTCGACTGGCAGCGCGTTTTCGGCGGCCAGACGATTGCCCAGGCGCTGGTCGCCGCGCAGCGCACCGTCGAGCCCGAGCGCCACGTGCATTCGCTGCACGGCTATTTCATGCGGCCCGGCGACACCAAGGTGCCGATCGTCTACGAGGTCGACCGCATCCGCGATGGCGGCTCCTTCACCACGCGGCGCGTGGTGGCGATCCAGCACGGCCAGGCGATCTTTTCGCTGGAAGCCTCGTTCCAGCAGGATGAGGTTGGCCTTGAGCATCAGCTGCCGATGCCGCGCGACGTGCCGCCGCCCGACAGCCTGTTGTCGCAGCGCGAATTGCTGGGCAAGTTCGGCGAGGCGGTGCCGGACGGCATCAAGCGCTATTGGGAGCGTGACCGGCCGATTGAGATGAAGCCGGTGATGCTGAAGCATTACACCAGCCGCGAAAAGCTGGAGCCGCAGCAGAACATCTGGATCCGCACCACCGGCCCGGTGCCGGCCGACCGCGGCATCCAGGCGGCGGTGCTTGCCTACCTCTCCGACATGACGCTGCTCGACACCTCGACCTTTGCGCACGGCCGCGCCATTTTCGACCGCGACATCCAGGCGGCGAGCCTCGACCATGCGATGTGGTTCCATCGCAGCCATCCGCTCGATGACTGGATCCTATACACGCAGGACAGCCCCTCGACGCAGGGGTCGCGCGGCTTCACCCGCGGCTCGCTGTTTGCCCGCGACGGCACGCTGATCGCCTCGGTTGCCCAGGAAGGCCTGATCCGGCTGAAACGGCCGCCTGCCGAATAGGCATTTTCGAAAAATTGCCTACTTTTTAATCAGTGACTGTCCGTTGACAGTGCGCACCGTGCCGCCGGGACTCGAGCAATCCGTTTATTTACAATGAGTTAACACCCTGCTTCGGCAACTGGCACGGAGCTTGAATCCTGTTGGGCACTCTCCGGGCTTTTTGGGATCGGTGAAGGTGTGCAAACGCGGGGGACCGCAACAGCAAAGGGTGAAACCTTATGAAAATCGTGATGGCAATCATCAAGCCGTTCAAGCTCGACGAGGTGCGCGAAGCGCTCACCGCCGTCGGCATCCAGGGCCTGACCGTCACCGAAGTCAAAGGCTACGGGCGTCAGAAGGGACACACGGAAATCTATCGCGGGGCGGAATACGCGGTCAGTTTCCTGCCGAAAATCAAGATCGAAGTCGCGGTCAGCACAGACCTGGTCGACAAGGCCGTCGAAGCCATCACGGCGGCGGCCAAGACCGGCCAGATCGGCGACGGCAAGATCTTCGTCTTCGGCATCGATCAGGCGGTGCGCATCCGTACCGGCGAAACAGACACCGACGCACTTTGAGCGGCGAACACGTATTCCAATGGAGAGTTCAATGAATATACCTTCCACCTTGAAGTCAGTGGCACGCTCCGCGCTGCTGGGCTCCTTAGCGCTCGGAGCATTGGGCACGGTTGCTGCCTTCGCGCAGGAGGCGGCTCCCGCCGTCGCGGCGGCAGCGCCAGCAGCGCCGGCTTTTACTGTCGACAAGGGCGACACCACGTGGATGATGATTTCCACCGTGCTGGTGCTGTTGATGACCATTCCCGGCCTTGCGCTTTTCTACGGCGGCCTGGTTCGTACCAAGAACATGCTGTCGGTGCTGATGCAGGTCTTCACCATCACCAGCGTGGTCATGATCATCTGGGTCTTCTACGGCTACAGCCTCGCCTTCACCCCGGGCAACGCCTTCGTCGGCGGCCTTTCGAAGATGTTTCTCTCCGGCGTCAACGTATCGACGCTTTCGGAAACCTTCAGCAAGGGCGTCGCCATTCCTGAACTGGTGTTCGTCGTCTTCCAGATGACCTTCGCCTGCATCACGCCCGCCCTGATCGTCGGCGCATTCGCCGAACGCGTCAAATTCTCCGCCTTGATCCTTTTCGTTATCCTATGGGTGACGTTAATCTACTTCCCGATCGCGCACATGGTCTGGTTCTGGGGCGGCCCGAGCGCCTATGCCGACCCGTCCGGCCTGATCTTCAGCTTCGGCGCCATCGACTTCGCCGGCGGCACGGTCGTTCACATCAATGCGGGCATTGCCGGTCTCGTCGGCGCGCTGATGATCGGCAAGCGCATCGGCTACAAGAAGGACATCATGGCGCCGCACTCGATGACGCTGACCATGGTCGGCGCTTCATTGCTGTGGGTCGGCTGGTTCGGCTTCAACGCCGGTTCGAACCTCGAAGCGAACGCCTATGCGGTGCTGGCGATGATCAACACCTTCGTCGCCACGGCGGCGGCGGCAGTGGCCTGGATCGTGCTTGAATCGCTGCTGCGCGGCAAAGCCTCCATGCTCGGCGCTGTTTCGGGCGCGGTCACCGGCCTCGTCGCGATTACGCCGGCTGCAGGTTTTGCCGGCCCGATGGGCGCTATCGTGCTTGGCATCGTCGCCACCTTCGTCTGCTACTTCTTCGTCTCGGTGGTGAAGAACACGTTCGACTATGATGACAGCCTCGATGTCTTCGGCGTCCACTGCGTCGGTGGCATCATCGGTGCGCTCGGCACTGGCATTCTGGTCAATCCCGCCCTCGGCGGCGCCGGCATCGTCGACTATTCGACGGCCGACTTCGCCGCCGGCTATGCCGGCACGGCCACGCAGCTGCTGGCGCAGGGCAAAGGCGTCCTGGTAACCCTGCTGTGGTCGGGCATCGGCAGCGCAATCCTCTACAAGGTCGTCGACTTGATCATCGGTCTGCGTCCGACAGCCGACGCCGAGCGCGAAGGCCTCGACCTGACTTCGCATGGCGAAGCGGCCTACCACTCGTAAGCCTTGCGGGGCGGCCTCGGCCGCCCCGCATTCTCCCATCCCGTCGTGACGCTCCCGAAAGGAGTTCACGCTTTGAGGCCCGGGTCATTCCGGGCCTCTCTTTTTGGCAACCGTGCTGGCAGGCCTCGGTCCCTGCGCAATCACGTTCTAGTGATGGCCGCCGGCGGGGAGACGTCGACCGGATTGGTTCCGAACTGTTGAGACTGCCTACAGTGGAGTGAGCAAGATCGTGGCTCTGGGTGCGTATAGTTAATGCGGCCTTAACCTTCCCCCCGATAGTCTGACATCCGAATCTGCCGGAGTGCGTCATGCGCCCGGCCACTCCATGACAGACGGGGAACGAAGCATGCGTTCAGGGGCTTCAGCACCGCTCGCGCTGACCGATACGGGGCACGGCATCCAGGCATTCGCGCGGCGCCAGGTCGGGCGGCTGGTCGGCGCCGGCCTGTTTGCGCTGGTCGCCTTTGGCGTCGCGGCGCTGGCGACCTGGAACGTCGCCGATCCCAGCTTCTCGCACGCCACCGCCAACATCGTCACCAACGCCATGGGTTATGCGGGCGCGGTATTCTCCGACCTCGCCATGCAGTTCTTCGGCCTTGCCGCGGTCGCCGCCCTGGTGCCGGCGGTGATCTGGGGCTTTCTCCTGTTTTCGGCGCGCGGCGTCGACAGGCTGCCGAAGCGCGGCCTTGCGTGGTTCGGCTTCGCGCTGCTCGCGGCGGCGATGGCCGGCTGCGTGGTGCCGCCCAAGACGTGGCCGTTGCCGACCGGCCTCGGCGGTGTGTTCGGGGACATGGTGCTCAATATTCCGGGCGTGGTCATTGGCGGCTACCCGACCGGCATCGTTGCCAGCATCATTGCCATGGTGCTCATTGCGCCGGCGCTGTGGCTGTTTGCCTATGGCTCGGCGCTGATTGCGCGCAAGAACGGCTTTGCCGTCATGGAGCGCACCGCGGAGCCCGATCCCCGAGAGGACGATCTGCTCTTCGACGAAGACGAGGACGAGGGCGACGAGGGGATACTGGCGCTCGGCGCCGTTACCCACTGGTGGCTGTCTTTCCGCGCCTGGATGCATCGCCGGGCTGTGCGCCGCCAGCAGGAGCGCGACGAGTTCGAGCCGGAGATGGAGCAGCGCTCCACCGCATGGCGCCGCGCCGCCGAACGGGTCGAATCGGCGGAATTCGCCGAAGCGCGGATGAGCCCGGATGGCCGCGCCCGCGTCGAGCCGGAATTCTTCGCCGCCATGGTCAATGACCGCAGCGTTTCCGTCGATCCGGACGATGACGACGTCCTCGATGCCGGTTTCGACAATGGCGACGAGGAGGTCGAACTCGACGACGAGCCGGTCCAGCGCCGTGCCGCGCCGAACGCCAAGGTGCAGAACTTCCGGTCAGATGCGGCGACCCGCGTCGCCGCACCTGCGCCGCGTCCCGCTCCCGGCGCGCGCGTCCAGCGCGAGGCGCAGACCTCGCTGATCGGCTCGGAAACATTCGAAATGCCGTCGCTGCATTTCCTGTCGGAGCCGAAGAACGTGGTGCGCGACGCCAGCCTGTCCAAGGACGCGCTGGAGCAGAATGCGCGCCTGCTCGAAGGCGTTCTGGAGGATTTCGGCGTCAAGGGCGAGATTATCGCGGTACGGCCCGGCCCGGTGGTCACGCTCTATGAGTTGGAGCCGGCGCCCGGCATCAAATCGTCGCGCGTCATCGGCCTGTCCGACGACATCGCCCGCTCGATGAGCGCGATTGCCTGCCGCGTCGCCGTGGTGCCCGGCCGCAACGCCATCGGCATCGAATTGCCGAATGCCAAGCGCGAGACCGTCTATCTCCGGGAGATCCTGGCCAGCCGCGATTTCGAGACGACCAAGTCCAAGCTGGCGCTGGCGCTGGGCAAGACCATCAATGGCGAGGCGGTGATCGTCGACATCGCCAAGATGCCGCATGTGCTGGTCGCAGGCACCACCGGCTCCGGCAAGTCCGTCGCCATCAACACCATGATCCTGTCGCTGCTCTACAAGCTGACGCCGCAGGACTGCCGGCTGATCATGATCGACCCGAAGATGCTCGAACTTTCCGTCTATGACGGCATCCCGCACCTTCTGACGCCGGTGGTCACCGACCCGAAGAAGGCCGTGGTGGCGTTGAAATGGACGGTGCGCGAGATGGAGGACCGCTACCGCAAGATGTCCAAGGTCGGCGTGCGCAACATCGACGGCTTCAACGCGCGCGTGCAGTTGGCTGAAAAGAAGGGCGAAAAAATCTCGCGCACCGTGCAGACCGGCTTCGACCGCCAGACCGGCGAGGCGATCTACGAGACCGAGAACCTCGATCTCGAGCCGATGCCCTACATCGTCGTCATCATCGACGAGATGGCCGATTTGATGATGGTCGCCGGCAAGGACATCGAAGGCGCGGTGCAGCGCCTGGCACAGATGGCGCGCGCGGCCGGCATCCATGTCATCATGGCGACGCAGCGTCCGTCGGTCGACGTCATCACCGGCACCATCAAGGCCAATTTCCCGACCCGTATCTCCTTTCAGGTGACGTCGAAGATCGACAGCCGCACCATTCTGGGCGAGCAGGGCGCCGAGCAGCTGCTCGGCATGGGCGACATGCTGTACATGGCCGGCGGCGGCCGCATCCAGCGCGTGCACGGCCCGTTCGTCGCCGACGACGAGGTCGAGAAGATCGTCGCCCATCTGAAGCTGCAGGGCGTGCCCGAATATCTCGACGCCATCACCGAGGATGACGGCGAGGACGATGACGAGCCGTCGGGCAAGGGCGGCGCTGGCGGTGGTGGCAACAGCAATTTCGAGGATTCCGACGATCCCTACGACCAGGCGGTCTCGGTCGTGCTGCGCGACGGCAAGGCGTCGACCAGCTATATCCAGCGCCGGCTCGGCATCGGCTACAACCGCGCCGCCTCGATCATCGAGAAGATGGAGAAGGAAGGCATTGTCGGCCCGGCCAACCATGCCGGCAAACGCGAAATTCTGGTGCCGACCGAGGACGACAAGTTCTGATCAGCCGATACGGCCCGGCGGCAACCTTGAACCTTTTGGCGCGTTACAGCGACTGAGCGCTGTCCGGCCCGCCAAACTTAAGTCTAACTGGGGGTCCACGGACTGCAACGAGACACACACCACACGAGAGTGACCGGCATGAAAAACGATCTTTCCGCGATCAGCGATTTCGCTCCAAACCGTCGCCAGTTGCTCGGCCTTGGCCTGATGCTTGCCGGCGCCGCGGCCATCAACGTCGTGCCGGGGTTCCAGCTCTTGGCCTCGGCGCAGGCGGCGGTGCCGCCGACGGCGCAAAAGATCGCCGACCATTTCTCCTCGGTCAAATCGATGAGCGGCGAGTTCGTCCAGTTCGGCCCCAACAACCAGCAGACCGGCGGCAAGTTCTTCCTTGAGCGGCCAGGCAAGATTCGCTTCAACTATGACGGCAAGTCAAATTTCCGGGTGATTTCCGACGGCAAGTCGGTGGTCATCCTCAACAAGCGGCTGAAAACGTCCGATCTCTATCCGTTGTCGAAGACACCGCTGAAGCTGTTGCTCGACACCAAGATCGACCTCTCGGGCGGCCGCGTCAAATCGATCAAGGAAGAGAGCGACCTCACCACCATCCAGCTTGCCGACAAGTCGGTGTTCGGCAATTCGAAGATCACCATGATGTTCGATCCGAAATCCTATGATCTGCGCCAGTGGACCATCACCGACGCGCAGGGCAAGGACACCACGGTGATGATCTACAACACCAAGGAAGGCGTCAGCTTCCCTGCGGATACGTTCGCCATCGACTATACGGCGAACCGCGAGCTGAACACCAACCACCGCTAGATCCGGTCACGCCGGCCTGCAAATGGCGATCTCCTGCGCTTCCGGCGCTCACGTGGTTTAAGTACGCTCCGCTCCAGTTCTCGGAGACCACCATTTTCGACTCGGCCTGACCTGAATCAGGGCCGCCGCCCGCAAAGGCTGGCTTGTGTTTGTGGCGCTCGGCTGGCAGTAGATCGGCGACCTTGTTCGGATCGCCGCATGCCCTTCTCCATCGCCACCTGGAACATCAACTCCGTGCGCCTGCGCATGCCGATCGTCGAGCGGCTGCTGACGGAGCAGGCGCCCGATGTGCTTTGCCTGCAGGAGACGAAGGTTCCCGACGAGCTGTTTCCGGAAAAGGCGTTCCGCAAGGCCGGCTACGAGCACATCGCATTCCATGGCCAGAAGGGCTATCACGGCGTTGCGACGGTGGCGCGGCGGCCGATCGAGATTGTCGAGAAACGGCGCTTCTGCGAGATCGATGACAGCCGGCATCTGTCGGTCAAGGTGCAGGCCGGCGGCAAGGCAATCCTGGTCCACAATTTCTACGTGCCGGCCGGCGGCGACGAGCCCGATCCGGAGATCAACCGCAAGTTCCGCCACAAGCTCGATTTCGTTGCCGAGATGAACGCCATCCGCGCCGCGCATGACGAGGTGTCGGCCTCGATCCTGGTCGGCGACCTCAACATCGCTCCGCAGGAGCACGATGTCTGGTCGCACAAGCAATTGCTCAACGTCGTCAGCCACACGCCGGTCGAGACGCAAAATTTCGACGCGATGCGGATCGCCGGCGACTGGGTCGACCTGATGCGGCTCGACGTGCCGCCAGAGCAGAAGCTCTACACCTGGTGGAGCTATCGCGCGCGGGACTGGGAAGCCTCGAACCGCGGCCGCCGGCTCGACCATGTCTGGTCGTCACCGAACCTGGTGCCGAGCTTTGCCGGCTATGAGATCCTGCGAGAGGCGCGTGGCTGGGAGCGGCCCTCGGACCATGTGCCGGTGATAGCGCGGTTCGACCTGGATTAGGCGGTCCGAGATTCAGGTGAGGCCGGCCTGCAAATGGCCGATACCTGCGCTTCCGGTGCTCGCGTACTTTGAGTACGCTCCGCTCCGGTTCTCGGTATCAGCCATTTTCGACTCGGCCTGACCTGAATCTCGACACACCCAAGCGTGAGCGCGGTCGCGGGGACCTACCCGCCAAACCTTGGCGCCAGCTTCTCGATGCGGGCGATCATGGCCTGGAAATCATCGAGGATGCGCTGGTGCAGTTTCACCGCCACCTCGGGATATTCCTCCAGGATGCGGCGAAACATCTTGCGGCTCAACCTTATCACTTCCGAATCGGTCTCGGCCGAGGCGCTGGTCAGCCGTCTTGAGTCGGCGATCAGCGCCAGTTCGCTGAGGATCGTGCCGGGGCCGGCGGTGCCGATCGGGATGCGGTCGCCATCCTGCTCCCGGTAGAGCACGATGCGGCCACTGACCACGATATAGGCCGAGTCGGCTTCGTCATCCTCGCGGTACAGCTTGCGGTCGGCCTGCAGATGGGTGGCTTCGGCGCCGAAGGCGAGCAGGCGCAGCTGTTCCTGCGTGAAACCCTCAAAGAGCTTCACGGCGGACAGGATGCGGATGTCGTCATCCAGCGCCATCTCTAGCTGCGTCCCCGAACGGTCAGTCCAATCCCTCCCTTAGAGCGCCGCGTGTCCAATTGAACGCGCAAAGGACGCTCTAACACTTCAATCTGCGCAGCGGGCCGATCCAGGCTCCCCCAGCCGGATCCTCCCCGAAACAGTCCCGCCCCGACCGTTTATTGAACAATGAAAAGTTTAAGGAACCAGCTTGTAGCCGCCGCTTTCTGTCACAAGAATTTCAGCATTGGAAGGATCGCGCTCGATCTTCTGGCGCAGCCGGTAGACGTGAGTTTCCAGCGTGTGCGTGGTGACGCCGGAATTGTAGCCCCACACTTCCTCGAGCAGGACGTCGCGCGTCACCACCTTCTGGTCGGCTCGATAGAGATATTTGATGATCGAGGCTTCCTTCTCGGTCAGCCGCACCTTGCCGCCACGCTGGTCGATCAGAAGCTTCTGGCTGGGCTTGAACGTGTAGGGCCCGACCGAAAAGGTGGCGTCCTCGCTCTGCTCGTGCTGGCGCAGTTGTGCGCGTATGCGGGCGAGCAGCACGGCGAAGCGGAACGGCTTGGTGACATAGTCGTTGGCGCCGGCCTCGAGGCCCAGAATTGTGTCGGAATCGGTATCGTGGCCGGTCAGCATGATGATCGGCGCCTTGTAGCCGCCCTTGCGCAGGATCTTCACCGCCTCGCGGCCATCCATGTCGGGCAGCCCGACATCCATGATGAGCAGGTCGATGAGCCCGCCGCGCGCCGCGGCGACGCCTTTGGCGGCGGTCGCTTCCTGCAAGACGTCGAATTCTTCGTAAAGGGCCAGTTGCTCGACGAGGGTTCCGCGCAGGTCGTCATCGTCGTCAACGATCAGAATGGTACGTGATGTCATGGATCAATCCATTGTTTTGAAAAGAATTTTCAGTTGACCGCCCCCCATTTATGCGGAAGCTGACCGGCGCAACAGTCCGATCACAGTGATTTGTTCCGTGACACGATCATACAAGAAAAAACGCGATCGCAATGCAGCCGGCGCAATTTTGCCGAAAGGGCTGCGTGTGCTGGTGGTTCGGGCGAGGCCGGGCAACCCCAGCCAAGGGATATTGCAGGCCGGCAGCAAGGTGTTTGCCTGTGCGCTCGGACGCGGCGGCATCTCGGCCAATAAGCGCGAAGGCGACGGTGCGACGCCGCTTGGCGAGATGCGGATTTTGTCAGGATATTTTCGGGGCGATCATTTCGCGGCCGGCCGCAAAACCCGGCTGGCGATGGCGCCGATCGGCGCCGATCTCGGCTGGTGCGAGGTGCCGGACGACCGCAACTACAACCGGCCGGTGAAAATCCCCTATGGCGCCAGCCATGAGCGAATGCGGCGCGACGACCGCCTCTATGACGCCTGCCTTGTGCTCGACTGGAACATGGCGCCGCGCCGGCGCGGCCGCGGCAGCGCCATCTTCTTCCATCTGGCGCGCCCAGGCTTCACACCGACGCAAGGCTGCGTGGCGGTGACGGCGCGGACAATGGCGCGGCTGTTGCCGCTGGTGTCGGACCGGACGGTGGTGAGGGTGGTGAGGTAGGGAGTAGGGAGTAGGGAGTAGGGAGTAGGATGGCCTCGGCGTCGTTTCAATCCTTCACTACTCACTACTCACTACTCACCATTGCCTAACGCCTTCTCGGCTTCTGCCACCCAGTGTCCAGCAATCCAAGCCGGCCGAGTTCCCGGTCCACGGCCCGCGTCACGTCCTTGCGCTGCGCGCCGACATCGCGCAGTTGGCGATCCGACAGATCCTCCACGTCCTGGCGCGGCAGGTTAATGGCGATTTTCGCCTGGCGAAGCCAGTCCGTTACGGCATGCAACCAATTCGAGCGAGCTGCTGGCGAGTTCAAAACGAAGATGGACATGATGCGCTCCCGTGTTCCGCCAGATATCAAATCCGGCTTGATGGTGTTTCGATGGATGCATCATGCCGCATTGAAATCTATGAGAGAAACGAGTAGTTCTTTTCAGATCGTCAAGTTTTATTTGAGGATAAGGGTGATGTCCCGTCTGTTGCCCGGAACGCGCGCGCTGAGGACTCTGGAAGCCGCCGCCCGCCACCTCAATTTCACCCGCGCTGCCGACGAGCTCGGGCTGACGCCGGCGGCGGTCAGCCACCAGATCAAGGAAATCGAGGATCAGCTCGGGCTGGTGCTGTTCACGCGAACCAGTCGTACCATCCGGTTGACCGAGGCAGGTACGGTGCTGTTCGAGGCCTCGATCGATGCGCTCGACCTGCTCAACCGGGCGGTGTCGCGGGCGCGCAAGCTGACGCGCGGCACGGCATTGCTGAAGGTAACGCTCGACGCGCAGTTCGCGTCAAAATGGCTGATGCGGCGCGTCGACGATTTTCGCAAACTTCAGCCCAATATCGAACTGAGGTTCGACATCGGCTACGAAGTGCGCGATTTCGAACTCGACGACGTCGATGTCGGCATCCGGTTCGGGGTCGGCAAGTATCCGGGGCTTCGCGCCCATCGCCTGTTCGACAACATCCTCATTCCGGTGTGCAGCCCGAGCCTGCTGACCTCCGGCCCGCCGCTGCGCGAACCGCGCGACCTCTTCAACCACACGCTGGCCCATATCGAATGGTCGCGCCAAGGCGTGACATGGCCGAACTGGCGCATGTGGATGGCGGCGGCCGGCATCAACGATTTCGACGACAGCCGGACTATCGTGTTTGGAACCTCTACCGATGCCGTGCAGGCGGCGCTCGACGGCAATGCCGTGGCGCTCGCCGAGTTCGCCATGGTGGCAAACGACCTTTCCCAGGGAAGGCTGGTGCAGCCCTTTGAACTCGGTCTGCGCGTGGGGCCGGAGTTCGGCTACTTCCTGGTCTATCCCGAGAGCACTGCCAACGATCCGCGCATCATCGCTTTCCGTGAATGGATCCTCGACGAAGTCGCCAGGACGCAGACCTGACGACTTCTGCAGGCCTCAGCCGGCGACCGGCGCCCCGAACCAGCCGATCACCGCGCCGATGATCAACAGCACGCCGAGCCAGTGGCCGCCGTCGATCAGGGTCAGGTCCCAGCCGAAATTCTCATAGCGATGGTTGGCCGTCAGCGTCGTGGCGACGAAACCCAGCCAGAGGACGAAGCCGAAGACCAGCCCTGCGACAAGGACCGGCTCGCCGCCGGTCATCGCGCCGACGACCAAGGCTAAGACCAGCGCCATGATCAGCTCGGCGATGAAGGAGATGATGAAGGGCGATATCGATTTCTTTGATCGTTGACGGATCGATCCTGGCCGCCCTCATCCAAGGCTTGCTGAGGGCCGTGTACCAGACGGCGCCAAACAGCCACGCCGCGACGGCCGCGACAATCACCGCCAGCCAGTTCACCACTGAAAAATCCATAAAGTCCTCCCCTCAAGCAAGCCGCCCAAAGCCTGACGGTTCTGGGATAACGACATGCGTATTCTTCAAATCAATGCGCGATGGAACGCCTGTTCGGCAATGCCGTCAAGCGAAGCGCCACACCGTGGTGCGCTTGACCAGGGCGTCCTCCAGCGCCCGCGTCACCGCCACTTCGTAGACGGCGAGCGGCTCCAGTCCCGCCTTCGGCATGTAGGAGCGGCCGGGATCGCCGACGAGGATGTCGGCGCCGCGCGCCTTCAGTGTCGAAAACCACGGCATTAGCGTGTCGGCGAAGGGTTTGTCGTAGAAGACGTCGCCGGCCAGCACCACGTCCCAGCCGGCGTCGGTGCCGATGCAGTCCGTGCCGCAAAACTCGATGGCAACGCCGTTGGCCTTGGAATTGAGGCGGACCGCCGTTTCGCAGAACGGGTCGATGTCGGCGGCGATCACGTGCGCCGCACCCGCCTTGGCTGCGGCGATGGCGACAAGGCCGGAGCCGGAGGCGAAGTCGAGCACGCGTTTGCCCCGCACATCCGACGGATTGTCCAGCACGTAGCGGGCAAGGCCCTGACCGCCGGCCCAGGCAAAGGCCCAGAACGGCGGCGGCAGGCCGATTTCGATCAGCTCGTTCTCCGTGCGCTGCCAGAGGTCATGCGCTTCGTCGGCAAGATTGAGGACAATCTCCGGCACATGCGGCGGCGACATAAGCGCCGTGTTGTCGAGAATGAACTTTTTCGCGCTGTTCGGCGTGAGGACCGTCACGGAGCCGGCGTCAGGCCGCCCATGCGGCAGACTTCCTTCCATTCGGCCGGCGTCACCGGCTGTACGGAAAGCCGTCCAAGCCGCACCAGCGCCATCTCGGCAAGCTTCGGATTGGCCTTGACCTGCTCCAGCGTCGGCGGGTTCGGCACGTCCTTGAAGGCGCGGATGTCGACGCATTCCCAGCGCGGATCGTCGGTGGTGCTGTCGGGGTGGGCAAGCCCGCAGACCTCGGCAATGCCGACGACGTTCAGCCCTTCATTGGAGTGATAGAAGAAGCCGAGATCGCCGATCTGCATCGCCTTCATGTTGTTGCGCGCTGCATAGTTGCGCACGCCGTCCCACTGCGTGCCGGCCTTGCCCTTGGCCTTCAGCGCCTCGAAGGAGAAGACCGAAGGTTCGGATTTGAACAGCCAGTAGTTCATGTCTTTGCTCCAACTACTATTTTTTGCGCAATTCCGGACGGAAAACCGTTACACACTTTTCCTGGGATCACTCTAGGCGCCGCCGGAACTAACTAGCCGCCGGCTTGTTGAAGGTCCAGTTCCACTGGCGGATTTCGACACTTTCGAACAGCCCGGCCTTGGCATAGGGGTCGGCAGCCGACAGCGCCTGCGCACCGGCGAGATCGGGCGCTTCGACGACGACGAGGCTGCCGTTGGGCTTGCCTTCGGCGTCGAGGAACGGGCCGGCAAAGGCCAGTTTGTTGTCGGCGTTCAGGCCTTCGAGAAAGGCGACGTGGACCGGCCGCGTGTCGACCCGCACCTGTAGGCTGCCGGGCTTGTCCTTGCAAATCAACGCAAACAGCATGTTAAACTCCGGTTTGTTTGGGGATCAGAGGTCGGTTTCGGTCTTCAGCGGCCGGGTCATCAATGCCGTGACAGCCTGCCGAATGGTGATCGTGCCGTCCAGTATCGCCGACACCGCAGCGATGATCGGCGCGTCGATGTGGCGCTCGGTGGCGATGCGGGCGGCGATCGCCGCCGTCGGCACGCCTTCGGCGAGCGGCAGTCCCGACAAGGGCTTACCTTGCCCCAGCGCCAGCCCATAGGCGAAATTGCGCGACTGGGCCGAAGAGGAGGTGAGCAAAAGGTCGCCGAGGCCGGAAAGCCCCATCAGCGTCTCCGGCTTGGCGCCGAAGGACGCGCCGATGCGGCGCAGTTCGACGAAGCCGCGTGTCACCATGGCGGCCTGCGCGCTGGCGCCGAGCCCAGCGCCGGTGACGGCGCCAGCGGCAATGGCGAACACATTCTTCAAAGCGCCGCCGATCTCGACGCCGATCAAATCGTCGCTGGAATAGCAGCGCAGATTCTGCGCCGAAAAGCGCGAGGCAAGCTCGGCCGCCAAGGCGTCGTCGCGTGCAGCAACCACGACAGCGGTCGGCAGACCCCTGGCGACGTCGGCGGCAAAGCTCGGACCGGACAGGGCCGAAACCGGAGTTTCGGGCAGAATCTCATCAACGATCGCCGACAGCAGCGCGCCGGTGTCGCGCTCAATGCCTTTGGCGCAGAGAACCAGCGGGATGCCTATCGGCATATGGGGCTTTGCCGTCGTCAGCATGGCGCGCAGCGCCTGTGCCGGCGCCACGGCCAGCACGCAATCGGCATCAGTCAGGGCAGTGCCGATATCGCTGGTCGCCGCAATGCCTGTTTCAATGGCTATGCCGGGGAGATAACGCGGGTTCTCGCCGCGGCGGATCGCGGAAACCGTCTCTTCGTCGCGGGCGTAGAGCCGGACATCGTGACCGGCGCGCAGCATCGCCAGCGCCAGCGCCGTGCCCCAGGCGCCGCCGCCGAGCACGGCGACGCGCCAGCCGGTCTTGTCCCTGCCGCTTGTGTTGCCGGCGCTCATGCTTTCGCTCCGCGCCGGCCGGAGCCGACCATCGGGGCCGAAATGCTGTCCAGCGGCCAGCGCGAACGCGGCACGAAATCGAAGCCGTTCTCTTGCGACAGGCCTGCCCGCAACCGCTCGATGCCGGCCCAGGCGATCATCGCCGCATTGTCGGTGCAAAGCTTCAGCGGCGGCGCGACAAAGGCGAAGCCGGCCTCGGCGCACTGCTTCTGCAGCGTCGCCTTGATCGCTCTGTTGGCGGCGACGCCACCGGCAACGACCAGCGCCGGCTTGGCCTTGTCCGGAAATTCGTCACGGAAGCGGGCAAGCGCGCGGGCCACGCGGTCGCCCAGCGCATCGGCTACCGCCGCCTGGAACGAGGCGCAGATGTCGGCGACATCCTGCTCGCTCAGCGGCTGGATGGCGGTCGCCGCCTGGCGCACCGCGGTCTTGAGGCCGGAGAAGGAGAAATCGGGCTGCGCAGATCCTTTCATCGGCCGCGGAAGGGCAAATCGCATCGCATCGCCCGAGATTGCCGCCTTTTCGACATTCGGGCCGCCGGGATAGGGCAGGCCGAGCATTTTGGCCGTCTTGTCGAAAGCTTCGCCGAGCGCGTCGTCGATGGTCGTCGCCCAGCGTTGGTAGTCGCCGACGTCGCGCACGGCGACGATCTGGGTGTGGCCGCCGGAAACCAGCAGCAGCAGATAGGGAAAGTCGAGCCCGTCGGTCAGCCTTGCGGTCAGTGCGTGGCCTTCCAGATGGTTGATGGCGATCAGCGGCTTGCCGGCGGCCGCTGCAATCGCCTTGGCCGTCATCAGGCCGACGATCAGCCCGCCGACCAGGCCGGGGCCGGCAGTAGCGGCAATGGCGTCGATGTCGGCCAGGGCTACGCCCGAATCCGCAAGAGCGGCCTCGACAATGCCGTCCAGCGCCTCGACATGGGCACGCGCGGCGATCTCCGGCACGACGCCGCCGAAGGCGGCGTGCTCCTCGATCTGGCTGAGCACGATGTTGGACGCAATCACCGGCACGGAATCGCCGTCCAGCGTCACCACGCTGGCGGCGGTCTCGTCGCAACTCGTCTCAATGCCCAGAACGCGGATCAATTCGTCGCTGTCTCCAGAGATTGTGTCGCCGGACTTTCCTAGTTAGTAGAGGCGGGCCTCGCTAGGGAGAGCGCCGGAAACGCAAAGCCAGCCGGGGGTTATCACGGACCGCGCGCCATGCAAACTTTGAAAATAGGAACACGCGGCAGCCCGCTGGCGCTCGCCCAGGCGCATGAGACGCAGGCGCGGCTGATGGAAGCGCATGGCATGCCGGCGGAAGCCTTCGAGGTCGTCGTCATTTCGACCAGCGGCGACCGCATCCAGGACCGGCCGCTGTCGGAAGCCGGCGGCAAGGGGCTGTTCACCAAGGAAATCGAAGAGGCGCTGCTGGCCGGCACGATCGATATCGCCGTGCATTCCTCCAAGGACATGCCGACAGTGCTGCCGGTCGGGCTGGAGCTGTCCGCCTTCCTGCCGCGCGAGGATGCGCGGGACGCCTTCATCGGCAAGGCGGTGGAGCGCATTGTTGATTTGCCGCAAGGCGCCAAGGTCGGGTCGTCTTCGCTCAGGCGTCAGGCGCTGATCCGGCGCATGCGGCCGGACCTAGACGTGGTCATGTTCCGCGGCAATGTGCAGACCAGGCTGCGCAAGCTGGAGGAAGGCGTCGCCGAAGGCACGATCCTCGCTTATGCCGGGCTGAAGCGGCTCGGGCTCGGCCATGTCGTCACCGATCTGATGCCGCTCGATGCTTTTCCGCCGGCGCCGGGACAAGGCGCAATCGGCATCGAAACCCGCATCGGCGACAGCGAGGTCGAAAAGATGCTGGTGGCCATCCATGATGTGTCGACAGGCCAGGCGCTGGCCTGTGAGCGCGCCTTCCTGGCGGCGCTCGATGGCTCCTGCCGCACGCCGATCGCCGGCTATGCGACGATATCGGGCGGCAGGCTGGTTTTCGCCGGGCTGATCATTTCGCCCGATGGCACGCAATCGCATGAGGTCAAGGCCGAAGGCTTGGCGCTGGATGCCGCTGACATCGGCACGGACGCGGCCAGGATGGTGCGGGTCAAAGCGGGCGAAACCTTCTTCGACGGCTGGGTCTGATATGCGTGTCCTGGTGACGCGGCCGCAACCTGGGGCGTCGCGAACCATGCGGCGGCTGCAGGAATTGGGATTTGAGCCGCTCCTTCTGCCGCTGACCGAAACGGTGACACTGCGGGTTGGCGCCGATGCTGCGAGCGACAATGCCGTGGCCGTCGCTGTGACCAGCGCAAATGCGGTGCGGCATGCGCCGAAAGAACTCATTCGTGCGCTCGCCGCCTTGCCTTGCCATGCCGTCGGACGCAGGACGGCTGAAGCGGCACGTTCGACAGGGTTCTTGTCGGTCAGCGAAGGGGCGGGCGACGCCGAGCGGCTGGCCGAGGCGATTGCTGCCGGCCTTTCCGGCAAGGCGGTCGTCTATCTCACAGGGCGCGTGCGGTTTCCGGCATTCGAGGCGCGGCTGCGAAAGGCCGGCGTCGAGGTCCGCACCGTCGAAACCTACGACACGATTTCGCTCGATTATTCCGATGCTGAAATCCGTACACGCCTGTCCGATCAGGCGGTCGACGCGGTGCTGCTCTATTCAGCCAAGGCGGCGGCAGCGTTGCAGGCCTTCGCCAGCCGGGCGGAACTGCGCGATCTCTTTGAAAACATGCAGGCTTTTGCGCTCTCCGAGCGCGTGGCAGCGGCGTTTGACAATGCCGCCGGCAAAAAAATACGCATTGCGCGGGAACCGCAGGAGGAGGCGCTGCTTGAGCTGTTGCACCGCGGCGACTGAGCCCCGTGTCATCACGCCGCCCCTTTTCACCTGATGATGATGTGCTAGACCATTTTTCAAACCATCACGCGCCGTCGGGCGCCCAGACGAAGCAGGATTGCGGAGCCCAGGCATGGTCAAGACGCCGAAGATGCGACATTCGAAAAGCCGCCGCGAGCCGGTGACCATCGAACTCGAACCCGGCGCTGTCTCGCGCATTGCCGATGCGGATGCCGCCAAGACGGATGTCGCCAACTCGGACGACGTCGAGGCCCCGGCAGGGTCGGTTGCGGCTGAGGATGCGGCTGCCATGGCCAATGCGCAGCCGGAGACGCCTGACGAGCCCGTTCATGCCGATCAAGCCGATCTCGAGCCGTGGGAGCACTCCGACGCCGCGGCGCAGGCCGCTCCCGAAAGCGCCGATGCGAAGGCGTCCACCCAGGCGGAGCAGCCTTACCCCACCGCTTCGGATGCGCCACCGCGCGCCAGAACCTCCGACTACAGTTTCGAGGATGCCTCGCCCAAGCCGGGTGCACCCAAGGAAACCCCAAGGACAGCCGGGAACCAGCCCATGGCCGCGCAACCGACGCGCACGAACGGCATTGCCGCCGGCATCATCGGCGGTGTCATCGCGCTGGCTGCCGCCGGGGGGCTGCAGTTTGCCGGCGTGCTTGGCGCTCCGGGCTCAGGGGCGGGCACGGTCTCGCTCGACGGCGTCAATGGCGAGATCGCTTCTCTGAAGCGCGAAATCGCCGACCTCAGGGAAGCCAGCGGCAATGGCGCCGCAACGGCCAAGGTCGACGGGCTGTCTTCGGCGCTGGATCAGGTCAAGGCCGATGTCGCATCGCTGAAATCGGCGGTCGAAAGGGGCGGCGCCGGCGACAATGCCGGGCTTGCCTCGCTTGGCGACAAGGTCAAGCAGATCGAGACCGCGGTCGCCGCCCTTGGCCAGGCCGGTGGTGCAGCGCCCGTCGATCTCGCGCCGCTCAATGAAAGACTGGCGGGCCTCGACGCACTGGTGAAATCGGCCGGTGAGGCAGCCAAGACGCAGGAAGGCAAGATCGCCGCGCTGGAGCAGTCGGTGACGCAGCTCGCCGGCAAGGTCGATGCGCAGGCCTCGCAGCCAAAGATCGCGATGGCCATCGCCGCTTCGGCCTTGAAGGCGGCGCTTGACCGCGGCGCGCCGTTCGCCGCCGAGTTGGAGACCTTCGCGGCGATCTCGCCCGATGCACCGCAGATTGCAGCGCTGCGCCCCTACGCTGAAAAGGGCGTCCCGACCCGCACCGAGATCGCCGGCGAGGCCGACGCCGCGGCCAATGCGATGGTCGCGGCGGCGACGCCGGTCGATGAGAATGCCGGCTTCTTCCAGAACCTTTTGTCGAGCGCCGAATCGCTGGTCAAGGTCCGGCCGATCGGCGCCGTCGAAGGCGCCGGCGCGCCGGAAACCGTGGCGCGCATCGAAGTGGCGGTCAATCAGGGCGACTACGCCAAGGCGCTCAGCGAATACGCAACGCTGCCGGATGCGGTCAAGGCTGCTGGCGCCGACTTTGCCGGCAAACTGAAGGCGCGCATCGACGTCGAGACGCAGGTCGACGCGCTGATTGCAGGTGCGATGAAGGCATGAGGACGACACGATGATCCGCATTCTCATCTTTCTCGCCGCCGTCTTCGCGCTCGGCCTCGGCTTTGCCTGGCTGGCCGATCGTCCCGGCGAGATGGTCGTCACCTTCAACGGTTACCAATACCAGGTCAGCCTGATGGTGGCGGCGGTGGCGATCGTTGCCGTCGTCGCAGCGGTGATGATCGTCTGGTGGCTGATCAAGTCGCTGTGGAACAGCCCGTACACGATCTCGCGCTATTTCCGCGTCCGCCGCCGCGACCGCGGCTACCAGGCGCTGTCGACCGGCATGATCGCAGCCGGCGCCGGCGATGGCGCGCTGGCCCGCAAGAAGTCCAAGGAAGCCGCCAAACTGATCCGCTCCGACCAGGAGCCGCTGATCCAGCTGCTCGAAGCGCAAGCCTCGCTGCTCGAAGGCGACCATGAGGGCGCGCGCGAAAAATTCGAGGCCATGCTCGACGACCCCGAAATGCGGCTGCTTGGCCTGCGCGGGCTCTATCTCGAAGCCGAACGGCTCGGCGACCGCAACGCGGCGCGTCACTATGCCGGCCGCGCCGCTTCCGTCGCGCCGCAACTGGCTTGGGCCGCCGAATCGACGCTGGAAGATCTGACCGGGCGCGGCGACTGGGACGGCGCGCTGAAGCTGGTGGAGGCGCAGAAGTCGACCAGGCAGATCGAACGCGACGCCGCCAATCGCCGCCGCGCCGTGCTGTTGACCGCCAAGGCGCAGGCGCTGACCGACAGCGACCCCAATGCAGCCAAGGCAGCGGCACTCGAGGCAAACAAGCTCGCGCCCGATTTCGCGCCGGCCGCGGTTGCAGCCGCCAATCTTCTGTTCAAACAGAACGATGTGCGCAAAGGCTCGAAGATCCTTGAGGCAGCCTGGAAGGCTGAGCCGCATCCCGAGATCGCCGAGCTCTACACCCACGCAAGGCCGGGAGATGCCGTGGTCGATCGTCTCAACCGGGCGAAGAAGCTGCAGGAGCTGAAGCGCAACAATGCCGAATCGTCGATGACGGTGGCGCGCGCCGCGCTCGATGCGCAGGATTTTTCCACCGCCCGCCGCGAGGCGGAAGCGGCGATCCGCATGGATCGCCGGGAAGGCGCTTACCTGCTGCTGGCCGATATCGAGGAGGCAGAGACCGGCGACCAGGGCAAGATCAGGCAATTGCTGTCCAAGGCCGTCCGCGCGCCGCGCGATCCGGCCTGGGTCGCCGACGGCGTCGTCTCCGAACGCTGGGCGCCGGTATCGCCGGTCAGCGGCAAGCTCGACGCTTTCGCCTGGCGCGCGCCGATGGAGCGGCTGGGCCAGCTCATCGACAGCCATGAAGAAGCGTCCGAAGCCGATGTGCCGGTGCTTGCGGCACCCGCCAAGCCGGCAAAGGAAGCCGAAGTGATCGATCATCCGGCCATCGCCAGGACGAGCAGCGAGGCGCCGATCGAGCCGAAGCCTGCTGTGGGCGACGACCAGGTCACACCGGTCACTTCCGCCGCTTTCGCCGCAATACCACCCGATGCCGAACCCGTCGAACCTGCCGAGGAACTGGCGCGGCTGCCCGACGACCCCGGCGTCGACCCCGATGACGAAGCGGAGAAGTCACCGCGCCGCTTCCGCCTGTTTTGATCCCTGAAGCATGATCCCAAAAAGTGGATACCGGTTTTTGGAAAAGATCATGCTCCAATAAAGTGAAGTGAGCACCATGTTCGAACGCGTCCTGGCCTTTCTGAAAGACCTGCCCTCCGGGGCTGGGGCTCGCGCGAATGCGGACGATCCGCGCGTTGCGGCGTCGGCTTTGCTCTATCATGTGATGAATGCCGACGGCGTACGCCAGGATGTCGAGTGGGAGCGGTTCAAGCAGGTGCTGGCGCAGAGCTATTCGATCAGCGGCGACGAGCTCGATGCACTGGCTGCCGCCGGCGAGCGCGCCGACAATGAGGCGATCGACCTCTATGCCTTCACCAGCGTCTTGAAGCGCCATCTCGACGCCGAGGCGCGCAAGGCTTTCATCGGCCTGATGTGGGAAATCGTCTATGCCGACGGCGAACTGCATGAACTGGAGGACAACACCGTCTGGCGCGTTGCCGAACTGATCGGCGTCGAGCGCCAGGATCGCGTCGAGGCGCGCCGCAAGGCGGCGGCCGCCGCGCCCGACGCCAGCGGAACGTCGAGCGACGAATAGGATTCCGCCTTTCCATGCCGCCCAGACCGAGCTCGAAACCAAAAATCCTGATCGTGCTGCATCAGGAGACTTCGAGCCCCGGCCGGGTTGGCCACATGCTGCTCGAGGAAGGTTTCGACCTCGACATCCGCCGGCCGCCTCTTGGCGACAGCCTGCCGGAGACGCTGGAGGGACACGCCGGCGCCGTGGTGTTCGGCGGGCCGATGAGCGCCAATGACGAAGATGAGTTCGTCCGCCGCGAGACCAACTGGCTCAATGTTCCGCTAAAGGAGAATCGGCCCTTCCTCGGCATCTGCCTTGGCGCGCAGATGCTGGCCAATCATCTCGGCGGCAAGGTCGAGGGGCATGGCGAGGGGCTGGTCGAGATCGGCTGGTATCCGCTGAAGCCGACCGAAGCCGGCAAGAAGCTGCTGCCTTGGCCCGACATGGTCTACCAGTTTCACCGCGAAGGCTTTTCGCTGCCCAGGGATGCGACGCTGCTGGCGACGGCGGAAACCTACCCCAACCAGGCTTTTCGCTATGGCGACAATGCCTGGGGCATCCAGTTCCATGGCGAACTGACCCGGTTGATGATGCAGCGCTGGGTGGTGCGCGGCGCGCACCGTTTCGAATTGCCCGGCGCGCAGCCCGGCCGCGACCATCTCGGCGGCCGGCTGATCTGGGATATGCACCTCAAGCGCTGGCTGAGCGAATTTTTGAGCCTGATCTTCGGCAAGCCTACTGAGGGATAGAGCAAATCCAACTACTCTGAACGGCCGAGCTTGCCCAAAGACGACTTACCTATGGGAGGCGTGTACGATGGATCCGTGACCTTAGCCCGTTCCCGCAGATTTGGATTGCGCCCCAAACACTCCGATGGATCGAAAAACTCCGTGGCGCATTTGAGCTTCGGCTAATAACGGCCCCAGGAGAGAACCAATGAAGAAGACGCTGCTCATTTTAAGCCTACTCATTCCGCTCGCGGCATGCTCCCGCACCGAACAAGGCGCTGCCGTCGGTGGTTTGGGTGGCGCAGCTGTAGGCGCAGCAGTGGCCGGCGACCCGGTAAAAGGGGCGGTTGTTGGCGGTGCGGTCGGAGCGCTGGCCGGGGCGGTCATCGGGCACGCCAGCGAAGCCGGCCAGTGCAGATATCGCGGTCGGAACGGTCGAGTTTACGTTGCTCAGTGCCCGGACGGCTACTGATCTCAAAGGCGCGTGATCTCTTTCGATCACGCGCCTGCTCGGGGTAGGATAACTTGAATGGCATATGACAGCAAAAGACTGCTGGCTTTCTGGTTAGCCGTTGTCAGCGCTGTCGCGATAAACGCCGAACTTTCGACTGCGGCCTTGGCCGCACCTGTAGAAGCGAAGACGATTGCCGATCACTTCTCATCGGTAAAGTCCATGTCCGGGGACTTTGTCCAGTCGGGCCCAAGAGCGGAAAGGACCAAAGGGAAATTTTTCCTCCAGCGGCCGGGCAAGATCCGGTTCAACTATGCAGGCCAATCAGGGGTCAGCGTAATTGCAGATGGAAAATCCTTGGTGGTCTATAACAAGAAGCTCAAGACATCGCGGCTTTATGCTCTCTCGAAGACGCCGCTCAAGCTGCTCCTCGACAATCAGGTCAACTTTTCCGGCAATCGCCTCAAAAGTATCAGGGACGATGGCGCCCAGGTGATCATCAGGCTGGCCGACAAGTCGGCCTTCGGCAATTCGAATATCACTATGGTGTTTGACAGGGAATCGCTCGATCTACGCAGATGGACCCTGACTGACGAGAGGGGCCTTACCTCGACAGTCACCATATCCAACGTGAAGCAGGGCGTTCGCGCTCCTGCGGGCACCTTCACTATCGACTATGCTGCAAACCGTGAATTCAACACCAAAACGAAATAGTCGGCAGCGCCACGAACTGCCCGTGTAACACTACTCGGCGGCCGTCTCGGACGGCACCTCTGCCGGTGCCGAAGACTCGGCCTCGGCATGCGGCTTGCGCCGTGAGAACAGTGACCTGAGCGTGACGTAGAACACCGGCGTCAGGAACAGGCCGACGAAAGTGACGCCCAGCATGCCGGAGAACACCGCGGTGCCGAGCGACTGGCGCATTTCCGCGCCCGGGCCCGTCGCGATCATCAGCGGCACGACGCCGAGGATGAACGAGAAGGCGGTCATCAGGATCGGCCGCAGCCTGAGCCGGCAGGCTTCGACGGCAGCCTCGGCCGCCGACAGGCCGCGTTCCTGCGCCTGCCGCGCGAATTCGACGATGAGGATCGCGTTCTTGGCGGCAAGCCCGATCAGCACGATGAGGCCGATCTGCACGAGGATGTTGTTGTCCAGCCCTCGGAACGACACGCCGAGCAACGCTGCGAGCACGCCGAGCGGCACCACCAGCACGATGGCGAACGGCAGCACCCAGCTTTCATATTGCGCCGCCAGCGCCAGGAACACGAACAGCACCGACAGTCCGAAGATATAGACAGCGGCATTGCCGGTGTTGCGCTCCTGATAGGCGAGTTCGGTCCATTCGTAGGAGGTACCGGCCGGCAACGTCTGTGCCGTGATCGCTTCCATCTTGGCAAGCGCATCGCCGGTGGAAACACCGGGCGCGGCGTTGCCCTGCAGCGGCACCGAGACGTACATGTTGTAGCGCTGGACCAGCGCCGGGCCGGTGACGTCGCGGATCTCGATCAACGTGCCGAGCGGAACCAGCGCGCCGGTCGCCGAGCGCACCTTCAGTTTCAAGATGTCGGCGCGATCGAGGCGGAACGCCTGGTCGGCCTGCGCGCGCACCTGGTAGACGCGCCCGAAAGCGTTGAAGTCGTTGACGTAGGCGGTGCCCAGATTGATCGACAGCGTCTCGAAGATGTTGGGGATCGGCACGTTCAGGATGCGCGCCTTGTCGCGATCGATCGCCAGGAAGAATTGCGGGCTTGACGCGGAGAAAGTGGTGAACACGCCGGTCAGCCCCGCCGTCTTGTTGGCCTTGCCGGCAATTTCATAGGCAAGCGCCAGGATCTGCCGCATGTCGGCGCTGTTGCGCTCCTGGATCTGCAGCTTGAAGCCGCCGGCATTGCCGACGCCGCGGATCGGCGGCGGCGGCAATGCGATAATGAAGGCTTCCTTGATGCTTTGCAGGCTGCCGAACAAATTGCCGATGACCTGGGTCGCGGACTGGCCGGCTTCCAGTCGCTCGTCAAACGGCTTGAACCTGGCGAAGATCACGCCCGCGTTGCTGGCATTGGTAAAGGTGGCACCGGAGAAGCCGGCGAAGGCGACCGCGTAGTCGACGCCCGGCGTTTTCTGGATGATCTGCGACGCCTGCTGGATGACGGCATCGGTCCGCGATAGCGAGGCGCCGTCCGGCAACTGGACGACGACGATCGCATAGCCCTGGTCGAGCGACGGAATGAAACCGCGCGGCACCGTCTGAACCATATAGACCGTGGCGTAGATGAGGGCCGCGAAAACGGCCAGCGTGGCGGCGATCGCTATCCGCGAGCCGACCAACACGCGCACGATGCTCGAATACCAATGGGCGACCTTGTCGAAGCCGCGATTGAAGCCGTCGGCGAGCGCCCGTCCGAACCGCGCCAGGAAAAAGCGCGGCGGCGCCGCAGCAGTGTGGTGCGGCTTGAACAGCAGCGCGGCCAAGGCCGGCGAGAGCGTCAGCGAATTGAATGCCGAGATCGCCGTCGACACCGCGATGGTGATCGCAAACTGCAGGTAAAACTGCCCGGAAATGCCCGGAATGAAGGCTGTCGGCACGAACACCGCTATCAGCACCAGCGAGATCGCGATGACCGCCGTTCCGACTTCGTCCATGGTCAGATGCGACGCCGGATTGGGCGCCAGCCCGCTGGCGATATTTCGCTCGACGTTCTCGACCACGACGATCGCATCGTCGACGACGATGCCGATGGCCAGCACGAGGCCGAACAGCGTCAGCATGTTGAGGGAGAAGCCGGCGGCGTAAAGCACCGCCAGCGTGCCGATCAGCGACACGGGGATCGCCACGATCGGCACGATCGCCATGCGCCACGATTGCAGGAAGACGATGATGACGATGATGACCAGAACCATCGCCTCGAGGATCGTCTTGTAGACCTCCTGGATCGACTCGGCGACGAACTCGGTCGGATTGTAGACGATGTCGTAGCTCAATCCCTTCGGGAAGTCCTGGGAAAGCTCCTTCATCTTGTCCTGGATCTCCGCGGCTGCGGCGAGCGCATTGGTGCCTGGCCGCTGGAAGATGGCGAGCGCCACCGCCGGTTTGCCGTTGAGATAGGAGTTGGTGACGTAATCCTTGGCGCCGAGCTCGATGCGCGCCACGTCCTGCAGCTGGATCAGGCGGCCGTCTTCGGCCGATTTGACGATCACGTATCGGAAGTCCCGTGCGTCGTTGAAGCGGCCTTGCGTGGTGACCGTGTACTGGAACGCCGTGCCGGTATTGGTCGGCGGCGCGCCGATGGAGCCGCCCGACACCTGGACGTTCTGGTCGCGCAGCGCCTGCACCACATCGCCCGAGGTCATCCCCAGGGCGGACAGTTTTTCCGGATCGAGCCAGATGCGCAGCGAATATTCGCGTTCGCCAAAGATGATGAGGTCGCCGACGCCGTCCAACCTGAGCAGTATGTCGCGCACCCGCGAGCGGGCGTAGTTCGAGACGTAGAGCTGGTCGTAGGTATTGTCGGGCGACAGCATGTGCACGACCATCATCAGGTCGGGCGAGCTCTTGATGGTGGTGATGCCGAGGCGGCGGACTTCTTCGGGCAGGCGCGGCTCGGCGACCGACACGCGGTTCTGCACCAGCACCTGCGCCTGGTCGAGATCGGTGCCCAGCTTGAAGGTGATGGTCAGCGCCATCGCTCCGTCGCCCGACGAATAGGACGACATGTAAAGCATGCCCTCGACGCCGTTGATCTCCTGCTCGATCGGCGTTGCCACCGTCGCTGCCACTGTCTCGGCGTCGGCGCCCGGGTACTGGGCGCGAACGACGATGGTCGGCGGCGCGATCTCGGGATATTGCGCGATCGGCAGCTGGGTATAGGCAATCCCGCCGAGGATCAGGAGGACGATCGAAACGACCGATGCGAAGATCGGACGGTCGACGAAGAAATGGGCGAACCTCATTGCTGCAACCCGGCGGTGTCGACCTTGGGCGGCAACGTCACCATCTCGACTTTCACCTTGGTGCCGGGCCTGGCGTGCATCAGCCCATTGACGATGATCGTCTCGTCGCCGGTCAGGCCCGCGCGGATCACCCGGTAGCCGTCGAGAAGCGGGCCGGTGCGCACGGGCTTCGCCGACACCATCCCAGCCTCATCCACCAGGTACACGATGCGGCGATCCTGATCGGCGCCGACCGCCTCGTCGGGCACCAGGACGCCGCTATGCGGCAGCGACCCCGGCACGTTGATGCGCCCGAACATGCCTGGCTGGAGAACGCCGTCGGCGTTGGCAAACCTTGCACGCACCCGCATGGTGCCGGTCGCGTTGTCGATCCGGTTCTCGGCAAAATCGAGCTTGCCCTTGAATACCGCCTCCGCGCGGTCGGCGACGCGAACCACCACCTCGAGCCCGCCGGCGCCTTCCTGCATGCTGCCGCCGCGCTCCTTCGCGTCGCGGGCGTAGCTGAAATACAGGCGCTCATCGACGTCGAAATAGAAGTCGATCGGATCGCGCGTGACGATGGTCGTCAGCAAGGTGGAATCCGGCTGCACGAGGTTGCCGACCGACACCAGCCGGCGGTCGATGCGGCCGGACAAGGGCGCCTTGATCTCGGTGAACTCCAGGTTCAGGTTGGCCGTCGTCAGCGCAGCCGTCGCGCCTTGCATCTGCGCCTGCGCCGAAAGGTATTCCCGCCGACGGTCGTCGACCGTGGCGGCCGAGATATTGCCGGTCTTGGCGAGTTCATCGGCGCGATCCAGCTGCATCTTGGAGAATTCGAGCAGGGACTTGGCGACGTCTACTTGCGACTTGGCGGCATCGTAGGCCGCCTGGTACGGACGCTGGTCGATGGTGAAGAGCAGGTCGCCCTTGTTGACCAGTGCGCCGTCCTGGAAGCTGATCTTGTCCAGATAGCCGCTGACGCGCGAACGGATGGCGACCTCGTCGACGGCTTCGAAGCGCCCGACGAACTCGTCGTCTTCGACGATTTCACGCACCACCGGCTTGGCCGCCGTCACCACCGGCAGTTGCTGGTCCTGCGCAAACGCGTTGCTGCTGAAAGCCATGCCGAGCAGGAATGCCACTGGGACGGCGGAGCGGGCCAGCCAGCCGACCGATCGGCTGGGTCGCCCGCTTGCGTCGCGATGCGATTGCCGATTCCCTGAAGTGTCCATTTGCGTCCCCGCTAGCTGGACCCGGAGGTCGGGTGGTTCTCTTCTATATTTAAGGTTTCTCGTCGAGACCAGAGCACTGCAGTATTGTGCATGGCAACATAATCATTTTCCATATGGACTGAAATGTCCACCCTGTGGCTGCCCCGCCATCTGGCTAGTTCGCCCAGAACCGGCCCATCCGCTTCCGGCCCATCTCAGCCGTCATCGGCGCAAGCTGATTTGGACCGAGCGCCGGATCCTGCGGCTTACTCGATCAGTTGCGGCTGTTGAGATGCCGCACCCTTCGCAGTTGCGGAAACAGCACCGCCCACAGTCCGGCGACGGCAATCGCACCGACGCCGCCGATCACCACCGCCGGCACGGTGCCGATCAGCGCCGCCATGGTGCCGGCGCGGAACTCGCCGACTTCGTTGGAGGCGCCGACGAAGACCTGGTTGACGGCGTTGACGCGGCCGCGAACCTCGTCGGGTGTCCACAGCTGGATCAGCGTCTCCCGGATATAGACGCTGAACATATCGGTGGCGCCGAGGCCGGCAAGGGCCAGGATCGACAGCCAGGTGATGGTCGAGACGCCGAACAGCACGGTGAAGGCGCCGAACCCGGCGACGAAGCCGAGCATGATCTTGCCGGCACTGTCGCGCAGCGGATGCCCGGCAAGCCAGACCGCGACACAGATGGCGCCGATGCCGGGCGCCGAGCGCAGCAGGCCGAGGCCCCACGGGTCGAGTTCCAGAATATCGCGGGCATAGACCGGCAGCAGCGCCGAGGCACCGGACAGAAGCACGGCGAAGAGGTCGAGCGAGATGGCGCCCAGGACGATCTTCTCGCTCCAGATATAGCGGAAGCCGGCAAACAGCGTTTCCATGGTCGGCTTGTCGGTGGCGCTCTGCTGGGCCGGTTTCGGAATGGTGAAGATCAGCAGACCGGCCACCAGCATCAGCACGGAGGCAACGGCGTAAGCGGCTTCGGCCGAGACGCCATAGAGCAGGCCGCCGGCGACCGGGCCGACAATGGTCGCAGTTTGCCAGGCGGACGAGTTCCAGGCGATCGCATTGCCGAAATCTTCCGGCGGAACAAGGTTGGCGAACAGCGACGACGAGGCCGGCCCATAAAAAGCGCGCGCCAGGCCGAACATAGCCAGCACGATGAAGATCGGCAGCGGGCTGACGAGACCGCGCAGCGTGAAGTACAACAGGACAAGCGCACAACCTGCCTCGACTACCGTCGCCAGCGCCATGATCAGGCGGCGGCCGAAACGGTCGGCGACAACGCCGGTGACCAGCACCAGCAGCAGCGACGGCAGGAACTGGACGATGCCGACAATGCCGAGATCGAAGGGATCGCGCGTCAGATCATAGATCTGCCAGCCGACGGCGACGGACACGATCATGGTGGCGAAGGTGGTCAGGAAACGCGCCGCCCAATAGCTCAGGAAGGAGCGATGGCGGAAGGCGGCGTAACGCCGGTCAGGCGGTGTATGGGAATGGGACGTCATGGATACAGGCCCCGTTGCTTGCATTGGCCGGCGGGGCACTTCCCGGAAATGGGCGCTGTTCCGGCCAATGAAACTTATCAAAGTTCGGGGCGCGTATGCGTGAAAATCGGGCCTGGATCAAGCGGCTTTCCAGCCGCTCGCCCGATTGCACGCGCACGTTACTGCCTCAGCGCGGCGGTGATGGCGTCGAGGCCGCCCTGTAATTCCGCCTCTTTCGGCCAGCCGAAACCGACGCGGAAGAAGCGCTTGGGCATATCGAACCAGTGGCCGGGACCGACATAGGTGCCGTGGTTTTCCAAGAGATTGACGTAGAAACGGTCGAGGTCGAAGTCTGGACTGACATTGAGCCTTGGAAATCCGACGACGCCGCCTTGTGGCCGCACCCAGTCGACCAGCGGCTCGCGGTCGATCCAGGCTTGCACGATGTCGCGGCGTTTCGCCATCTCGGGCAGCAGCGCGCCCAAGAAAGCGTCGCGGCGCTCCAGCATGCCGCGCGCAATGCTTTCGTCGATGACGCTGCCGCAAATGCCGATCTGCTCCTTGGCGGCGAGGAAGCGCTCCTGCAGTTCGGCATCGCTGGTGATCAGCCAGCCAATTCGGATGCCGGGAATGCCGAAGGCTTTCGACAGCGACGAGACGCTGATCGCCTTGGGGCTGAGAGAAGCCGCCGCCGGCAGGCGCTGTCCATAGGAGAGGTCGCGATAGGTCTCATCGACCAGCAGATGGCAGCCGCTCGCTTCGGCCAGCGCAATCAGCGCGTCGAGATCGGCCCGGCCCATCATCGTGCCAGTCGGGTTGTGCGGGCAGGTGACGCTGATCAGCTTGGTGTTCGGTTGCATGCTGGCGGCGACCCGGCCGAAATCGATGGCAAAGCCTGCTTCGAAATCGAGATCGACATAGGAGATGGCGCAGCCGATCGCCTTGGGGTTCTCGATGTTGGTGGCGTAGTTCGGCCGGACGACGACAAGGTGGTCGCGCTCCGACAGAAGCGAGGTCGAGATGATGAAGAGCGCGCCCGCCGCACCGGCGGTCACCAGAACATCGTCAGGCGAAATGCCGGAATCCTGCGCCGCGATCAGCGCCCGCAACTCCTTGTCGCCGCGATGCTCGCCGTAGAACAGCGTGAGATCCGGCAGCGACAGGCCGACGTCGGAGAGTTTCTGATCGGCGATCGAGCTTTCGGAGAGATTGAACCGAATGCGATCGTAGCCGTATTCCTCCGGCGCCTCTTTCTCGATCACCATTCTGGCGTAGTTCATCGCTGCTCCCCCAAAGCAATCTCTGTGGTGTACAAAAGCACGAAGCCTGCCAAGGCTCATTCGCTGGCAGGCTTCTGTTCCAGTCGTCCAAACGATTGGCTCAGCGCCGAGGCGCTGAGCCCACTCAGGCCGGGACTTTGGCCTTCCGACCCTTGGCTTTGGCTGGCGGCGCCACTGCGGCCTTGCGGCCGAGGCCGATCGACTTGGCCAGCTCGGAGCGCGACGCCGCGTAGTTGGGGGCAACCATCGGATAGTCGGCCGGCAGGCCCCATTTGGTACGATAGGCTTCCGGCGTCAGGTTGAAATGGACGCCGAGATGGCGCTTCAGCGATTTGAATTTTTTGCCGTCCTCGAGGCAGATGATGTAGTCCGGCGTCACCGACCGCTTGGGATTGACGGCCGGGATCTGCGGCGCCGCCACTGGGGCCGGCGGCTGGCTGAGCCCGCCGATCGACGCCGCAACGCTGGCGATGAGATCGCTCAGGCCGGCAACGGGCAAGCGGTTCTTCTCGACGTAAGCGGACACGATATGGGCGGTAAGCTCGAGCAGGTCGATGTCCTTGTCAGAGTCGTTGCTGTCGTCGGCCAATTTATCTCTCCGTCGCTAGGGGGGTGGCGGAAACTCCCAGAGTGGTCCCAGCGGAGCCGGAAATCCACTCTAGTCATTTGTCTTGCCGCATATGTGCGGTTGCGCCAGATGATTCCATCCGGTGCCACCGATCTAATCGCCAAATCTGCGTAACGCAATGACTTCGTATCGCGCCACACGTCATTTTGAACAACTATACTGAATTTTAATACTATCAGACGATGAGCGCCTTGTCGCGCCATAGTCGAAAACCGCCCTCGAAAGCGCGCGTATTGTCGCCGCGCCTGGATGTGGCGGGCAATTCATCCAGTCTGTCGACATTGCCGCCGCCGATGACGACATAATCCGGCTGCAGCGCCGCACGCAGCCGCCCGACGACGTCGAAAACGTATTTGCGCCATTTCTTCTTGCCGTATTTCTCCAGGCCGCGCTCGCCGACATAATCTTCGAAACTGCCGCCCTTGCGGTACGGCAGATGCGCCAGTTCCATCGGCTGGCCGACATTGTTGAGGATCATCGCCGCGCCCAGGCCGGTGCCGAGGCCGAGGAACAGCATGCGCCCGCCATCGTAGCTGCCGATCGCCTGCAGCAGCGCGTCGTTGACGACCTTGACCGGCTTGCCGAAGGCGGCAGCAAAATCGTAGCCGTCCCAGCCCTTGCCGAGGTTGGCGGGATCGAGCGAAGGCCTGTTGTGCCTGACCGGGCCGGGATAGCCCATCGAGATCACGTCATAGGCCAGCCCTTCGGCCAGCGTCTTCACCGTGGCGACCATCTGCTGCGGTGTCAGGTCCGGTCCGGAATCGGCGCGGCGCATCTCGCCGCCTGCGCTGGTGAGGATTTTTACGTGCGAGCCGCCGACATCGATCGTCAGCACGATCGGTTCCGCCTTGGCCTTCGCGGGCCTGGCTGCCTTGGCCATGTCGTTTCCTCCGCTCACTTGGCGCGTTCCCCGTTTCAGGGAAACGGGGGAATGCTCCAACTCTTTGTTTTTACGCAATTCCGGACGGAAAAACCGCTCGCACTTTCCTGGAATTGCTCAAGTCGGATTGATCCAGCCGTTGGGCGGCCCGAATGAGGCCATGGCGTCGGCCGGCCCCCAGGTCTTCGGCTCATACATATGCGGCGGCGTGGTGTCGCCGAGCACCGGGCCGACAATGCGCCAGGCAAGCTCGCTGGCATCCTGGCGGGTGAACAATTGGCCATTGCCGTTCATGGCATCGCCGATCAGCCGCTCATAGGGCGGCATGTCGCCCTTCGAATCGTCGAGCGCGGTGAGCTCGACCTGCTCGCCGACCATGTCGTCGCCGGGCGCCTTGCGCTGCGCGCCGATCGAGATCGCCACCTGCGGGTCGATGCGGAAGCGCACGTAATTGGCATCGCTGGGCTTGATCGGATCGAAGACGTCGAGCGGCGGCCGCTTCAGCCGCACGATCACTTCGGTCACATGCACCGGCATGTTCTTGCCGGTGCGGATGAAGAAGGGCACGTCCTGCCAGCGCCAGGTGTCGACCATGAAGCGCACCGCGGCAAAGGTTTCGACCGGCGAGTTCGGCTTCACGCCGGGTTCAGCGAGATAGCCTGTGAACTGACCGCGCACGACGTCGTCCTTGGTCAGCGTGCGGATGGCGCGCAGCACCTGCACCTTCTCGTCGATAAGATCGTCGGCCGAGCGGCCGACCGGCGGTTCCATGGCGAGCAGCAAAAGGATGTTGAGCAGATGGTTCTCGATCACATCGCGGATAGCGCCGACATCGTCATAGAATTTGCCACGGCCTTCGACGCCGAAGTCCTCGGCCATGGTGATCTGTACGCTTTCGACGAAGTTGCGGTTCCAGATCGGCTCGAGAAAGGAATTGGCAAAGCGGAAATAGAGCAGGTTCTGGATCGCCTCCTTGCCGAGATAGTGGTCGATGCGGAAGATCGACTGCTCTTCGAACACCAGATGCAGCACGCGGTTCAGCCAGCGCGCCGATTGGAGATCGTGGCCGAACGGCTTTTCCACCATCAGCCGCGCGCCATGCGCGGTACCGGATTGCTCCAGCCCCTGGACCACGGTCTCGAACATGGTCGGCGGCACCGCCATATAGTGCAGCGGCCGCTGCGCCGAGCCGAGCGCCGTCTTCAGCTTCTCGAAGGTCGCGCCGTCGCGGTAGTCGCCGCTGACATAGCGCAGCAGATTGGCGAATTTGGCGAAGATCTTTTCGTCGATCTTGCCGACAGCGTTGACAATGCCGTCGCGGGCCCGCGCCTGCAATTGGTTGATGTCCCAGGCATCGAAGGCGACGCCGATTACCGGCTCGGTCAGCGTTCCCCTTGGCTACCATCTGGTAGAGGGCCGGAAATATCTTCTTGTGGGCAAGGTCGCCGGTTGCTCCGAAGAGCACCAGCGTGTCGGACCGTTCCGGGCTCATCTTGCGCGTCTCCCCTGCGGCCTTCACTTGCCGGCCTTCGGCTTTTCGACATGGCCGCCAAAGGCATAGCGCATGGCCGACAGCAGCTTGTCGGCGAATTCGGATTCGCCCTGCGAGGAGAAGCGGTCGAACAAAGCCGAGGACAGAACCGGCGCCGGCACGCCGGTGTCGATCGCCGCCTTCAGCGTCCAGCGGCCTTCACCGGAATCGGAGACGCGGCCGCCGAACTGGGCCAATGCCGGGTCGCTCTTCAGAGCGCCGGCGGTGAGGTCGAGCAGCCAGGAGCCGATCACACTGCCATGGCGCCAGACCTCGGCCACCTGCGGCAGGTCGATGTCGAACTGATAGTATTGCGGGTTTTCCAAAGGGCTGGTCTCGGCGTCGGCAGTGCGCTGTCTTTTGCCGGCATTGGCCGATTTCAGGATGTTCATGCCTTCGGCATAGGCGGCCATGACACCATATTCGATGCCGTTATGGATCATCTTGACGAAATGGCCGGCGCCGCTCGGTCCGCAATGCAGGTAGCCAAAGGGTGCGGTCCCGCCCGCCTTGTCGGGCGTGGCGCCGGCATCGGCGCCGGGCGCCAGCGTGGCGAAGATCGGATCGAGGTGTTTGACCGCCGTATCGGGGCCGCCGATCATCAGGCAGTAGCCGCGCTCCAAGCCCCAGACGCCGCCGCTGGTGCCGACATCGACATAGTGCAGGCCCTTGGCCGCTAGTTCGACCGCCTGGTCGACGGCGTCGTGATAGTAGGAATTGCCGCCGTCGATGATGATGTCGCCGGGCTCCATAAGTGCCGCCACCTGGTCGGCGATCTTGCCGGTGATCGCCGCCGGCAGCATCAGCCAGGCGCTGCGCGGCTTGGAAAGCTTGCCGACGAACTCCTCCATCGATGCGGCGCCGATGGCGCCATCGGCAACCAGGGCGGCAACGCTTGCCGGGTTGATGTCGTAGACGACGCATTGATGGCCGTCGCGCATCAGGCGGCGCACCATGTTGGCGCCCATCCTGCCCAGTCCCATCATTCCGATCTGCATGGTGTTGTCCTAGTCGCTTGAGGAAAGAAATTGCTGGCGAGTTAGTTCTCAATGCCGACGGTGAAGTCGACATTCTCCCAACGGTCGCCGTCGGGCCAGAAAAAAGTGAAGACGATCGTATTACCCCGCGGAATATCGGTCACCGGCAGATCCGCCATATGGACGCCAAAGACATTCACGGACGTGTTGATTTCATGGCTGGTCTGCCACTGGTCGCCGCTCCAGCGGATCAGTGCCGGCTGCAGCAGTTCAACCCGCAGCGTCTTGCCGGCTTCCATGGTGCGCAGCCTGTTGTTGAAGCGCCATATCCTCAGCGGCGAGCCGGTCTTGTCCCTGACATAGCGCTTGACGCCTTGCGGCGGCATGTCGAAGATGGCGCCGTCGCGGAGCGAGCGCAACAGCTTGATGTGTTCCGAATGCGCCCAGACCAGCGGCATGGCGCTGCCCGACGGCTTGCCCAGCCACAATTCGCGCTCCGGTATGTCGGCGCCGTCCCAGACCTGTTCCGGCAGCAGACCGCCCACACCAGCCGAAGCCTCGAATGTCCTGAGCAGGCTTGCCGCCCTGTCCTTGTTACCGGCGGCCAGCTCGTAGTGGGCGCGTTCGCCGGCCAGCAACGGCCAGGGTCGGCCCTGGCCGTTGCCGTCGAAGGGGGCGCCGTCGGCGTGTTCGCCATACCCGTCGCTGGTGTAGCGGTACCATAGAGGCCCTTGCGGCAGGTCGCAGCGCAGTTGCGCGTCGATGATCTTGACCGTGCCGACGATGCGCGGATCGTCCGCGGCCCTGAGGCCGAAGCGGACCAGCGCCAGCGCGTCCGGGCTGACAATCGCTTCGGCCGGCTTGTCGGTATCGCCCGGCGGACGGTTCTTGATCGGTACGAAGCCGTCCTTCGGCGATGCGGCGCCTGAAGCGTCGGCCGGTGCGATGCGGATGTAGTACCCGTCGACGCCAGCCTCGTGGCACTCCGGTGTGCCGCTGACATAGGTCCAGCGCTCGATCTGGTCGTTCCAGCAATCTGCGACCTCGCGCAAATAGTTAGCCGGCTCGGGTTTGCCGTTGACGTCGAACAGATCGGCGGCGCCAAGCAGTGCCGATATTTCGACGGCGAGCGTGAATGGGCTGTAGCCCGCGTCCTCTTCCCAGCGGTCCTGCCCGGTGACGGGGCCATTGCGCACGATATAGGACGCTGCTTTCTCGACCATCGGCATGAAGGCGGCGAGCTTTGCGCGCGGCAGGTGGCCGGCGCGGTGCAGCGCATCGGCAAGCAGCAGCGGGAAGGCGCATTCGTCCATCTGGATGCCCGGCCAATAGAGCGAGCCGTCGAGCCACACATTTTGTGGCCAGTGGCCGTCCGGCTGCTGGATGGAACGGAGATAGGCGAGGATCTCAAGCGCCTGCGCCGGATCGCCGGCGGCGAGGAAGCCGCCCGCAGTTTCGACGAGGTCGCGCGGCCAGACCAGATGATATCCGCCAAGGTCGTCGTCGCCCTTGCTGAACCCCCAGGGGATCGACAGGCTGGCGACGGCCGCATCGGGCCTCGCCAGCGACAGGTGTGTCGCCAGCACCGCTGTGCTGACGCGGTAGGTGTTGAGGCCGGATGCATCATGGTGGTCGAGCGCCGTCAGGCCTGCCTGCCATTTCCGCCATTTCGCGACATAGACCTTTGCCGCCGGCTCAAAACCGCGTTTCAGGCTGGCGGCGGCGTTTTCGGCCGCTTCATCCGGCGTTGCCCCAAACCCAAGCGCAAGCAAGGCTTCGCTGTTGGCTAAAGAAAAGCCGATCTCGCCGGTCAGCGCGACATTGCCGTCCTCCGCCCTTTGGCAGGTCGGATCGAGCCGGCCGGCGCGGCTGAGTTGCTGCCAGCCGTCGGAAAAGCCTGCATAGCCGGCCGAGCAGTCGCCCCAGGGCAGCGAGGAGGCAAGCGCCAAGCAGGCGCCGTGCCCGGACGCAAACAGCATCGGCTTGCCCTTGTGCTCGCCGATCCAGGCGGTGTTGCCCATGCCGGCATTGACCAGATGCGGCGCCAGCAGGGCGTAGACGCGGTAGTCCGTGGCCACGCCCTCGAGTGCCGTGAAGCTGATTTCCTGCAGCAGGGCCGGGCGCGCCGGATCCGCCAGGATGCGCTTTTCGATCCGGTAACGCGCCGTCGCGTTGACCAGCCGGTAGGCGGGCACGCCTTCCTCGAACGGCTCGATGGCATGCGTGGCGTCACGCTTCTCCTCGGAAAACCAGCCGCCGAGGCCGGTGACCAGCAGTCCCATGTCGCGCGTGCAGGCGCTGTCGAGGCCGGGATAGTAGATTTCATTGACGATGCCATGGCCGAGCGTGAACCAGACGCGACTCGCCGTTGAAAGCGCGGCACCTACGCCGCTCTTGGCGCTTGACGTCCAGCGCGCCGGAATTCCGGGCGCGCCCATTCTTTTGGGTGCACTGGGGGGAAGGGTCGGCGGCGTCGCTGCCATGCATGGTCTCCTGGGCCCTTCCCTAGACCAGCAGGCGAAGGCTTTTCAATCATCGCACCTGAAGTTGATCGCCAAAGCGTAACCGATCGCAGTTGACAAGCGGGCGTATCTGAATTTGTCTGACAATAGATAAAAAACAGGCAGACAACGCCAAAACCATCTGCAACAGTCGGCGGGGCCGACAATCTATGGGAGGATTATGACATGAAGACACTGCTCGTCCTGAGCGCTCTGACGGCGATGCTCGCCTCGGGCACGGCGCTTGCCGACACCAGCGGCAAGAAGATCGCCTTCTCCAACAATTACGCCGGCAATTCGTGGCGCCAGGCGATGCTCGACAGCTACGGCATCGTCACCAAGAAGGCGGTGGAGGATAAGATCGTCGGCGCCGCCGACATCTTCACCACCGCCGACAAGGAAGTGCCGACCCAGGCTGCCCAGGTGCAGAACCTGATCCTGCAGGGTTATGACGCCATCGTCATCAATGCCGCATCGCCGGATGCGCTGAACGGCGCCATCAAGCAGGCCTGCGATGCCGGCATCGTCGTCGTCTCCTTCGACGGGACCGTCACCGAACCTTGCGCCTACCGCGTCGTCGTCGACTTCAAGGACATGGGCAAGCAGGAAGTCGAGCAGATGGCCAAGTTCCAGCCCAAGGGCGGCAATTTGCTGGAAATCCGCGGCCTTGCCGGCACCTCGATCGACGATGCCATCCATGCCGGTATCTTGGAAGGCGTCGCCGCCCATCCCGAGTTCAAGATCGTCGGTTCGGTGACCGGCGACTGGGACCAGACGACGGCGCAGAAGGCGGTCGCGACGATCCTGCCTTCGTTGCCCGACATCGTCGGCATCGTCGACCAGGGCGGTGACGGTTATGGCGCGGCACAAGCCTTTGCCGCCGCAGGCAAGCCGCGTCCGACCATCATCATGGGCAACCGCCAGGACGAGCTGAAATGGTGGAAGGAGCAGAAGGACAAGGATGGCTACCAGACCTGGTCGGCCTCGATCGCGCCCGGCGTGTCGTCGCTGGCCTTCTGGGTGGCGCAGCAGGTGCTCGACGGCCGCACCGACATTCCGCATGACCTTTTGGTGCCGTATCTCGCCTTTACCCAGGACAATTTCGAGACCGAGCTGCCGAAAATCAAGGAGGGCGGCGTCGCCACCCACGAATACAGCCAGGAAGACGCAATCGCGGCGATCAAAGCCAATATCAAGTGATGCATTGCATTCATTGCCAGCGGCATGACCGACCGGATATCGTTGAGCATGCCTGAGGCCAATACGGACATCATCAGACTGGGCGGCGCCGAAAAACATTTCGGCGCCGCCCATTTGGACATCATCAGGCTGAACGGCGCCGAAAAACATTTCGGCGCCGTTCGGGCGCTTAACGGCGTCGACTTCCATGTTGTATCAGGCGAATGCGTCGGGCTGGTCGGCCACAACGGAGCCGGCAAATCGACGCTGATGCATATGGTGGCCGGTACGCTGCAGCCCGATGGCGGTGAGATCGCGGTGCGTGGCAATGCCGAAACCGACTACTCGGTGGCGCGCGCGCTGAAACTCGGCATACGCTGCGTGTTCCAGGAACTGTCGCTCTGCCCTAACCTCAGTATCGCGGAGAATACGCGCATCAACCATCCGGCGCTCACCGGCTTCGGCTGGCGACGCAAGGCGGCTGCTCTCATTGCCGCCAAGCTGGACGAAATCTTTCCGGATCACGGCATCTCGGCAGACGACATTGCCGGCGATCTCTCCATCGGCCGGCGGCAGATGGTCGAGGTGGCGCGCGCCTTCACGGTGACGCGCGATCCGCTCGACTTGGTCATTCTCGACGAGCCGACCTCTTCGCTGGACGCGCATACTGCGGGCCAGCTGCTTGCCTTCGTGCGCCGTTTCGTAGCCACCGGGGGCAGCTGCATCCTGATCTCGCATGTGCTGGGCGAGGTGCTGCAGAATGCCGACCGCATCGTGGTCATGCGCGACGGCAAGGTGGTCGCCACGGACGTTGCAAAAGCGTTCGACCGCGACCGGCTGGTGGCCACCATGGGCGGCGCGGAAGCGCGCGAGAAGATCGCGGCGGAGATCGCCGCCAGGCCGGCGGCGGGCCCGCTCAGGGTGCGGGCGCGGCCCGAGCGGCAGCAGGACGGCAAGGAGCTTGTCGCTCGCGCCGGCGAGATCATCGGGCTTGCCGGGCTTGCCGGCCATGGCCAGACCGACCTGTTGCTGGCGATCTTTGCCGCCGCGACGCGTAGAAGGCTTGATATCGAGGTGACCGCCCCGGTGGCGCTGGTGGCCGGAGACCGCCAATCGGACGGCATTTTCCCGCAATGGTCTATTGCCGAAAACATCGGCATCCGCTCGCTGGCGCGGCTGCGCAAAGGGTTGCTGATCTCGCCGCAGCGCGAGGCCGAGCTTGCTGAGTTTTGGAAGCAGAAGATCGGCATCCGCACGCCTGACATGACCAACAACATCTTCTCGCTGTCCGGCGGCAACCAGCAGAAGGCGCTGTTTGCCCGCGCACTGGGTTCCGATGCGCAGATCGTGCTGATGGACGATCCGATGCGCGGCGTGGACATCGGCACCAAGCTTGAGGTCTACGATCTCGTGCGCGAGGAGGCGGCCAAGGGCCGGACCTTCCTCTGGTACACCACCGAGACCGAAGAGCTCGACAATTGCGACCACATCCATGTCTTCAAGAACGGCCGCATCGTCGCCAATCTCACGCGCGACGAGCTGACCGAGGAAAAGATCATCCAGTCCTCATTCGGCGACGCGGCCTGAGATGACGGCAATCGCTCCCGGCCTGACGACCTCGCCGCGAAGCAGTGCCGCCCGCGCGCGCCTGTTGCGCAGCCTGTTGCCGGCGCTGTCGCTGGCGCTGGTGGTTATCGCCATCGCCTGGCTCAACCCACGCGCCATCAGCTATTTCGGCTTCAGCCTGATGTTGAACCTGGCTATCCCGATCGCGCTGGCGACGATCGCCCAGATGTTCGTCATCGCCGGCAATGAGCTCGATCTGTCGATCGGCACTTTTGTCGGCTTTGTCGGCTGCGTCACCGCGACCTGGCTGAAGGACGCGCCGCTGCTCGGCGTGATCATCCTGCTCGGCTCCATAGGCGTTTATGCGCTGCTCGGCGCACTGATCCATCTGCGCAATCTGCCGTCGATCGTGGTGACGCTGGGCATGAGCTTCGTCTGGCAGGGGCTTGCCATTCTGGTGCTGCCCAAGCCCGGTGGCAAGGCGCCGGACTGGCTCTTGTCGCTGATGGCCTTCAAGCCGCCCTTCATTCCGTTCCCTATCATCGCCGCGCTGGCGATCGCAGCGGTGGTGCATTTTGGGCTGATGCGCACCTCCTATGGCGTTATCCTGCGGGGATCCGGCGGCAATCCGGCGGCGCTCAGGCGCGCTGGCTGGTCGCTGCTGCGCACCAAGATCGTGCTGTTTGCGCTGACCGGCCTGTTCGGCGTTCTGTCCGGCATGGCGCTGATCGGCATCACCACCTCGGCCGACGCCAATATCGGCAATGGCTACACGCTGCTGGCGATCGCCGGCGTCATCCTCGGCGGCGGCGAGTTCGTCGGCGGCCGGGTATCGCCCATAGGGGCCGTGCTTGGCGCGCTGACACTGGCGCTGGCGGCATCGCCTCTGCTCACCTTCATGCACATCCCGCCGGATTGGCAGGTCGCGGCCAACGGCGCCATCCTGATCATCGTGCTGGCGGCCCGCGTCCTGATCAGCCGCAGGGAGAGGTAGCGATGACATTTGTGAAATCGCTTGTCGCCAAACCCTGGATATGGTCGTTCATCGGCGCGATGTTCGTCTGGCTGGCGACCATCGCTTTCACCGGCGGCTATGGCGGCGGCGGAATGGTCACGGCGGCACTTTCGCTTGCCGTGTTCACCGTCATCGTCGGCGTCGGCCAAATGTTCGTCATCACGCTCGGGCCAGGCAATGTCGACCTGTCGCTACCGGCCAATATCGGGCTCGCCAGTGCCGTCGCCATGAAGGTCATGGGCGGCAGCGATTCCATGATCGTGGTCGGGCTGCTCGCCGCGCTCACCTGCGGCGCTGCCATCGGCGCCGTCAACTATCTCCTGATCTGGGCGCTGAGGATCCCGCCGATCATCGCCACTCTGTCGGCCAGCTTCATCATCCAGTCGATCGACATCAGCTATGGGCGTGGCCTGCAGATCAAGCCGCCGCCCGGCTTTGCCGATTTTGCCAACTGGCAAATCCTGGGCATTCCAGTGCTGGCGATCCTTACCGTATTGTTCAGCATCGGTGCGGCCATCGCCTTGCAGCGCATGATCTATGGCCGCTCGGTGCTGGCGATCGGCCAGAACATCCGCGCCGCGTGGCTTGCCGGCGTCAATGTCGGCCGCACCCGCTTCCTGACTTACACGCTGTCGGGCGCGCTCGGCGGCATGGACGGGGCGCTGCTCGCCGGCTATTTCCGCGGCGCCAATGTCGATATCGGCAACGAGTACCTGCTGGCCTCGATCGCCGTCGTCGTCATCGGCGGCACCTCGGTCGCCGGTGGCAAGGCCAATGTTCCCGGCGTCTGGGGCGCGGCGCTGTTCCTGGTGCTGCTTCTGACCATGCTCAACACGTTCGGCGTCAGTGCCGGCGTTCGGCTGTTGCTGACCGGGCTGATCATTGTCGGCGTCATCACCGTAGCCGGTGGCGAGAAGGCGGTACGCTAGCGCCGGCTCCTGCCAGCGACACCGCCAAATTTGACCATGTGGACAAAAGTCCGCACCCGTTCCATAGTTCCGCGTCTGATTTCGGAACAGCCGGCTCGACACGGCTGTCAAACAGAGGGGCACTAGATGGAAAACCGGAAAAACAAATCGCAATCGACCGGCCTGTCGCGGCGCGACGTGCTGGAACTCGGCGCACTTGGCCTGGCCGCAGCCATGCTGCCGGGTGCAGCCTTCGCCAAGGACAAGAAGCTGAAGGTGGCGGCGATCTTCGCCACGCCGATCGAGGAGCCGTGGGACAACCAGATCCACGTCGCCCTGCAGAAGGCCGAGAAGGAACTCGGCATCGAATACAAATGGTCGGAAAAGGTGCAGACCGCCGATTTCAGCCGCGTCATGCGCGAATATGCGCAAGGCGGGTACCAGCTGGTGCTGGGCGACGCCTTCGCCGCCGAGCGTGAATCGCGCCGCACGGCAAAGCAGTTCCCGAAGACGGCATGGCTGTTCGGCTCGGGCGCCGGCCCGGCCGAGCCCAATTTCGGCGTCTTCGACAACTGGATCCACGAGCCGGCCTATCTCTCCGGCATGATCGCCGGCAAGATGTCGAAGTCGGGCACGATCGGCGCGGTGGCGGCCATGGGCATTCCGGAAGTGAACCGGCTGGTCAACGCCTTCTTTGCCGGCGCCAAGGAGGTCAATCCCAACATCAAGAAGAAGGTCGCCTTCATTGGCTCGTTCTTCGATCCGCCCAAGGCCAAGGAAGCGGCGGTCGCCCAGATCGATGCCGGCGTCGATGTCATCTATGCCGAGCGCTTCGGCGTCATCGAGGCGGCGGTGGACAAGAAGATCCTCGCCATCTCCAACATGTCCGACCAGTCGAGCCTCGGCCCCGACACGGTCATAACCGGGCCGGTCTGGGACATGTACCCGACGGTCGAGCAGGCGATCAAGCTGGTCAAGGCCGGTGTCTTCACCGCGCAGGATTATGGCGATTTCTCGCGCATGGCCAAGGGCGGGTCGTTCCTGGCGCCCTACCATAAATTCGACAAGACGCTGCCGGCGGATGTGAAGGATCTGGTCGAGAAGAAGAAGGCCGAGATCCTGGAAGGCAATTTCCGGGTGGATGTCGACGAGAACACGCCGGTTTCGGATTAGCTCGGCGTACCCCTCCCCCTTGAGGGGAGGGTGGCCCGCAGGGCCGGGTGGGGTCCTCCGCGAAGTGCTCCATCCTGCTAAGTCATAGGTTGAGGCAGTTGAGGTGACCCCACCCGCCTCGCTTCGCTCGGCACCCTCCCCTCGAGGGGGAGGGGTATCTCCGCAGGAGCACCTTTGTCCGCCCCTCTCATCGAAATGCGCGCCATCACCAAGAGCTTCGGCGCCGTCAAGGCGAATGAGGCTGTCGATCTAAGCGTCGCCCCAGGTGAGATCCTCGGCCTGCTGGGCGAAAACGGCGCCGGCAAGACGACGCTGATGAATGTGCTGTTCGGCGCCTATGCGCCGGATGCCGGCGAGATTCTTATCCGGGGCAAGACCGTGCGGATCACCAGTTCGGCCGATGCGCTGGCCGCCGGCATCGGCATGGTGCACCAGCATTTTCATTTGGCGCCAAGGCTGACGGTCCTGGAAAACCTTCTGATTGGCATTCCCGGCAAATCCGGCCGCATCGACCGCGCCGGCGGACTTGCCCGGTTGTCCGACATCAGCCGTCAGCATGGGCTGACGCTGGACCCCAACCTGCCTGTCTCCGCGCTGTCGGTCGGCGAGCAGCAGCGGCTCGAAATCGTCAAGGCGCTGTTTCGCGGCGCCAGGCTGTTGATCCTCGACGAGCCGACGGCGGTGTTGGCGCCGAGCGAGGTCGACGGGCTGTTTTCGGCGCTGCGCTCGATGGCGGCGCAGGGGCTCGGCATCATCTTCATCTCGCATAAATTGAACGAGGTGCGGGCGCTCACCCATCGCTGCACCGTATTGCGGCACGGCCGCGTCGCCGGCCGTGTCGACGATCCGGCGAACACGACATCGGCAGAAATGGCGCAGCTGATGTGCGGCCATGAGATCGTGCCGCCGGCAAGAGGACCTTCGACCCCAGGCGCGGCGGTGCTGACGCTCGACGGTATTTCCACCTCACGGCATTCGGGGACGCCGCTGCGCGATATATCGCTTGCCGTTCGCGCGGGCGAAATCCTTGGCATTGCCGGGGTCTCCGGCAATGGCCAGCGGGCGCTGGCCGAGGTGATTTCCGGCACGCGCGCGCCCGACGCCGGCGCGATGACGATAGCCGGCAAACCTGTTACGCGGTTCTCGCCGCGCGAGGTGCAGGCGCTCGGCCTTGGCCGCATCCCGGAAGACCGTATGACGACCGGGCTGGTCACCAATCTGCCGCTCGCCGATTCCATGGTGTTGCCGCGCATTGGTACTGCGGCTTTCAGCAGCCGGGGCCTGCTCAAGCCAGATGCGATCCGCGCCTTCGCCGAAGAACAGATCAAGGCCTATGACATCAGGTGCCCCGGGCCGATGACCCGCGCCGGCGCGCTGTCGGGCGGCAATCTGCAGAAGGCGCTGCTGGCGCGCGAACTGGCTTTCGACCCGAAGGTGCTGATCGTCTCGCAGCCGACGCGCGGCCTCGACATCGGTGCCGCCCGCTTCATCCACGAAAAATTCCTCGACATGCGTGCCAAGGGCTGCGGGATCATCGTCATCGGCGAGGATCTCGAAGAGCTGCTGGTGCTCTGCGACCGCATCGCGGTGATGTATGAGGGCCGCATCGCCGGCACGCTGGACAGCGCCGATGCGACCATCGCGCGGCTTGGGCTGCTGATGACCGGGGCGGAGGGCAGAGCCTAGATGGACTTTCTCACTCGGTTCCTCGCAGAAACTTCAAATAATACTGCCCGCTTTTGGCTGACTTTAAGCGTCAGCGCTGCCCCTCACCTGCCTGCCGGCATCCTCTCGCCGTATAGAGACGGGGAGAGGGGCTCTCACCCATGGTTTCGCCAATCGCCACAGCTGCAAGAGGGGAGTTGCCATAGGGCCCAGATCCCTTCTCCCCGTGTCTATACGGGGAGAAGGTGCCGGCAGGCGGATGAGGGGCGGCGCGACCGTCTGGGCGGCGGAGGGGCATAGCTGATGTTCCGCCTCGAAGCCCGCAGTTCCACCCCCGCCTGGTTCAATCTCGCTTTGCCGCTGCTGGCCATCGGCGCCACGCTTGCCCTGTGCAGCGGCCTCATCGCGCTGGCCGGCGCCGGCGTGCTTGAGGCCTATGGCGTGATGCTGTCGGCCTCGTTCGGCGACAGCTATGCCATCACCGAAACGCTGGTGCGCGCCGCCCCGATGATCTTCACCGGGCTGGCTGTGGCCGTCGCCTTCCGGGCCAAATTCTGGAACATCGGCGCCGAGGGCCAATTGCTGGCCGGCGCCGTGGCCAGCTGCTTCGTCGGCGCCATCCCAATGCCGGGCGCGCTGGCGATCCTGTCGATGGCGCTGGCGGGCGCTGCTGCCGGTGCCGCGGTAGCGCTGGTGCCCGCGACGCTCAGGGTCAAATTCAAGGTGGACGACGTCGTCAGTTCGCTGCTGCTCAATTCGGTCATCTACTATGCGCTGATGGCGCTGATCGAGGGGCCGTGGAAGGACTCGTTCAGCGGCTATCCGATCTCGCCGCCGATCGAGGATTCGGCGAATTTCCCGGTGCTGCTCGAAGGCACAAGGCTGCATCTGGGTGTCATCGCCGCGTTGATCGCGGCCCCGTTGATCTGGTTCCTGATCGTGCGCACCACGCTCGGCTTCCGGATCAGGGTCACCGGCGAAAGCCCGGAAGCCGCCCGCTATGGCGGCATACATGTCGAGCGGGTGCTGATCTCGACGGCGCTGCTGTCGGGCGCGCTGGCCGGGCTTGCCGGCGTCGGCGAGGTCGGCGGCGTGCATTTCCAGGTGATGAGCGACATTTCGCCGGGCTATGGCTATTCCGGCATCGTCGTTGCCATGCTGGCCAGGCTCAATCCGCTCGGCGTCGTACCGGCGGCGATCTTCCTGGCCGCCGTGATGACCGGCGCCGAAGCGATGTCGCGCGCCACCGGCGTGCCGGCGTTCCTCAGCGATGTCATCCAGGGCACGGCGCTGCTCGCCATGCTGGTGGCGCTGCTGTTCACGGCCTATCGCATCCGCCGCGTCGGTGCCGCCTTATGAGCGCGGTGTTCGAACAGATCTTTCAGGTCGGCTTCCTCGCCGCCATTATCCGCATCGCCACGCCGCTGGCATTTGCCACGCTGGGCGAGATGTTCTCCGAGCGGGCCGGCGTGCTCAATCTCGGTATCGAAGGCATCATGCTGCTCTGCGCGATGACCGGCTTCACCGCCGCCAGCCTCAGCGGCAGCCTGTGGCTCGGCGTGCTGGCTGCGGTGTTGACCGGCATGGCGATGAGTGCGCTGCATGCGCTGTTCACCGTGGCGCTCGGCCTCAGCCAGCATGTCTGCGGCATCGGCGTTACTTTGTTCTCGTCCGGCCTTGCCTATTTCCTCTACCGTCTGACCTTCGGCCAGCAATCGGTGCCGCCCAGCATCAAGGGTTTTCAGACGGTGCCGATCCCGCTGCTGTCGGATATTCCGGTTCTGGGGTCAGCGGTTTTCAACCAGTTTGCGCTGGTCTACTTGGCAATCATTGCCATCCCGCTCGCTGCTTTCGTGCTCTACCGCACGCCTTGGGGGCTGTCGGTGCGGATGGTCGGCGAGAACCCGCGCGCCGCTGATTCCGCTGGGGTCAGCGTCATCGCCACGCGCTTCCAGGCGGTCATCCTCGGCGGTGCGCTGATGGGGCTTGCGGGCGCCTTCCTCACCATGGCACAGTTCAACGCCTTCACCTTTGGTGTCGTGTCGGGCCGTGGCTGGGTGGCGATCGCGCTGGTCGTGTTCGGCCGCTGGGACCCGTGGCGCTCTGCGGGCGCGGCGCTGCTGTTCGCCTTCGTCGATGCGCTACAATTGCGCATGCAGGCGAGCGGCCTCGGGCATATTCCCTATGAGACGTTCTTGATGCTGCCGTTCATTTTCACCATCGTCGCGATGGCCGTGATGTCACGCAACGCGGTTGCGCCGTCGGCGCTGCTGAAGCCGTTTCGACGAGAAGAGCGGTAAGGCGCCAAGCCTGGGATACTCACATCGCCGTAAAACCATTATCGACAAACAGATGCGTGCCATTGACGAAGCTGGACTCATCGCTGGCGAGGTACAGCGCTGCCTTGGCCACTTCCTCCGGCTCACCGATGCGGCCCTGCTGTGCGGCCAATGCGGCGTCCGACACGTCGACGCCGAGCTTGCCGAGATCGGCGACCTCGCGCAGGCCGTGCGGCGTGCGGATGAAGCCGGGACAGACGGCGTTGCAGCGTATGTTGCGGTCACGGAATTCGACTGCGATGGCGCGCGCGAACATGTGGCAGGCGCCCTTGGTGGTGTCGTAGAGCACCTCCATGGGTGTGGCCGCCACAGCCGAGATCGACGAGGTGCAGACGATCGAACCGCCACCGGCAGCGATCATGCCCGGCAACACGGCGCGCGTCATCAGGAACATCGAGCGGACATTGACCGCATGGAGCCAGTCCCATTCCTGCACTGTGGTCTCCAGGAACGGCTTTATCACGATGGTGCCGGCATGGTTGAACAACACCGTGGCCGGGCCGAGCCTGACCGTCGCCGCCTTCACTGCGGCCTCGACCTGCGCCTCGTCCGAGACGTCGGCCACCCAGTGTTCGGCGATATGTCCCCGCGCGCGTATCGCCGCCGCAGTGGCTGCCGCCGCCTCGCCATTGCGGTCGATGATCGCCACCTTGGCGCCTTCGGCGGCGAACAATTCCGAGGCCGCTCCGCCCATTCCGGTCGCGCCGCCCGAGATGATTGCAATCTTGCCGGCTAGTCTTGTACCCATGTTCTGTTCCCCGTTCCCGATCGAAATGATCCGCATTTACGCCGGAATGGCGATGCTATCGCCTATGCAGACGTCGGCCAAGCTTGTCGCTCGCTTGTCGCCAACAGGGGGCTCCCAGCAATGCCAAACCAAATAATAAGGAATACTGAGAAAATCGTTCTACATATCCCCAAAAAATAGCACTCGACAAAGTCTACTGATTTTATAGATTAATCCGCAAGACGGAGGTCGATATGTCCTATATCCAGAACGCCGAGACAGACCGCACCAGCCAGAGGCTGGCCAATAGCCAGGCTTTTCGCCCGGCCTATGCCGGCGCTTTCGCCTATCTCGTCTTTGCCCTTGCGTTCGTGTTCACCGGGGCAGTCGTGCTCGGCTTGATTCCCTGACCGATCAGGCCGAAAGGGTGGCGACCTAGCGCTTTCAGTGAGTGACCGGAGTTGATGAACCGAACGCGGACGCGCTTTGGCGCTGATGCTTGTTTTTACGCATGTCGTCGTCTCAAAACCGGGGGCGACATACATCCAACGTGATGGAGGAGATGGCAATGCCGATCGAGTTCACGCATGTTCCCGGTAAAACGCACGCCGCCGATGCCGGTTCGGCCGTACCGTTCTTCTATGATTTCGTCGAGACGGCGACCAAGCTGTCGCTGATCGAGGATTCCGGCTTCCAGAACATCGTCGTCGACGACCCGGCCGGGCTGTTGACCAATATGGACATCGCCGCCCAGGCGCTGGACCGCACCTCGTCGCTGGAAGTGGTGCTGACGCACTGGGCCGGCGTGATCGCGCCTGCGGTTGCGGCGCGGCAACTGGCGGCGCTCGACGCCAGGAGCGGCGGCCGGCTGGCGCTGAGGATCCTGAGCGAGCCGCTGGATGACGACGATGCCGAGACGCGTCCGGTCGGCCACACCGTGGTCTGGCAGCGCATCGACGAATATCTGGTGCTGCTGAAGCGGCTGTGGTCGAACGACCGGCCGTTCGACCATGAAGGTGCGTTCTACAGCATCAAGGGCGGCTACGTACCGCGTAAAGGACCGCACGGTGCCGATATCACCATCCGCATGGGTGGCCAGTCCGGCACGGCGCTGAAGGTCGCCGGCCGCCATGCCGACGTCTTCGAGCTGGCGCCTGGTTCGCCCGACGAGATCCGCCAGCTGATGGAACGGGCGCGCAGCGCCGCCGCCGAGCATGGCCGCGCCGGCAAGCTGCGTTTTGCGCTTCCGGTCCGGGTCCGCTCGGAGGGTGGCGCCTCTACCGTCGGACACAAGGCGGTCGAACTTTCCGGACCACCGGCGCAGATCGCCCTGTCGCTGCTGTCCTATGCGGTGCTGGGCATCAGTGAGTTCATGATCGTTGGCGTCGACAGGCCGCGCGAGATCGCCGGCGTCGGCCGCGAGACGATCGCGCTCTTGCGTAATTCGCTGGCACGCCGTGAGGCGGAGGTGCCGCAGCCCGGCGCGTTTGCCTCGCGGGGCGGGTCGGATATTCACGCAGCTGGGTAGCGAGATCGCGATCGGGAACGCCGGCGGGACAGCACCCCCCTCTGTCCTGCCGGACATCTCCCCCTCAAAGGGGGAGATTGGCAGCTTGAGCGCCGGCTCTCAACGTTGGTAATTGGCGAAAGCCGACGTGATGTCTGATCGCCCTCCTTGCGGGGGATGCCCGGCAGGGCAGAGGGGTGCTGTCCCGCCAGCGTCTAATCACCACTCAGCACTGCCAGCGCCTCCAACACCGCGTCAGATTCCGTCAGCGTACCAAATACCCCGTCCTCCACCGTCACCATATGCAGCGCCGCGTCATGCGCGTATTGGTCGCCGCTGGCGCAGGCATCGGCGATGGTCAGGCACTGGAAATTGCGGTCGCAGGCCTCGCGCAGCGTCGTGTGCACGCAGACATCGGTCGTGCAGCCGGAAAAGATCAGATGGCTGATGCCGCGTGCGCGAAGCACAAGTTCCAGGTCGGTGTAGGTGAAGGCGCTGTTGCAGGTCTTGTTGACGATGATGTCGTGCGGCGCGACGTCGATGTCGGCGACGATCTGAAAGCCGGGGCCGGAGCGCAGCAGCACGTCGGTGCCTTCGAGACCCGCCCGCTTGCGGCGCCATCTCTCGTACGGCGTCATGTCGGCCATGTCGCCGCGATATCCCTGCCTGGTGTGAATGATGGTGAGGCCGGCCGCGCGTGCCGCTGATATCAGTCGGTTGACTGTCGGCAGGATGGCGCGCAGCGGCGCGGGGTCATAACCCTTCCTGGCGAAATAGCCGGTCGGCGAGAGGAAATCCTCCTGCAGGTCGATGACCAGCAGCGCGGTGTTTGCCGGCACCAGCCGGCCGTCATAGGGGAAATCGAACGGTATCGCCTTGATCATCGCAGCCTGCCTCAATTGCTGCCCGGTATCGTGGCCCAGCAACCCTGCGGCCGTCCATCCCTCAGTGCGACGACACCAGGTAGACCGACGCCAGGACGATGTGCCGCTGAGACATCGCGCCGATAATCGTTGGCCAAAAAAGCCATCTTGTTTGTTGACTAGTAAACTCATGTTTTATAGTCAAGCAGGGCACTCGGCCGCCTGAATTGTTTCCAGCGGCTGTGCCGCGTTTGAGAGAAGCCAGAACCAGTGGCTGGATTTTCGGGGTCGACATTCCGTCACCGACCAGCCGATCGGTACGTGCAATGACGAAGCGAGGAAGAAGCGTGTCCAGAAATGGTTTGTTGGCGGCGCTGGCCGCGGTCATGCTGTCGGCCGGCAGCGCTGCTGCGCAAGAGCAGCCAAACACGCAGCCCAGGGTGACGACGGAACCCGCTGCAGCTGCCCGGTCGGCGGCCCAGCCTTCCCCGGTCGCAGTCGAACGGCCCGCACCGGCTGCGCCTGTCGCGCCGGCTTCGCCAACTGCCGGGCAGGCGGCGCCGACCGCGCCACAGCCGGCAACCCAGCCCGGTGCATCCGCGCAGGCCGAGCCTTCGGCAATATCGCTGACGCTGCCGCACGATCTGTCGCCCTGGGGCATGTTCATGGCCGCCGACATCATCGTCAAGGCGGTGATGATCGGGTTGGCCTTCGCCTCGCTGGTCACCTGGACGGTGTGGCTGGCCAAATCGCTGGAGATTCTCTTCGGCAAGCTCGGCGCCCGTCGCGCTGCGCGCGCCATCGGCAATGCCGCCACGCTGCGCCAGGCCGGGCGCGCGCTTGGCAACAGTGGCGGCCCCGGTGCGCTTTTGGTGCGGGCGGCCGAGGAAGAGACTGCCCTTTCGGCCGGTGCGCTCGGCCATGTCACCGGCGACGGGCTGAAGGAACGCGTGACGTCGCGCCTGTCGCGCATCGAAGCGGCGGCGGCGCGGCGCATGTCGCGCGGCACCGGCGTGCTGGCGACGATCGGCTCGACGGCGCCCTTCGTGGGCTTGTTCGGCACCGTCTGGGGCATCATGAACGCCTTCATCGGCATCTCGCAGGCGCAGACCACCAACCTCGCGGTCGTCGCGCCCGGCATCGCCGAGGCGCTGCTCGCCACGGCGATGGGCCTGGTCGCGGCCATTCCCGCGGTGGTCATCTACAACGTCTTTGCGCGGTCGATAGCCGGCTACCGGCAGCTCCTTGCCGATGCCTCGGCCGGGGTCGAGCGGCTGGTCAGCCGCGATCTCGATTTCCGCACGGTGCCGCAGGCGCCCGCGCTGGCGGCGGAGTGATGGGCTATGGCGGCTAGAATTCGCGAGGCTATCGATGGCGATCTCGAGGAAAACCACGAGATCAATGTCACCCCGTTCATCGATGTCATCCTGGTGCTGCTGGTCATCTTCATGGTCGCTGCACCCTTGGCGACAGTCGACGTCAATGTCGATCTGCCGGGTTCGACGGCGACGCCAGCACCCCGGCCGGAAACGCCGCTGTTCCTGACCCTGAAGGACGATCTGACGCTCGCGATCGGCAATGACAGCGTGCCGCGCCAGGCTTTCGCCGCGGTGCTCGACGGCAGAACCAAGGGCGACAAGCAGACCCGCATCTTCCTGCGTGCCGACAAGGCGGTCGGTTATGGCGAGCTGATGGAGGTGATGAACCTGCTGCGCGGCGCTGGTTATCTGAAGATCGCGCTGGTGGGGCTGGAGACGGTGCCGGCGGACGCATCCGCGGCGCACCGGGGCGCCGCCCCGTGACGCAACTGGCCGCCGCCGCACCCGCGGCCGACCCGCCACGCGCCGGCCTGCGCGAAATTGGCTTGTGGGCGGCTGCGGCCATTGTCATTGTCGGCGCGCATGTCGCGATCGCCTATGCCGTCCAGAGCTTCAGCCTGGCCAACATGGCCGATGGCGGCCCGCCGCCGGCTGTGGCTATCGAGCTGTCGCCGATGATGGTGGCGCCGGCGGTGCAGGAGGACTCGATGGCCGACGTGGTGACGCCTGAGCCGCCGAACCAGATCGAGGAGGCGGTTGCCGAACTGAAGCCCGTCGTGGAGCCCGAGCCCGGTCAGCCGGGGCCGGTCGCCGAGAAGACGGAAGCGGTTCAACCCGCCGCTCCGATCGAGACGGCAGCGGCCGAGCAGCCCGATCAATCGCCGCCGCTGGATGAGGTGGTGCCCGACATCGTCCCGACCATAGCGCCGGATGTGGTCATTCCGCCGCCCCAGACCAAGCCGGCGGAGACCAAGCCGGCGGAGACCAAGCCGATCGAGAAGGCGAAGAAGGCTGCCGAAAAACCCAAGCCGAAAGCAAAGAAAGAGAAGAAGGAAAAGGCCGCGCCGGCGAAAGCGGTCGTGACCGCCAGTGTCGATCAAAAGGCAGCGGCGAAGGCGTCGGCGCCGAAGGCTTCGCAATCGAGTGGATCATCAGTCAGTGCAAGCAAATGGAACTCCCAGCTGATCGGATGGATCAATCGGCACAAGCGCTACCCGAGCGCGGCAAGGTCGCGGCGCGCCGTGGGTACCGCAAATGTGACCTTCGTCGTCAGCGCTTCGGGCAAGGTGACCTCCGTCCGGCTGACCCGATCTTCGGGGGACGCCGATCTCGATCGCGCCGCGCTCGGCATTCTGCAGGGTGCGACGGTGCCCGCGCCACCGCCTGAGAAGGCCGGTACGGCTGTCGTGGCGCCTTTGATGTTCACGCTGCGGAACTAGAAGCAGCCGGACAAGGCCGATCCCATGACCACGTACTTTCCCGCTTGACTGACCCGCCGGACCGAATACGCTAGCGCAAAATACCGGCCTTGGTCGCCGGGCGGCAAATATGCCTCGTATGCCTCGCCCTCCGGCGCTGGCTGCGGGGCATTGTCATTTCTGAGGATCGGTTTGAAACGGCGTATCGAGATCGGCATCCTGTATTCCCGCTCGGGCAGCTACCAGTTGGTCTCCGATGCGTGCCGGATGGGCGCCACGCGCGCCATCGCCGACATCAATGCCGATCGGAGCTATGGCATCGAACTGGTTCCGGTCGAGCGCGATCCGCAAAGTAATGCCGATCGCTACGCGACTTTGTGCGAGGACATTTTCAGGACCAGCAGCGCGCGCCATGTCGTCGGTTGTGTCACCTCGTGGAGCCGCAAGGAAACCATCCCGGTGCTGGAGAAGGCCGGCGGCATGCTCTGGTATGCCTGCCCCTATGAAGGGTTCGAGGCCAACGAGCATGTCGTCTACATGCACGCCTGCCCCAACCAGCATCTGGTTCCGCTGATGGCGCATGTCGTGCCGCGTTTCGGCGCCAACGGCTTCCTGCTCGGCTCGAACTACATTTGGGGCTGGGAGATGAACCGCGTGGCGCGCGACCTGATCGCGGATGCCGGCGGCAAAGTGCTGGGCGAGCGCTATCTGCGCATCGGCGAGACCGACGTGTCGCGGTTGATCGCGGAAATCCGGGCGACGAGGCCGAGCTTCATTCTCAACAATCTGATCGGCACCTCGTCGTATGCCTTCCTGGCGGCTTACCGCGAGTTGGGCGATGAGGATGCGGCATTCAGGCCGGAAAACTGCCCCGTCATCTCCTGCAACCTCACGGAAGGCGAGTTGCCGGCGATCGGCGAGACAGGGAAAGGGCATCTGTCGGTCGGGCCCTATTTCGCGCCCCGGCCGGCTGCCTTCGCTTCGTCCTTCGAGGCCTCCGCCTATGCCTCGGTGCAGGTGATGGCCGACGTGCTGTCGCGCAACACTGATGCCGGCCCGGCGGAATTTTCCAAGGCCTTCGCCGAGCGGCGCTTCTCCACCCGGCTCGGGCCGATCGCCATCGACGCCCACTCCCAGCACGCGACGCTGCCAGTGATCATCGGCCGGATCGCCGATGGCTTCTTCGAGGTCGTCAGCCAGGAGGATGAGGTCGCGCCGGATCCCTATCTGTCGCGCTACGACCCCGCCAAGACATTCGGCCGTCCGCGTCTGAGGGTGGTGTCATGACGCGGACGCGCATCCCCAATCTCGGCGGCGCGCGGGCTTTCATCCTGCATCGCCCGCATCCGACGGTGCAGGCCATCACCAGGCAATTGTCGGCCATCGGCCTGGCTACGATCGACTGCTGGCCGGAATTGCCGCCGGAAGCTCTCGCCGCCGATTTCGTCTTCTTCGATGCCGATCTCGGTTTCGACGAGCAGTTCCCGTGGGAAGCCGGTGAGGCGCCGATGCCGCTGGTGGCGCTGATCGGTTCCGAGGCGCCGGGGCGTATCGAATGGGCGCTGTCGCACAAGGCCGATGCGCAGCTGCTGAAGCCGGTCGGCAATGCCGGCGTCTACAGCGCTCTGTTGATCGCGAGACAGAGTTTCGAGGCCCGAAAACATTTAGCCGGCGAGATAGCGTCGCTGCGCCAGCGCGTCGCCGAGCGCCAGACCATCGTGCGCGCGGTGACGGCCTTGTCGAAAGGCAGCGACGACGAGCGCGCCTATGCGCAGCTGCGTTCGCTGGCGATGAGCTGGCAGATCAGCGTCGAGGATGCCGCGCGTCGGATCGTGGCAATGACAAGCGAGGAAGCGACGGGGGAAGAAGGCGGCGATGACCAGTCCCATCGCGCCTGATCTACCGGTGCGCATGCCGGCAAAACCGCGCGCCGGTGTCTGGCGCCGGCTGGTGAAACGCCGCCTCGCGCTGCTCGGCCTGGTCATAGTCGCCATTGTCCTTGCCGGCGCTGTGCTGGCGCCCCGGCTGACCGGCTATGACCCCAACGAGCAGATGTTCGACGGCCTGACCATCGAGGGCTCGCCGCTGCCGCCCAGCGCCCAGTACTGGCTCGGCACCGACCTGCTCGGACGTGACCTCTTGACCCGCATCCTCTACGGCGCCCGCACCTCGCTCATCATCGGCATCGTCGCCAATGGCGTGGCGCTTTTGATCGGCACTTTGGTGGGTGTCACCGCAGGCTATTTCCGCGGCTGGATCGGCAGCGCGCTGATGCGCTTCACCGATCTGATGATGGCGTTCCCGGCGCTGCTGCTCGCCATCTGCCTGGCGGCAGTGTTTCAGCCCAGCCTGTGGATCGTCGCCATGGTCATCGCGCTGGTCAACTGGGTGCAGACGGCGCGTGTCATCTACACCGAGACATCGTCGCTGGCCGAACGCGAGTTCATCGATGCCGAGCGCAGCATCGGGGCGAGTGCGCCGCGCATCCTATTTCGCCACATCCTGCCGCATCTGCTGCCGACCATCATCGTCTGGGGCACGCTCGGCATCTCGACCACGGTTCTGCTCGAGGCGACGCTTTCCTTCCTCGGCATCGGTGTGCAGCCGCCGACCGCGTCGTGGGGCAACATCATTTTCGAGAACCAGACCTATTTCCAGGCCGCCCCCTGGCTGGTGTTCTTCCCCGGCGCCGCAATCCTGGCGTTGGCGCTGGCCTTCAACCTGATCGGCGACGCATTGCGCGACATCCTCGATCCGACGCAAAGGGGCCGGGAATAATGGGGGGCCGGTCATGATCGCCTATCTCGGCCGCCGGCTGATCCAGTCGCTGCTCATCCTGCTTGGCGTCTCGCTGATCACTTTTGCGCTGCTCTACCTCTTGCCGGCCGACCCGGTGCGGCAGATCGCCGGCCGCAGTGCTACGCCGCAGACGGTGGAAAACATCCGCCAGCAACTCGGCCTCGACCAGCCTTTCGTGGTCCAGTATTGGCACTACCTGACGAAGCTCGTCAGCGGCGATCTCGGCCGCTCCTACATACAGCGCTCCGAGGTCACCGAGCTCATCGTCTCGCGGCTGCCGGCCAGCCTGCTTTTGATGGTAGGCGCCATCCTGTGCGAACTGCTGATCGGGCTCTCCATGGGCCTGATCGCCGCCGTCAAGCGCGGCACCGCCACCGACCAGACCCTGATGGTGGCCTCCTTCGTCGGCGTCTCGGCGCCGCAATTCGTCGTCGGCCTGTTGCTGCTCTACGTCTTTGCCGTGCGTCTCAGCTGGTTCCCGATCGGCGGCTATGGCACCTGGCGCCATCTGGTGCTGCCGTCGCTGACGATGGGCATACTCGGCGCCGGCTGGTACGCGCGCATGATGCGCTCGTCGATGATTGACGTCCTGCGCCAGGATTATGTCCGCACGGCGCGGGCCAAAGGCCTGGCGCGCAGCGCCATCATATTCCGCCACGCACTGCCGAATGCCATCCTGCCGGTCATCGCCATGATAGGCATCGACATCGGCATCTTCATGGGCGGCATCGTCGTCGTCGAAAGCGTGTTCGGCTGGCCCGGCATCGGTCAGCTGGCGTGGCAGGCGATCCAGCGCGTCGACATTCCGATCATCATGGGCGTCACGCTGGTCTCGGCCTTCGCCATCGTGCTCGGCAATCTGCTCGCCGACATCATCGCGCCGTTCATCGATCCCCGCATCAAGCTCAGATGAAAATGAAACAGAGAAAGGGAACACAACAATGAAAAAGTTTCTCGCATCCACAGTCGCGGCATCGGCCTTGGCCCTCATGCTCGGCATGACAAGCGTCCGCGCCGAAGACACGGTCGATCCCAACGCCAAGCAAGGCGGCGCCATCACCATCACCTACAAGGACGATGTTGCGACCCTCGATCCGGCGATCGGCTATGACTGGCAGAACTGGTCGATGATCAAGAGCCTGTTCGATGGGCTGATGGATTACGAGCCGGGCACCACCAATTTGAAGCCCGATCTGGCAGAAAGCTACGAGATTTCGCCCGACGGCCAGACCTTCACCTTCAAGCTGCGCCATGGCGTGAAATTCCACAATGGCCGCGAGATGACGGCCGACGACGTGAAATATTCGCTCGACCGCGTCACCAATCCGAAGACGCAGAGCCCCGGCGCCGGCTTCTTCGGCTCGATCAAGGGCTATGACGATGTCGCCGCCGGCAAGGCCGAAGGCCTGTCCGGTGTCACCGTCATCGACCCCTACACGGTCAAGTTCGAACTGACCCGGCCCGACGCCACCTTCCTGCATGTCATGGCCATCAATTTCGCCCATGTCGTGCCGAAGGAAGAGGTCGAGAAATATGGCGCCGATTTCGGCAAGCATCCGGTCGGCACCGGCGCCTTCAAGCTCGCCGAGTGGACGCTGGGACAGCGCATCGTCTTCGAGCGCAATGCGGACTATTGGCACAAGGGCCTGCCGCATCTCGACAAGATCACCTTCGAGATCGGCCAGGAGCCGATCGTGGCGCTGCTGCGCTTGCAGAAGGGCGAGATCGATGTTCCCGGCGACGGCATTCCGCCGGCCAAGTTCCAGGAGGTGATGGCCGATCCCGAGCAGAAGGCGCGTGTCGTCGAAGGCGGTCAGCTGCACACCGGCTACGTCACCATGAACACCACCATGGCGCCGTTCGACAATGTTAAGGTGCGTCAGGCCGTCAACATGGCGCTCAACAAGGCGCGCATCATCCAGATCATCAACGGCCGCGCCGTGCCGGCCAACCAGCCGCTGCCGCCGTCGATGCCGGGCTACGACAAGGACTACAAGGGTTATCCCTATGACGTAGCCAAAGCCAAGGCGCTGCTGGCCGAGGCCGGTCATGCCGATGGTTTCGACACGCAGCTGTTCGCCATGAACACCGATCCCAACCCACGCATTGCCCAAGCGATCCAGCAGGACCTGGCGGCGATCGGCATCAAGGCCAGCATCCAGTCGCTGGCGCAGGCCAATGTCATCGCCGCCGGCGGTGACAAGGCCGGCGCGCCGATGATCTGGTCGGGCGGCATGGCCTGGATCGCCGACTTCCCCGATCCGTCGAATTTCTACGGCCCGATCCTCGGCTGCGCCGGCGCGGTGCCCGGCGGCTGGAACTGGTCGTGGTATTGCAACAAGGATCTCGACGCCAAGGCGGCCGAGGCGGATTCGGTGGTCGACCCGGCAAAGGCCGGCGAACGCGACAAGATGTGGAGCGCCATCTACGACAAGGTGATGGAAGACGCGCCCTGGGCGCCGGTCTTCAACGAACAGCGCTTCACCATGAAATCCGCGCGCATGGGCGGCGCCGACAACCTCTATGTCGACCCGGTCCATATCCCGATCAACTACGACAATGTGTACGTAAAAGATGTGCAATAACTGCGACTACACCATCCATGGGCGCCACCACCATTTCGGCTGGGACAATTCCTTTGTCCCGGCCGAGCGGGTGGCGCCCGGCGCGACCATCGAGTTCCAGTGCCTCGATGCCGCCGGCGGCCAGCTGAACGCCGACAGCACGGTTGCCGAAATCGCCAAGCTCGACTTCGCCGGGGTCAACCCGGTGACCGGGCCGATCTTCGTCGAGGGCGCCGAGCCGGCTGACGCGCTCAAGGTGACGATCGAGATGTTCAAACCGTCCGGCTTCGGCTGGACGGCGAACATTCCGGGTTTCGGCCTGCTCGCCGACGACTTCACGGAACCGGCGCTGAACATCTGGAAATACGATGCAGCCGCGCTCGAACCGGCGCTGTTCGGGAAAAACGCGCGCGTACCACTGAAGCCGTTCGCCGGCACCATCGGCAATGCGCCGGCTGAGATGGGGCTTCACTCGGTGGTGCCGCCACGGCGGGTCGGCGGCAATCTCGACATCCGCGATCTCGCTGCCGGCACGACGCTCTATCTGCCGGTTGAGGTGGCCGGCGCGCTGTTCTCGGTCGGCGATACGCACGCCGCACAAGGCGATGGCGAGGTCTGCGGCACGGCGATCGAGAGCCCGATGGACGTCGTGCTCAAGCTCGACCTTGTCAAGGACGCCAGGCTGAAGACGCCGCGCTTCACCACCGCCGGTCCGGTGACGCGCCATCTCGACGCCAAGGGCTATGAGGTGACGACGGGTATCGGGCCGGACCTGATGACCGGCGCCAAGGAGGCGGTGGCGCAGATGGTCGATCTGCTTGCTGGGCGGTATCAGATCGATCCGGTCGAGGCCTATATGCTGGCCTCGGTGTGCGGGGACCTGCGCATCAGCGAGATCGTCGACATGCCGAACTGGGTGGTGTCGTTCTATTTTCCGCGTTGCGTGTTTGAATGACGGTACGTCGGCGCCGCACCCCCACCCCGCTGCTTCGCAGCGACCCTCCCCACAAGGGGGAGGGTAAAGCGCTGCCACCCTACCTCCCCCTTGTGGGGAGGTCGGACCGGAGGTCCGGGTGGGGGTCAGCGCCAAGGTTTGTGCGAATGGTGCGACGGAACCAATCCGTCGCAGGGCTCCACCCACAATGACCCTCGCCGACAACCCCATCCTCTCCATCGCCAACCTCTCCGTCAGCGTGCGCGGCGAGGACGGCGAGCGCGATGTCGTCTCCAACCTGTCGCTGACGCTGGCGCGCGGCGAGACGCTCTGCATTGCCGGCGAATCCGGCTCCGGCAAGTCGATGACCGCGCTGGCGATCATGCAGCTTTTGCCGCAGCCGGCGGCGCGCATATCGTCAGGCATGATCCGTCTTCGGGATGGGAATCGGGGCGACACCGACCTAGCAACCCTCGAGGAACGCCAGATGCGGCGCATTCGCGGCGACCGCATCGCCATGATCTTCCAGGAGCCGATGACCTCGCTCAACCCGGTTCTGTCGATCGGCCGGCAACTCACCGAATCAATCGAGGCGCATACCAGCCTGTCGTCGGCGCAAGCCCGCCGGCGCGCCATCGAGGCGTTGAAGGCGGTGCGCATTTCGGAGGCGGAAAGCCGGTTAAAGCAGTTTCCGCACGAACTCTCCGGCGGCATGCGCCAGCGGGTGATGATCGCCATGGCGCTGGCGCTCGAGCCCGACGTGCTGATCGCCGACGAACCGACGACGGCGCTCGACGTCACCGTGCAAGGCGAAGTGCTGGAGCTGTTGCGCGACCTGCAGCGCCAGCATGGCACCAGCGTCATCCTGATCACCCACGATATGGGCGTGGTTGCCGAAATGGCCGACCGGGTCATCGTCATGCGCGACGGCCGCATGGTCGAAGAAGGCACGACATCGGATATTTTTGTCCAGCCGCAGGCCGACTATACGCGCGAACTGCTGGCTGCCGTGCCGCGCATCGGCAGTGGCGTCGGTCGACAGAAATCCAGGGATGCGATTGACGTCTTGAAACCGGCCAATGTCGCCGAGATCAACGACCTGCATGTCCGCTTCGATCTGCGTGGCGGCATCTTTGGCCAGGTCACCCGCCGCGTCCACGCCGTCGAGGGCGTCAGCTTCTCGATCGCGCCCAACGAAACGCTTGCTCTGGTCGGCGAATCCGGCTGCGGCAAGTCGACGACCGCCAAGGCGCTGGCCGGACTGGCGCCGTATAGCGGCGACATCGTCATTGGCGGGCGCAATCTCTCCGGTCTTGGCCGCGACGAGCGCAAGGCGGTGTGCCGTGACGTCCAGATGATTTTCCAGGATCCCTTCGCTTCGCTCGATCCGCGCATGCGCGTCGGCGAGCTCGTCGCCGAGCCGCTGGTGATTCATGGCATCGCCTCCAAGGACGAGCGCCGCGAACGAGTGGGGGCGCTGTTCGAGCGTGTCGGCCTGTCGGCCGACCAGATGGAGCTTTACCCGCACGAATTCTCCGGTGGCCAGCGCCAGCGCGTCTGCATCGCCCGAGCGCTGGCGCTACGACCAAAACTGATCATCGCTGACGAAAGCGTCTCCGCGCTCGACGTCTCGGTGCAGGCGCGTGTGCTCGATTTGCTGAAGGAATTGCAGCGCGAATTCGGCGTCGCCTATCTCTTCATCTCGCACGACATGGCGGTGGTCGAGAACATTTCCGACCGCGTTGCCGTCATGTATCTCGGCCAGATCGTCGAGATGGGCACGCGCGACCAGGTGTTTTCCAACCCGCGCCATCCCTACACCAGGCGGCTGATCGACGCCGTGCCGGTGCCCGATCCGGCGCAGCGCAGAACGCGCTTCGCGCGCCTCGACCAGGAAATCCCGAGCGCCACCCGCAGGATCGGGGAGGCGCCGCTGAAGCTGGCGCTGAACGATGTCGGCGGCGGCCATCTGGTTGCTGCGGAAAGCTGAGCCCGCACTGGCTGGCAGCTGTTCTTTTACTTTGTTGAGTACAACCAAGAACTGCCGTCTCGGGTTTACCGCGTCTTAGGTGGACGGCGGCCACTATACGGTCGGAGTTCTTGCCACGGGGAAAAATAGTGCTCAAGGCGGTTCTGCAGCTGCTGCCGGGTCGGTTCATGGATGTGCGCATGCGCGTATCCGCCGACTACGAGACGCGTGTCGTGGAGCGGCCCGGGCGCTGGATGAAGGCGGCCGAGCTGGAGCAGTTGAGCAGCGATCTGCGGCTGGTGGCGTCGAAGACGCTGAAAGTCGGCAGCCTGACCTACGGTGTGTTTTCCGGTGACCGCAGCCGGCTGGAACATTCCATCATCACCATCGTCTATCGCCGCAGCGACGGGCGGCCGATCGCCTTCAACGCGCTGGCGCTGATGGAGATTTCGCTGGCCGGCAAGCCCTATGAAGTCTTGCACCTCGGTCTGGTCATGATCGATCCGGACGAGCGCAGCCGCGGTCTCAGCTGGATCCTCTACGGCCTGACCTGCTTCCTGATGTTTTTGCGCAACCAGTTCAGGCCGATCTGGATCTCCAACGTCAGCCAGGTGCCGGCCGTCGTCGGCATGGTCGCGGAGGCGTTCAGCAATGTGTTTCCCGGACCGCATGCCGGCGCGCGGCGCTCGCTGACCCATGTGCTTCTGGCGCGGCAGATCATGGCGCGGCACCGCCATGTCTTCGGCGTCGGCCCCGAAGCGGGTTTCGACGAAGAGCGTTTCGTCATCACCAATGCCTATACGGGCGGCTCGGACGATCTGAAGAAAACCTTCGACGAGACGGCCAAGCACCGCGAGGAGACCTTTAACGAGTTCTGCCGCAAGGAACTCGACTACGGGCGCGGCGACGATGTGCTGCAGATCGGCCAGATGAGCTTCCAGTCGGCGCGCACCTTTCTCGCCGACACGGTTCCGCGCCGCTCGCTTGCAGCACTTGCCGTGGCCGGCGCGGCCGCCACGCTGCAGCGGCTGGTGCTGCCGGTGGTTCACTGGGCCGATAGCACCCGCCAATGGAATGTGCTGAGACCATGGACACGCTGATGGCTTCATTCGTGGCGTCTCGGTTTATCCGCAAGCTGATGGCAGCCGGCCGATGATGAACCTCGACGGCACGCTCGTCGCCGACACCATCACCTCGCTAGCGGCGCTGGTTGGCCTGCTTGTCGTGATATCGATCATAGGCGGGCGCGACACGGGCGATCCGCTGTCGCGGCGCTTTCTATTCGGCCTCAAGGTGCTGGCAGTGCTGCTTGCCTGCCGCATCCTCGACTGGACCACGGGTCTTGCCTTTTTCCGGTTCGTCACCATCACGGCGGCGGGTCTGCTGCCGCTGGCCGCACTGCTGCTGACCGAGGGGCTGTTGCGCCGGCATGCGCCGTTTGCGCTAAAGTTCTTTGCCGCCGGCGGCGCCCTGCTGTTTCTACTGCTGGCGCCGATCCCGGAACGCTTTGCCGAGCCATGGCGGATGGCGGTACTACTTGCCTTCCAGTTCGGAGGTTTTCTCGCCATCGGCTGGCTGGTGATGACGCGCGATCGCGACAGCCTGTCGGCGGCCGAAAACCGCACGGTCGAGCGCATGGCGCTGTCGCTGCTGTTGATCATTCCGTTCATGGTCACCGACTACCGGCCCGGCCTGTTCGAAGTGCCGGTTCGGCTTGGCGGCATCGCCATCCTGTTCCTGTGTTGGCTGACGATCGGCCTTGGACGCGCGAGCCTCGGCCATCGCGACACGATCGGCGCCTTTACCGTGATTACGCTGAGCTCGGTTTTCGCCGGGCTGGCGCTGGGCGGCATCGACGATCTCGGCTGGCGCGGCAGTGTGCAGGGCGTGGTGATCGTGCTGTCGGCGACGCTGCTGGCAGTCATCTACAATGACAGCGTCAGCCTCACCGCGGAGAAGCGCCGCGACTCGTTGCTGAAGCATATGGCCGAGGGTGATCTCACCGATTCGGCGCGCTTCCTGCGCGGCCTGCAGAGCCATATCCTTGTCGACGGCGCGCTGATCCTGCCGGCAGGGGACCTCGGCGACTTCGACCTGAAGGTGCTGGCCCGTGCACTGGAGCAGGAGCCCGTGCGCTCGCTCGCCGATACGCAGCCGGGGGCGCCAGTCGACCAGGATATACGCGAGCAGCTGGCATGGCTGTTCGAGAAATATGAGGCGACCCATGTGCTGCTGGCGACGCTCGATCCGCTGACCGTGGTGGCGCTCAACATGCCGACGCTTGCCTCATCGCCAGGCCTCGAAATGGAGCTGCGCGCCGTCCAGCGCATGGCGATGCTGATTTCGCAGCGGCAGGCGAAGGGTTGATCATACTGAACGGGCCGGCTCTTGCGTCGGCCCGTTGCCGTAGCCGGGTCAGGCGGCCTTGGTCTTCGAGGCTTCTTCGTCGCGCACCATTTTTGTCACGGCGGCGAAGTCGAGCTTGCCGGAGCCAAGGACCGGTACCTTTGAGACCACCCGCACTTCGGCCGGGACCATCAGGTCCATGGCGCCGTTGGCCTTGGCGTAGGCGAGGAATTCCGCTCGTGTGGCGCCGGATGCCTCGGTGATGAGGATCAGCTTTTCGCCCTTGCGGGCGTCGGGCACCGTAGCGACCGCCGACAGCGAGCCCTTCCACAATTCGCCGGCCAGCGCTTCGACAGCAGCCAGCGAGATCATCTCGCCGCCGATTTTGGCGAAGCGCTTGGCGCGGCCGCGAATGGTGATGAAGCCACCCTCGTCGATAGCGACGACGTCGCCCGTGTCATGCCAGCCGTCCTCGAGCGGTTCGAGCACGCCGGGCTTCTCGGCCCGGAGATAACCGGCCATGACATTGGGACCGCGCACGAACAGCCGGCCGCCTTCGTCGACGCCGGGGACCGGATCGAGGCGGTATTCCATGCCGGGCATGATCTTGCCGACGGTTCCAGAGCGATTGTACATCGGCGTGTTGATGGAGATCACCGGCGCCGTCTCGGTGACGCCGTAGCCCTCGAGGATGCGTAGGCCGAACTTCTCCATATAGGTCATGCGCGTCGCTGTCTTGACCGGCTCCGCGCCGGCAAAACAATAGCGTATCGAGCGGAAGTCGTAGGGGTGCGCGGTGCGGGCATAGCCGGAGAGGAAGGTGTCGGTGCCGAAGATGATCGTCGCGTTCGAGCCGTAGATCAGTTCCGGCACGAGGCGGTAGTGCAGCGGCGAGGGGTAGAAATAGACCGGCACGCCGGAGATCAACGGCAGCACCGTGCCCGCGGTCATGCCGAAGGAGTGGAAGATCGGCAGCACGTTGAACACCTTGTCGCCCGAATGGAAGTCGATACGCGACGCCGCCTGGGCGGCGTTGGCCAGGATGTTGCGGTGGGTCAGAACGACGCCCTTCGGCGTGCCTTCCGAACCCGAGGTGAACAAGATCACCGCCGCATCGCCGGGCTTGCGTTTCGCGCGCGGCGTCGACTTGCGCAGCAAGCCGAGCAGCTTATCCTTGAGACTGATGGTCTTTCTGAGATCGTCGAGCCACACGATGTCGACCGAGCGACCGAGTTCCTCGACTACAGCGCCGAGCTTTGCCTGTTCGACGAACGCGCGGGAGGTAAGCACGGTGCGGACTTCGGCGGCCTTGCAGGCGGACAGAATATTGGCAGCACCTGCGGTGAAGTTCATCATCGCCGGAACCTTGCCGGCGGACATGACGCCGAGCAGTGTCGCGCAAGAGCCGTTGGCGTTGGGCAGCATGATGCCCAGCGTCTGCTGGTCGGCATAAAGGTTCTGGAACTTCTCACCAAGCACGGCGGCAGCCGTGAGCAGCTTGCTGTAGCTGAGAGAACCGGTGACCGGATCCTGAACTGCGAGCTGTTTCATGCCGCGTTCGTTCGCCGTCTCGATGATCTTTTCCAGTACGGTCTTGTCTATGTCCTGGGTGCGGAAAACGAGATCCGACATCACCTGGTAGAGCGCGGAACCCGCCGCGGCGCGGCGCTTGCGGCCCTTCAGCTCCTGCGGCACCTCGAGCTTGACCGGTTCCAGAATAGTCACCTTGACCTTCGGGAACAGGCGGCGGCGCACATGCTGCGAGCTCAGCCGCGAGAAGTAGGTCTTCTCCAGCCCGTCGATGCGCACCGGCACAACCATCGAGCCGGTCTTGTCGGCAACCATGGCGGCGCCGTCATAGACCTTCATCAGGCCGCCGGTCACGGTGATGCGTCCCTCCGGGAAGATCACCAGCGGGTCGCCGCCCTGCACGATCTTGATCAGCGTGCGGGTCGACATCGGCTTGGCCGGGTTGAGCGGCAAGGCGCGGGCAAGTTTCATGAACGGCTTCATCCACCAAGCCTGGGCAATGGTGTAGTCGATGGCGAAGACCGGTTCCTCATCGGTCAGCGTCAAGGCGAGCGGACCGTCGAGGAAGCTGACATGGTTGAGCGCCAGGATCGGCGCCTTGCCGGCCGCCTTGAGGTTTTCCATGCCCTCGACTTCGAGGCGCAGGAAAGCGCGGAACAGGATGGAGACGAAGTCACGGAAGGGGTTCGTCGGCAAATATTTCAGCATCAGCCATGCGGCAATCGCATTGGCCGCGACGAGGCCGAACAGGATGCCGCCGGTCGAGACCTTCGTCTGGATCAGGGCCATGATGATGCCGCCGCCAGTCATGAAGCCGGCATTGACGATACTGACGGCGGCGACGACCCGGGCGCGCCGCGCTTCGGGCGACCAGGCCTGCACGGCGGCGAAGGTCGGCACCACCAGGAAAGCGGCTGCAATGGCCATGCCGGCGAGGTCGATGGCGACGCGGATCGTGTTTGGGCCGGCGAAGAATGCGCCAAGGGTTTCCGCCTGGGGCGACGGCGTCATGCCGGAGATGGTCCAGGCGAGATGCAGGCCGAACAGGGCGAGCAGCGCCGTGCCGACCGGTGCCGGCAACAGCACGATGCGGCCCTGCGACATCCAGGCGGCGATGGCCGAACCGATGGCGATCGAGACGGCGAACACGGCGAGGTAGACGGTGACGGCCATTTCGTTGCCGCCGAGCGAATCCTTGATCAGGACCGGCAGGAGCGAGAGCACGATGGCGCCGATCAGCCAGAACCAAGACGTCATCAGGCCGGCGCGCCAGATGCGCGTGTCGGTGCGCAATTCGGTGACCTGGCGCCAGGTCGAGCGGAAGATGTTCTTGTCGATGACAAGGTCGGGCGCCGCCGAACCGGTGGACGGGATATAGCGGCTGACGAGCCAGCAACCGACGGCGAGCGCCATCATGATCGGTCCGAACACCGCGACGCCGATACCATCGGCGGAAACGACGCCGCCGGCTATGGTGCCGCCGAGAATCGCGGCAAACGTGGCTGACTCGATCCAGGCGTTGGCCTTGGGCAGTTCCTTGCGTTCGAGGTGATCGGGCAGGATTCCGTATTTGATCGGTCCGAACAGCGCCGAGATGATGCCGAACATCAACAGCGCCGTCATCAGCACGGGAATGGACGACAGGGCGATGCCGACGACGGAGACACCCGCCGCGGCGATCTCGGCGAATTTCAGACGCTTGGCTATGAGAGCCTTGTCGAAGCGGTCGGCGAGCTCGCCGCCGAGCGCCGACAAGAGCAGGAAGGGAGCCATGAAGACGGCGCCCGCCAAGGTGACCAGTGATGCCGCCTGGTCCGCCGCCAGCGTGAACAGAATAAGGAACACCAGCGTGTTCTTGAGGAAATTATCGTTGAAGGCGGACAGGAACTGCGTCCAGAACAAGGGCGCAAAGCGCCTGGATGTCATCAGATGAGCTGTGGGACGATTGATCGGGGCGATTTCCATAGCGGCGACTTCCATTGGGCAAGACCGGTGAAAATCCTGACTGGATTGATCAGCGGTCTTGCGCGTTGAGCCTTGTTTAGCGGGAACCCGGTTACACTTCGTTACTGCGGCTGACTTCCATCAGCAACTTCTCGGTCTTGGCGTCTTCCAGCCGGTTGATGAAGCGGCTTGCCTCTTCCGAGTCGCGCAGTGTCTTGGTGATGGTGATCGAGGTGTGCACGAGCATGATGGCGGCCATCGCATAAAACCCCTTGGCGGCGAAGCTCGCCTCCATGAAGTAGATGCCGCCGGCCATCATCGTGGCGGCAAAGGCGAAACTGGCCATGGTGAAGGTCTTCCAGGCGCTTGAGTCCTTGGGGGAATAGGTGTTCGGGGTCATCGATATGGTCCTTTCGTTTCAAGGTTAGGTTGGTTGGGCGTGGGTCTGTTTCAGGCTGGATACAATCAGGCCGGATACAATCAGACTGGATAACAATCAGGCCGGGTACGATCAGGCCGGCTTGGTCATGGTCTTCGTGAGCCGTTCGAGCACGGCGTCGGCGCTGCTTCTCAGCGGCGCGCCGCAGCCGGCGGCCGCAAGCTTCTCTGAGACCGCGGCAGGATCGCCCGACTGTTCCATCTCGGCCATGGCGGCCGCGGTGGCGTCGATCTGCTTTTGCCTGGTGCGCAGGCGCAGCAGCGTCTCCTCGGCGTCCCTGAGCGCCGACAGGCTGGAGCCGGGCGCGCTTTCTCGCAGGCGCTGGGTCGAGTCGACCGCGGCAACGATGCGCTGGCCGCGCTGCAATTCGCGCAGGCGCATTTCGGAGACGCGGATAATCCGCTTGAGACGCTCGATCTCGGTGCCGAAGCTTTTCTGCGCCTCGGCGGAGGCGTCGCGTTCGGCTTCCAGCATGGCGATGGTTTCGGCGGCTTCGCGGGCCAGTTCATTCTGTCCCTGCTCGATCGCGGCGATCGTGCGCTTCTCCAAATCGTCGATGCGGAGGACAAGCTTCTTGAACTGCGCGAGTTCCTGTTCATTCTGGGCGATGGCAATTGCAACCGCCCGGCGGGCGGCCGCGATAGCGTCGGCGCAATCGCGGATCTGCTGGCGCAGGATTATCAGCGCGTTGCGGTCGACGACCGCCTCGGCGGCTTCGTAGCTTCGGCCGCGAACGAGAGCAAAAAACTGTTTCAACATTTCCGTTTCTCCTCTATGAACGTTGTTCATGAGGCAAAGTAGCACATTGCGAACGGCGTTCAAGGAGAAAATGAACGGTGTTCATGATTGCGCATAAGAGAAGGTTAATGGCCGCAAAACGGGACGCCAAACGCGAGGACCTCAAAGGCAGGCTGATCGAGGCCGCGCAAGCGCGCATCCAGTCCTCGGGGCTCGCCGGTCTGCGTGCGCGCGACATCACGGCCGATGCCGGCTGCGCTCTGGGCGCGCTCTACACCGCCTTCGCCGACCTGGACGAGCTCATCCTGCACGTCAATTCGATCACACTGGCCAGGCTGGGGGCGGCCCTGCAGCAAGAGGCGACCGGCGTCGCCGAGCCAAGGGCAAGGCTGAAGGCGCTGGCCAAGGCCTATCTCGGCTTCGCCCGCGACAACCGCATGGCGTGGAAGGCGCTGTTCGAGCACCGTATGGCGCCAGGCGTGGCGGTGCCCGAATGGCATCTGGCCGAACATGCCGTGCTGATCCAGCATCTGGTCGAGCCGCTGGCGGCGCTGCTCCCGGCGGCGGCAACGCCGGAGCTTTTGGCCCGCGCGCGCACGCTGTTCTCCGCCGTGCATGGGATCGTCGCCATCTCGCTCGAAGACCGTTTCATTGGCCTGGCGTCCACCGACCTCGAAAGTGAGCTGCTGGGTTTCGTCGGCACGCTGGTGAGCGGACTGGAGACGGAAAGGGAATGAACTGCTGCGATCGGCTCTTGCCTCACGGCACTCTGCCCTTATGAAGATCGTGGCGCGAACTGCCGGTTGATCCAGGCCGGCTGAGACTGTTGGGGGATACCCGGTGACAATCGATCAGAACCGTCGGTTTCGACCCGAAATACAAGGGTTGCGCGGACTGGCCGTCGCTCTGGTCGTCGTCTTTCACCTGTGGCCCCATGCTCTTCCCGGCGGATATATCGGCGTCGACGTCTTTTTCGTCATCTCTGGCTATCTGATCACCGGGCTGCTGGCGCAGATGGCGCTGCGCGACGGTCGCGTCTCGCTGATCGAATTCTATTCGCGACGAATCCGCCGGCTCCTGCCAGCAGCGATCCTGGTTCTATTGGTGACGCTGCTCGGTACGCTGCTGTTCATTTCCAAGGCGCGCTGGGAGGAAACGGCCAACCAGATCCTGGCCAGCGCGCTCTATGTCGAGAACTGGCGTCTGGCCCACGAGGCAGTCAGCTATCTCGACGCCGACAATCTGCCGACGCCGGTGCAGCATTACTGGTCGCTTTCCATAGAAGAGCAGTTCTACATCGTCTGGCCGGTGCTCATGATCGGCGTGATCTGGCTGGCGCGGCGATGGCATCTCTCCTTGCGACGATGCTTGGCGACGACATTGTCGCTCGTTTTCCTGGCATCGCTGGCCGCCTCGGTCATCCTGACGAAAACGGATTCGGCACAGGCCTATTTCGTCAGCCATACACGCCTGTGGGAATTGGCGTTGGGCGGCCTGCTGGTGCTTGGCGAGCACCGGTTCCGCCTGGGCGCGGGTGCAAGCCGGGTGATGGCGCTTGCCGGCACCGCCGGCATCCTTGCCTCCGCTCTTCTGTTTTCAGCGGCGACACCGTTCCCTGGCCTCAGTGCGTTGCTGCCAACCCTGGCCACCGTGCTCATCATCCTGGCTGGCGAAGGCCAAGCCGGTCGGTTTCGTGGGCTCGATTTGTGGCCGCTTCGGTTCATCGGCGATAGGTCCTATTCGATCTATCTCTGGCATTGGCCGTTGATCACATTCTTCCTGGGACAGGGCTTTTCGCTGACCTTTGCCAGTGGTGCCGGCCTGATTGCGGTGACTGTGGTCCTGTCGGACCTGTCTTATCGCTATGTCGAACAACCCTGCCGGCAATCCCGGGGTGCCTGGTGGAAGCCGCTGGGATATGGCACCATCGCGGTGCTGGCATGCGTGGCGGCATCCGCGGGGCTTCTGCATTTCGTGACGACGCAACCCACCGACATTACGCTGATCGGCACAGCTGCCTACCCCGGGCCTGCCGCCTTGCTGACCGGCGCGACGATTCCGGACGATGTGGACCTCCTGCCGCCGCTGGCCCGGCTAAGGCGGGACGTGTCGGGTTTATTCTCGGCGGGATGTCAGCAAAACTTGAAAGGAGCGAAACCGGTGGGATGTGTGCTGGGCGACCCTGCCGGCACGAAAACCATCGTCCTCGTTGGCGATTCCCACGCTGCCCAATGGGGTCCAGCCTTGAACAAGATCGCCAGGGACCGCAAATTCAAACTGGTTTCTTTCTCGAAATCCGCCTGCGCATTCGCGCGTGCGCCTACCAAGTCGGACGGCAAACCGTATCCATCTTGCTACGAGTGGAGGGAGAAAGTGCTGGCTGAGGTTTTAAAGCTCAGGCCGCTCGCCGTCATCACCAGCCAGTCCAACGCCGGATCGGTTCCGGATGACCTGATGATCGAGGGGCTGCGCAATGTCTGGAGCGAACTGACCGAGGCAGGTTCGCAGATCATCGTCATCCGCAACACGCCCTTGATGCGATTCGAACCCGGCGATTGCCTGAGCGCCACGCCCGCAAAATGCTCCACCAAAAGAAGCGACGCCGAGCTCAACAACCTGTTGGCGCTTGCCGCGGAGGGTCAGAAAAACGTGCGCGTCGTCGATATGACTGACGCTTTGTGCGGACCGGAACTATGCCCGGCGGTCGTCGGCAATATGATCGTCTGGCGCGACACCGGTCATTTGACGGCCACCTATTCGCTTGCGCTCGCGCCTTATCTCGCCCCCAGGCTCGGCCTGTGATGCGATTCCCAAAGCGAAAGGGCCTCGCGCTTTCCCAAGTTGCTCCAGCAGGCACAGAGTCCAGATATTTTTCGGGACGAGCAAAGAAATGGAAATTCCGCTGGTGGAGCTGAGGAGGATCGAACTCCTGACCTCGTCATTGCGAACGACGCGCTCTCCCAGCTGAGCTACAGCCCCGTCCAGCGGATGGCGCATTTATCGAAGGCTGCGGTTTCCTGTCAAGGCGGGGTTTTGCCGAAATCCCTTGTGCCCGATGCTTGTAGGCGACCGGCCCTTGCCGGTTTCGCGCTCAATGGCTACATGTCGGCAACAATCGGAGACCGGCATGCTCGCCCTCATTCAAACAATCGTCATGGCGCTGGACCTGTACTGGTGGGTCATCATCGCCTCGGCGATCTTTTCCTGGCTCTATGCGTTCAACGTCGTCAACTCGCGCAATCAGTTCGTCGGCAGCATCGGCAACATGCTCTACCGGCTGACCGAGCCGGCGCTGCGTCCAATCCGTCGGTTCATGCCCGACCTTGGCGGCGTCGACATCTCGCCGATCATCCTGCTTCTGCTCCTGTTCTTTCTCAGGCAGCTCATTCTCACCACCATAGCGCCGCTGGTCCTGTGAACCTGACGGCGGCATGAGCGCGCCATTCCGCTTGCGCGCCGACGGCATCGACCTGTTTATCCGGCTGACGCCGAAGTCTTCCGTGGACAGGCTCGGAGGCGTGGAGACGATGGCCGACGGGCGCAGCCATTTGAAGGCGCGCGTGCGCGCCGTGCCGGAGAATGGCGCGGCCAATCAAGCATTGCAAAGACTTGTCGCCAAGGCGCTGGGAGTTCCCGCATCGGCGGTGTCGGTCGTTGCTGGCGCTACCGCTCGCTTGAAGACGCTACGCGTGAATGGCGATCCGGCGGCGCTGGTGACGAGCATCAAAGCGCTCGGCCGTTAGTCCTCAATCCCCCAGCGGCAACTTTGGATCGTCGACCTTCAGCGTGTTCACGCTCTGCTTGATGCGGCGCAGGTTTTCCAGAACCCTTGGTCCGCGCGTCTCGGCCACCGAGGTGACGATCATGTCGACGATCGAAAGCAGCGCATAGCGCGACGAGGTCGGCTTGTAGATGTTGCCGTCCTCCAGCGACTGGAACTGGATGACGGTATCGGCGGCCTTGGCCAGCGCTGATTCCGGCGGGGTTACGGCGATGGTGGTGGCGCCATATTGCTGGGCCACCTGCACGGCGTCGATCACCGAGCGCGCATAGCCGGACACCGAGAACGCGATCAGCGTCGTCTCCGATGTGGCGACCGCGGCATACATGCGCTGCAATTGCCCGTCGATCTGCGCCAGCACCGGCACGCCGAGCCTAAACAGCCGGTTCTGCATCTCGGTCGCCATCATCGAGGAAATGCCGCCGGAGCCGATGCACAGCACATTGCCCGAACTGACGATGCGCGCGGCCACGCCCACCAGCGTCTTCATGTCGAGGTTTTCGCTGGCGCGCTGGATGGCGGCGATTGCCGCTTCGGTGATGGCCGACGCAATGCGCTGCTCGCGCGCGTCCCGGTTCAGCGGTTCGGGCGATAGATACTGGCCGCCAATGGCGATCGCCTGCGCCAGGTAGAATTTGAAATCGCGCAGACCCTCGCAGCCGAGATTGCGGCAGAAACGGGTGACCGTCGGCTCGCTGACGCCGACGCGCGCGGCAATTTCCGAGATTGCCGCCTTGGAGGCAAAGTCGAGATCTGTGAGCACGAGACCGGCCAGGCGGCGGTCCGATTTGGTGCCGTCCTGCGACATCAGCTGCAGGCGCGTGATGATGTCGGCCGGCGTTTTCATTTCTGGGTTGTCGTCTTCATCGTGGTATTTTCGTTTTCATGCCGGCGCTCATAGCGGCAGGCCTGTCGCCGTGTCGAACAGATGGATGTTGCCCGGCGCTACCGAGACCGGCAGCAGTTCACCCGGCTTGACCTGGATCCGGTCGCGGAACACGGCGCGCACCGTGTCGGCACCGATCGCACCATAGACATGGGTTTCCGAGCCGGTCGGCTCGACGACATCGACCTTGATCGCCATCGCGTCGACAGCCTCGCCGATGACGAAGTGTTCGGGCCGTATGCCGGCCTCGACCGTGCTGCCAGCCGGCACCGTCTTGCTGCCGAGCGCCAGTCGCCCTCCGCCGGCCGATTCGAACCAGCTTTTCTCGGGCGTCGTCTTCAGGGCGCCGGAGACAAAACTCATCGACGGCGAGCCGATGAAGGAGGCGACGAATTTGTTGGCGGGACGGTCGTAGAGTTCCAGCGGTGCGCCGACCTGCTGGATCTTGCCGCGGTCCATCACCACGATGCGGTCGGCCATGGTCATGGCCTCGATCTGGTCGTGGGTGACATAGACGATGGTCGATTTCAGCCGCTGGTGCAGCGCCTTGATCTCGGTGCGCATCTGCACGCGCAGTTGCGCGTCGAGATTGCTGAGCGGCTCGTCGAACAGGAACACCGAGGGTTCGCGCACGATGGCGCGGCCCATTGCGACGCGCTGGCGCTGGCCGCCCGACAGTTCCCGGGGATAGCGGTCGAGATAGGAGAACAGGTTGAGGACGCCAGAGGCCTTTTTCACCTTGGCGTCGATTGCCGTGCGGCTTTCGCCGCGGATCTTTGGGCCAAAGCCGATGTTGTCGGCCGCTTTCAGGTGCGGAAACAGCGCATAGGACTGGAAGACCATCGCGATGTTACGCTGCTGTGGCGGCAAATCGTTGGCGCGCACGCCGCCGATCAAGAGGTCGCCTGCGGTGATCGGCTCCAGCCCGGCCAGCATGCGCAGCAAGGTCGACTTGCCGCAGCCGGAAGGGCCGACCAGCACGACGAACTCGCCGCTCTTGATGTCGAGGCTGATGTTTTCGAGGATCTTGTGGCGTCCGAAGGATTTCGACAGGTCACGGAACTCGACATCGGTCATGGTCAGGCTCCCAATATGTCGTCGATGAAGGGCAGGAAGCCGGCGGTCAGTCCGGCGTCGACCGGCACCACCGCGCCGGTTATCCCCGATGCGCGATCCGAAACAAGGAAGGCCACCGCTTCGGCCACTTCCGTGGCGTCGACGATGCGGCCGAGCGGATAGAGCCGCTTGAGCTTGCCGAGAACATCCGGGTTCTTGGCCAGCCGATGGTCCCATGCGGCGGTGCGGATCGAGCCGGGGCAGACGACATTGGCGCGCAGCCCGTTGCGGCCGAGTTCCACAGCGACCGCTTTGGCATAGGCATTGATGCCGGCCTTGGCCGCGGCATAGGCCGGGTTGCCGAAGTGGGCGATGGCGTTGACGGAAGAGATGAAGACGACGCTGCCCGAACCGCGCGCGGCCATTGCCTTGATCAGCGGATCGGCGAACAGCATCACCCCGGTCAGATTGAGGTCGAGTTCATGCGTGATCTTGTCGGGGGTCAGCGCTGCAAGAGTCTCGGCGCGCGTCCAGCCGGCATTGTTGATCAGGATGTCGGGCACGCCGTCTTTCTCGAGGATCGCCGTGATCGCGGCATCGGTGGAGATCCGGTCGAGAAGGTCGAAGACGTGGCGCGACGCCAGATGCGGACTGCCGAGCTGGTCTTGCGACTGGTCGCAGCCGACGACGCGCGCGCCTCGTTCGGCCAGCAGCGCCACAATAGCCGAGCCGAGCCCGCCGCCGGCGCCGGTCACCAGCACGGTCTTGCCTGCGAATTCGGCCGTTGAAACCACGCTGCGCGCCTCCCTGGGATCTACGATAATCGGAAAACGCTATTTTAAGAAATGTAATTAAGCAACAGGATAATCCGCTTGCACAGCGCGAAATCATGGATAATGTAGGAAAGTCACATAAAGCCGTGGCCGCCTCAAAGCCGCAAGAGTGCAGACGCAATCAAATGGGAGAGATCGAATGAAGCTTGCAAAATGGACTGTCGGCGTGATGGCCGGAATGAGCCTGCTCGCCCTGGCCGCGCAGGCAGATGCCGGCGAGGTGCGCGTAACCGTCGCCGAATACAGCGCCAAGACCGGCCCGTATTTCGAAGCGGTGAAAAAGGAATTCGAGGCAGCCAACCCGGGTATCACCGTCAAGTTCGAAGTTGTGCCGTGGGACGTGCTGCTGCAGAAGCTGACCACCGACATCACGGCCGGTACCAATGCCGACCTGTCGATCATCGGCACCCGCTGGCTGATCGATTTCGTCCAGCAGGATGTCGCCGAGCCGCTCGACGCCTACATCAAGCCAGACTTCAAGGACCGCTTCATCGACACCTTCCTGTCGCCGTCGATCATGGAGGGCAAGACCTATGGCCTGCCGATCGCGGCCTCGGCGCGCGCCATGTACTACAACAAGGAATTGTTCGAGAAGGCCGGAATCGCCAACCCGCCGGCAACCTGGACCGAGTTGCAGGAGGATGCGCGCAAGATCAAGGCACTGGGCACCGGCACGTTCGGCTTCGGCCTGCAGGGCAAGGAGATCGAGACCGACGTCTATTATTATTATGCGATGTGGTCGCAAGGCACCGAGATTCTCAACAAGGATGGCACGTCGGGCCTCGGCACGCCGGGCGCGCTCGAAGCCGCCAAGCTCTACAAGTCGATGATCGACGAAGGCCTGACGGAACCCGGCGTCACCTCCAACAACCGCGAGGACGTCCAGAACCTGTTCAAGCAGGGCAAGGTCGGCATGATGATCACCGCGCCCTTCCTGTCCAACCAGATCAAGGACGAGGCGCCGAACCTGAAATACGGCGTGGCCGCTATCCCCGCCGGACCGACCGGCGCGCGCGGCACGTACGGCGTCACCGATTCCATCATCATGTTCAAGAATTCCAAGAACAAGGATGAGGCCTGGAAGCTGCTCGACTTCCTGTTCACCACCGAACAGCGCGCCAAGTTCACGCAAGGGGAAGGCTTCCTGCCGGTGAACAAGGAAGAGGCCAAGATGGACTATTACGTCAACAATGCCGATCTGGCAGCGTTCACCGCGCTGCTGCCCGACGCCCGCTTTGCGCCGGTCATCCCCGGCTGGGAAGAAGTCGCCCAGATCACCTCGGATGCCATGCAGAAGATCTATCTCGGCGGCGACCCCGAGGCAGGCTTGAAGGAAGCGGCTGCCAAGGCCAACGCCGTGATCAAGAAATAGGGCGTATCTCCCTGCGCCCGGCGCGCCCCTGAGACCGGGGCGCGCCACACTTTCCTCTCCCTCCGGAGGGGGAGAGGTGGCTCGGCGAAGCCGAGACGGAGTGGGGGAACCACCTGGCAACCGCCGCGAACGGACATAGGAAGGGCAATAGGGGCAAACATCACCTCGCCTTGCGCCCCAAGGGTCGACCCCCCGAGCTTCGCTCGACACCTCTCCCCTGATCGACGGGGGAGAGGAAAGGCATTCTTCTGAAGCGCTGCTAAAGACCGATATGCAAGATTGATCCGAGCTGGCGTGCCAGCGCCACAGAACCACGGTACAAAACCGGCCGATGCAAAATCGCTTCTTGCCCTATCTGCTGACCTTGCCCAGCCTGTTGCTGGCGGCGGTCGTCATCTTCTGGCCGGTCTGGGACCTGATCCAGATATCGACGCATGACGTCAGCCGCTTCGGCCAGCTGCGCGACTTCAACGATTTCGCCAATTATTCCGCCTTCCTCGCCGATCCCGATTTCCTGGCGGCACTCTGGCGCACCGGCCTGTGGACCGTGCTGGTGGTCGGCGGCGCGCTGCTGTTGTCGGTGCCGGTGGCGATGATCCTCAACACCGATTTCTACGGCCGCGGCATTGCCCGCGTCATCATCATGCTGCCCTGGGCGGTGTCGCTGACGATGACGGCGGTGGTCTGGCGCTGGGCGCTCAACGGTGAAAGCGGCATGCTGAACTCGGCGCTGATCGGGCTCGGCCTGATCCATGAAAACATCCAGTGGCTGGCGCGCGCCGAGACGGCATTCCCGATGCAGGTGCTGATTGGCATATTGGTGACGGTGCCGTTCACCACGACCATCTTCCTCGGCGGCCTGTCGTCGATCCCCGACGACCTCTACGAGGCGGCGGCCCTGGAGGGGGCGACGCCGCTGCAGCAGTTCCGCGAGATCACCTTTCCGCTGCTGAAGCCGTTCATCAACATCGCCATCGTGCTCAACACCATCTACGTCTTCAATTCCTTCCCGATCATCTGGGTGATGACGCAGGGCGGGCCGGCCAACTCGACCGACATATTGGTCACCCATCTCTACAAGCTGGCCTTCCGCATCGGCAAACTGGGTGAAGCATCGGCGGTGTCGCTGCTGATGTTCGCCATCCTTTTGATCTTCACCATGATCTATGTGCGGCTTGCCATGCGGGAGCAGCGCACATGACGCCCAAGCTGAAGCGTACGATCATCGCCTGGCTGCTGCTTTCGCCGCTGCTCGTGGTGACGATCTTCCCCTTCGCGGTAATGTTTTTGACCGCGGTCAAGCCGCGGCAGGAGGTGCTGTCGCCGACCTGGTGGCCAAGCGAATTCCACTGGTCGAATTTTGCCGACATGTGGGTGGCGACCGGCTTTGGCCAGGCGCTGGCCAATTCGCTCTATGTCTCTGTTATCGCCACCGTCGGCGCCATCCTGATCTCGGTGCCGGCCGCCTATGCCATGTCGCGGTTTCGCTTTGCCGGGTATGGCGCCTTCCGCCAGTTCCTGCTGATCTCGCAGATGATCTCGCCGATCGTGCTGGTGCTTGGCCTGTTCCGGCTGATGGCCGCCTGGGGCCTGATCGAATCGACGACGGCGCTCGGCGTCATCTACATGGCTTTCAACGTCGCCTTCACCGTGTGGATGCTGCAGAGTTATTTCGACACCATCCCGCGCGATCTCGAGGAAGCAGCGTGGATGGAGGGCGCCGGCCGCTGGCTGACCTTGCGAAAAGTGTTTCTGCCGCTTTGCCTGCCGGCAATCGCGGTCACCGCCATCTTCACCTTCATCAACGCCTGGAATGAGTTCGTCGTTGCGCTCACAATGCTGCGCAGCCAGGAAAGTTACACGCTGCCGATCCAGGTGTTCTCGCTGGTCGCCGGCCGCTACACGATCGAATGGCACCATGTAATGGCGGCGACGCTGCTGGCGACGCTGCCGGTGGCAATCCTGTTCATCTGGCTGCAGCGCTATCTCGTCCGCGGGCTGGCGCTCGGGGCGGTCAAATAACGGCGCCATTCACAACGGAGCTTTCATGCGCATCTTCACCGCCTCGCTGGCGACCGAAACCAACACCTTCTCGCCGGTGCCGACCGACCGGGCGTCGTTCGAGATGGCGTTCTATGCCGGGCCGGGCAAGCATCCAGACACGCCGACCTTGTGCTCCTCGCCGATGGTCGCGCTGCGCCGGCGTGCGACTGCCGAAGGGCTGACCGTCGTCGAAGGCACCGCCACCTGGGCGGAGCCGGGCGGGCTGGTGCAGCGGCAGACCTATGAGGCGTTGCGCGACGAGATTCTCGGCCAGTTGAAGGCAGCCTTGCCGGTCGACGCCGTCATCCTCGGCCTGCACGGCGCCATGGTGGCGCAAGGCTATGACGATTGCGAAGGCGATCTGCTGGAACGGGTTCGCGCAATCGTCGGGCCGGATGTGGTGGTCGCCGTGGAGCTCGATCCGCACAGCCACCTGACGCCGAAGCGCGTCGCGGCATGCAATGTCATGGCCTATTTCCTCGAATTCCCGCACACCGACTTCTATGAGCGCGGCGAACATGTCGTCGAGCTTGGACTGGCGGCTGCGCGCGGCGAGATCAAGCCGGTGATCTCGACCTTCGACTGCCGCATGATCCAAGTGCTGCCGACCAGCCGCGAGCCGATGCGCTCCTTCGTCGACCGCATCAAGGCGCTGCACGGCAAGGACGGCGTGCTGTCGGTCTCGGTCATCCACGGCTTCATGGCCGCGGACGTGCCCGAAATGGGCACGCGCATCCTGGTCGTGACCGACAATGACAAGGCCAAGGGCGATGCGCTGGCGGAGAGGCTCGGGCGCGAGCTTTACGCCATGCGCGAAAGGACGGCGATGACGATGCTGAACACCGAGGACGGCATCGCGCGGGCACTGGCCGTGCGCAAGGAAAACCCCGGCAGGCCGGTTGTGATTGCCGACATCTGGGACAATCCCGGCGGTGGCGTCGCCGGCGACGGTACCGTTGTGCTGCGCGCAATGTTGGAACGGGGCGTTGACAATTTTGGCGTGGCGACGATCTGGGACCCGAACGCTGTCACCTTCTGCCAGGCGGCAGGCGAAGGCGCCGTCATCGACCTGCGCTTCGGCGGCAAGGCCGGGCCGCTTGCCGGCGAACCGATCGACGCCAAGGTGCGGGTGCTAAAGGCGGTTCCTGAGGGCTGGCAGAGCTTCGGGCCAAGCCGGGTGACGCTCGGGCCGACGGCGCTGGTGCGCATCGAAGGCACCGAAATCGACATCATCCTCAACACCAACCGCACGCAGACCTTCGAGCCGGATATTTTCTCGAACATTGGCATCGATCCGTTGTCGAAGGACATATTGCTGATCAAGTCGACCAACCATTTCTACGCCGGCTTTGAACCGATCGCGGCGGAGATCATCTATGTCTCGGCGCCGAGTTCGTATCCGAGCAATCCGGCGGTGACGGATTACAAGAAGCTGACGCGGCCGGTGTGGCCACGGGTGGCGGATCCTTGGCGCTGGTGATCTCCCCGCTTGAGAGGGAGATGTCGCCAAAGGCGACAGAGGGGGTCCTCGCGCGTGAAGCGCCGACCTTCATCTGCCGCAGGAGGTCGAGCCCAGTCGGACCGACCCCCTCTGGCCGCTTTGCGGCCATCTCCCCCTCGAGGGGGGAGACAAGGCGGCGCTATAGCAATCCCCGCTTCACCATCATCGCTTCCGGCGAAGGCATCTTGCCGCGGAACGCCGTGTAAAGTTCCTCCGGATCCTTCGACCCGCCGGCGGCATAGATATTCTTCCGAAGCCGCTCCGCCAGCGCCGGGTTGAAGGGATCGCCAGTCTCCTCGAAGGCGGCGAAGGCGTCGGCGTCGAGCACTTCCGACCACATGTAGGAATAGTAGCCGGCTGAATAACCGTCGCCGGAGAAGATATGGCCGAAATGCGGGGTGCGATGACGCATGGCGATGGTGTCGGGCATATCAAGCTTTTCCAGCGTTTCGGCTTCGAAACGCAGCGGTTCCGCCGGCGCATCCGGCCGCGCGTGATACGCCATGTCGATCAGCGCCGACGCTGTGAACTCGACCGTGGCGAAACCTGCGCCGAACGTGCGGGCGGCCAGCATCTTGTCGAGCAGCGACTTCGGCATCGGCTTGCCGGTCTTGACATGCAGCGCATGCTTTTCCAGCACTGCGGGCACCGTCAGCCAGTGCTCGTAGAGCTGCGAAGGCAGTTCGACGAAATCGCGGGAAACCGAGGTGCCCGCCACCGACGGCCAGGTGACGTCGGTCAGCATGCCGTGCAAAGCATGGCCGAATTCGTGGAACAGGGTCTTGGCCTCATCGACCGACAGCAGCGCCGCTTCCCCCGCCGGCGGCTTGGCGAAGTTCATGATGTTGTAGATCACCGGCTTTGAGCCATCCCCAAGCTTGTAGCCAGACTTCAGCGCGCTCATCCAGGCGCCAGAACGCTTCGAGGATCGGGCGAAATAGTCGGCGAGGAACAGGCCGCGCTCGCTGCCATCGGCGTTCTTCACCACGAAGACGCGCGCGTCGGGATGCCAGGCGGCGATGCCCTTCTTCTCCTCGAAAGTGATGCCGAACAGTTTTGTGGCGACGTCGAAGCAGGCGTCGATGACCCGGTCGAGTTGCAGATAGGGTTTCAGTTCCGCCTCGTCGAAGTCGAATTTTTCGGCGCGCAATTTCTCCTGGTAGAAGCGCCAGTCCCAGGCGGCGAATTTTTCGTTGCTGCCTGCCTTGGTCGCCAGCCGCTCCAGCTCCTTCTGGTCGGCGGCGGCCTTCTCCAGCGCTTTCTCCCAGACCGGGTCGAGGAGGTCGTGCACCGCCTTCGGCGTCTTGGCCATGGTGTCGTCGAGCTTCAGCGCGGCGAACGAGGCATAGCCGAGCAGCCTGGCCTTTTCGGCGCGCAATTTCAGCATGTCGCGCACCACTGAGGTGTTGTCGCTGGCGCCGCCATTCTGGCCGCGCATGGTGAAGGCGCGGAAAGCGGTCTCGCGCAGATCGCGGCGTTCAGAAAAGGTCGTGAACGGCTCATAGATTGAGCGCGACAAAGTGACGGCGTAGCGGCCCTTCTGGCCGCGCGTCTCGGCGGCTTCGGCCATCGAACTCTTCACGAAGTCCGGAAGGCCGGCAAGATCAGCCTCGTCGAGGAACAGCGCCCAGTCGCGCTCGTCGGCCAGCACGTTCTGGCCGAAAGTGGTGCCGAGCGAGGACAGCTCCTCGCTGATGTTGGCCAGCCGCTTCTTGCCGTCGGCGTCGAGTTTTGCGCCCGATCGCACAAAGCCTTTCCAGGTCTTCTCCAGCACCCGCAGCGTCTCGACGTCGAGTTTTAGCGTCTCCCGGCGCTGGTAGAGGTCGTCGATGCGGGCAAACAGTTTCTCGTTCATCGAGATCGCCGAGAAATGCCGCGACATCTTCGGCGAGATATCGCGTTCCAGCGCCTGGATCGCATCGTTGGTGTGGGCGCCGGCCCGGCACCAGAAGATCGACGAGACATGGTCGAGCGGCTCACCGGCGAGCTCGAGGGCTGCCAGCGTATTCTCGATGGTGGGCGCATCCTTGTTGCCGGCGATCGCATCGATTTCGGCCTCATGAGCCTTCAGCGCCGCGTCGAACACCGAGGAGAAATCGCCGTCGCCGATGCTGGCAAAATCCGGCAGGCCGAGCGGCCCTTGCCATTTGGTCAGCGGATGGGCGGCGATATCGACGGTTTTCGTGGACGGCATGGGGGATCTTTCGATGATTGGCGGAGCTTGCTGACCGATGTAGGGCGATGACTGGCGCGGCGCAACAGCGCGGCCGTTCAAGCCCGCGTCAGAAGCCGTCGCAATTTTCCGCGATCGCCGCTTGCGAACTGGCGGTGATGCGGTTGCCGGTGACGGCGAACGTTTCCTGCATCAGCATGTCATTGTTGGGGAAATCATAGCAGGCGATGACAGTGGTGACGCCGGCCTCGCTCTTTTCGACGCGATGCCGGATTGCGGCGCCGGCGACCGCGCCCTTCCATTCGTCGATCGACGCGATGAACTCCTGCTTCGACTGTACGACGCCGAGATCGTCGAGCTTGATGCGGACATCGTCGGCGAGCAGGTCCGACAATTCGGTGCGATCGGCGACCAGCAGCGCCGAATACCAGCGGTCGATAATGGCGCCGTCATCGGAGCGGGCAGGGACGAGCGAAATCAGCAGCGCCGCTACGGCGAAAGCGATCGCAGGCCAAACCCGCATTCTTGCCTCCTCTTATTTGACCATGCCCTTATCCGAAAACCGGTTCCCACTTTTCGGGATCATGGGTCTACGTCAAATCCGGCCGCTCGAAGTCGCCGGTGTCCTTGTTCATCACCCAGAGCTCGCCGGTCGAGATGTCGAACCAGGCGCCATGCAGCGACAGCCGCCCCTTGCCTTCGAGGATGGAGACGCAAGGGAAGGTCCTGAGATTGGCGATCGAATAGCGGATGGAAATCCGCTCCAGCGCCGTCTGCCGTTCGGTTGCCGTCATGAACGTGCTGGACGAAACGGTTTCGGCCGCCGGCGCGATCAGGCTCATCCATTTGCCGATGAAGTCGCCGGGCGACAGCGGCGCCGAATTGGTGTCGAGCGCGGCGCGGATGCCGCCGCAGCGGCCATGGCCCATCACCACGATGTTTTTCACCTTCAGGCTCTGCACGGCGAATTCGAGCGCGGCCGAGGTCGAGTGGAACTCGCCGTCCGGTGCATAGGGCGGCACCAGATTGCCGACATTGCGCAGGACGAACAGTTCGCCCGGACCGGCGTCGAAGATCGCCTCGGGGGCAGAGCGGGAATCGCAGCAGGCAACGATCATGGTTTCGGGCGCCTGCCCCTCGCGGGCGAGCTCGCGATAGCGTCCGCTCTCGGTGAGATAGCGGCCATTCATGAAGTTGCGGTAGCCGGTCCAAAGATGTTCGGGGAGATGGGGCATGGGCTAGGGATGAAGCCTTTCGGGGTTAGCGACGGCAGCTCATTTCAAGTTAGAAAGGCTCTAACGGCAAATGCCCGTCGCGGGCAATGCCGAATTGCGGATGGCTTCGTCGCAAATCGCCATGCCGCACGCATGGCTCGCCGCTTGCCTCACGCCCAGATCGCCAGGGGAATGCCCAAACGGTCGGCAAGCGGCGGGTCGGGAAACGGCTTTGCCTCGCCGCCGGCAATGCGTCCGGCAATCAGCATCATCGCTGCGGCGTCGAGGAAATCGTCGGCGGCAGCACCGCGTTGCGGCGGCTGGTCAAGGAAAGCTCTGGTATATCCGTGCCGGCAGAGCAGTGCCTTGCGCTCTTCCATCCCGGCACGATTGACTGCGCCCTTGATCTTCTTCGGCAGCGTCATGGGTTTTTCGCCGTTCAGCCGGCAGAAGGCCACTTCGGGGTGCGATTCGAAGACGCGGCGGCGCAGTTGCGGACGTGCGATCAGCAGCGCGTCGATCTCGCGGATCTTGGCAAAGATGCCGAAGGCCTGGATCGAGACGCCGCGTGGCGGATCGGAGGTCGCCTTGGCCACCTCGCTGGCGCGCCGATGCGCCTCATACCAGGCCTCGACCGTGGTGAAGTCGCTGATGTCGGCGTAGAGGGTCGCGCGGGACGGGATAGAGAAGACGCTGGATTGCCGTGCTCCGAGCATTGGCCGTACCAAGGTCTCCGGCCCGCGCCCGCCTCTTTGCGAGACGTCCGGCAGGCCGATCGGCATGTCGACGGCCACTGTCGCATCGGCGGGCAAGGCGTCGAGCAGGGCCGCAAAGCTGGGAAAGACGCGGACTGACGGCGCGGCATTCAGATCCCGGCGGACGGCGATCCAGCCGGCCTTGCAGCCGTCTACGCCGACGACCACGGTCGAGGTCACGCCCGGCGGTCCCGCCCCGGATGCGTGAGGTGGCGCAGCTGCACCATCGCCATCGGATGCGACAGGCTCTGGGCATCGGTTTCAAGCTGCAACTCGTCGCCGCCACGCTTGGCGGTTCGCGCCAGGATTTCGTAGACGGCGGCGGTGGTCGATTGCAGCGCCTTGATCGGCGGCTGCCCCGACAGGATGCGGGCGAGGTAGACGGCCGCAGTCAGGTCGCCGAGGCCATTCGGCGGCTTGTCGATGAGGCGGTGTTCGGCCAGCAGCGCCTGGGTGCCGTCAAGCAGCAGATTGCCGGTGCCGCCGGTCATCATCGACTGTGCCGACGTCACCAGCATTGTTGACGGTCCGGCATGGAGGGCGGCCGAGATCACCGATTTCAGATCGGGCAAAGGCGCGCCGGCCATCCACTCCAGCTCATAGCGGTTGGGGGTGGCGATGTCGGCGATCGGCATCAGCCGGTCGCGCATCGCGGCGGCCGTCGGCTCGGGCACATAGAGCCCGCCGGAATCGCCCATCACCGGATCGCATATATAGATCGCGTCCGGCGTCTTGGCCTTGACCGCCGCAACCAGCGAGGCGACGGCCTCGGCCTGGCCGGCCTCGCCGAGATAGCCCGACAGCACCGCGCCCACCTCGCCCAGCCAGGGCGCGCGCTCGAGATCGGCCATCAGCGCCTTGAACTGGTCGAGCGGCGGCACGATGCGCGTGGCGCGGCCATGGCCCGGATGCCAGGGCAGGATGACCGTCGGTACCGCCCACACCGGAAAGCCCAGCGTCTCCAGCGCAAACACGGCGGCGCGGTTACCGACCGAGCCGCGGGCGACATGGCTGGAAATGACGATGACCGCGCGCGGCGCGTCGGCTTTTTCGCTGTTCATGGAAAATCCTAGATACGGATAATTTTTCGTTGAATCGTCATCCTGATCTATCTCTTTGGTTGGAGCATGATCTCCGGACAAAACGGTTCCCGTTTGTCCGAGAAAACCGGTTCCCACTTTTCAGGATCATGCTCTAGCTGCCCCGGGAGACGTAGTACACGAGCCAGATCAAAAGGCCGAGGGCGACGATGAGCCCAAGTGCGCGACCGATGCGGGTGCCCCAGACCTCGATCGGATCGGATCGGTCGGCCTCGGCTGCGGTAACATGATCGCGCGCGCCTTTCGCTGCCCGTGACACCAGCGATGCGCCGCCAACGCCGCCCTCGTTCGCCACGCGCTCGATAATGCGGCGCGATTCGCTGTCATCGTCGCGGCCTTCCGCCATGATCCTGTCCTGTTTGCCGGCAACCATACCGTGTTCGCGCGATCAATCACAGGCCTCGCCGGCGCATGAATGCGCGCCAGGAATGCGCGCCAGCGGCAGACATTTTCTTGAGCGCGGATTGTGCTAATGCTTCGCATGCAACTTCTGTCGAGGGACCTCACCATGTTTGCCCAGCGCCTTGCCTTCCCTTTCCGCAGTCTGCCGGCCGTGCTGATGATGGCCGTCGTGCTGCCTCTGCTCGCCGGCTGCGGCTTCAACACCATCCCGACGGCGGAGGAAAACGCCAAGGCGGCATGGAGCGAGGTGCTGAACCAGTATCAGCGTCGGTCCGACCTCATTCCCAATTTGGTCGAGACGGTGAAGGGCTATGCCTCGCATGAAAAGGACACGCTCGATGCGGTGGTCGAGGCGCGCGCCAAGGCAACGCAGATCACGGTGACGCCGGAAACGCTGAAGGACCCCGAAGCGCTCAAGAAGTTCCAGGATGCGCAATCAGGGCTGACCAGCGCGCTGTCGCGGCTGATCGCGGTGTCGGAGGCCTATCCCGACCTCAAGGCCAACCAGAATTTCCTGGCGCTGCAGGCGCAGCTCGAAGGCACCGAGAACCGTATCGCCGTGGCGCGGCGCGACTACATCCTGGCGGTCAAGGATTACAATCTGACGCTGAGGACCTTTCCGTCCGTGCTATGGGCAACCTTCTGGTTCCGCAGCAACGAGCCCTTCGCCAACTTCACCGTCGAAGAAGACAAGATGCAGCCGCCGAAGGTCGATTTCGGCACGAAGCAGGGCGGATGATGACGCCTGGGTGAGCTTGGCCTTTGCCAGCCTTGCGTTCCTTCACACCCCCCTCTGTCCTGCCGGACATCTCCCCCTCAAGGGGGGAGATCAGCTGTCTTCTGTCCTTGCGCCAATTATCAGCGTTGCCGGCTGAGCGTCGGCAGCGAGATTGCCAATCTCCCCCCTCGAGGGGGAGATGTCCGGCAGGACAGAGGGGGACGCGAAGGAACGCCAACCTTGGTGTTCTTCTCGCCTTTCTGGCCGTCTTCCTGCCCCTCACCGCCTTCGCCGCCGACCTCCCCGCGCTGACCGGCCGCGTCGTCGACAATGCCGGGATCATCGATGCAGGCACCAAAGCCGCGCTCACCCAGAAACTCGCCGACTTCGAGACAAAAGGCTCCGACCAGATCGTCGTCGCAACCATCCCCAGCCTCGACGGCGAGGAGATTGAGCCTTACGCCAACCGGCTGTTCCGCTTCTGGAAGCTCGGCCAGGCCAAGGAAAACAACGGCGTGCTGCTGCTGGTGGCGCCGAACGACCGCAAGATGCGCATCGAGGTCGGCTATGGGCTGGAAGGCACGCTGACTGATTTGCACACCAAGCTGATCATCGAAAACGACATGGTGCCGGCGTTCCGCGCCGGCGATTTCTCCGGGGGCATTTCCAAGGCCGTCGACGACATGGTGATGGTGCTGGAAGGCAATCCGGAGGAATTGGAGGCGCGCGGCGAGCGCAACCAGAAGCCGCCCATCAATACCGACAATCTGTTCTTCGGCGTCTTCATCAGCATCTGGGCAATCATGTTCTTCGGCAGCATGGCCGCCTCCATCCTGCCGCCGATCTTCGGCCAAAAACTCGGTCCCGGCCGCTATCGCTGGCTCGGCATGACATTCGAGCCGCACAAGCGGTCATCCAGCGGCGGCTGGTCTTCGGGCGGGGGCGGCTGGTCGTCGGGTTCAAGCGGTGGTGGCGGCTTTTCCGGCGGCGGCGGTTCGTCCGGCGGCGGCGGCTCCTCGGGAAGCTGGTGAAGAGATGACCACACGCATCGCCAATCCCTGGCATGGCCGCTTCGCCACGATGACCGGCGCTGCCTTGCTGGTCTTGCTCGTCAGCGTCGCGGCGCTGGCAGCGGAGCTGCCCGCCCTCGCGGGACGCGTGGTAGACAATGCCGACATCATCGATGCCGCGACCGAGGCGGCGCTCACCCAAAGACTGGCCGATTTCGAGACCAAAGGCTCCGACCAGATCGTCGTCGCGACGGTTCCCAGCCTCGACGGCGAGGAGATCGAGCCTTACGCCACCCGGCTGTTCAACGCTTGGAAGCTCGGCCAGAAGGCCAAGAACAATGGCGTGCTTCTGCTGGTGGCCGTGAACGACCGCAAGATGCGCATCGAGGTCGGCTACGGGCTGGAAGCCACGCTCACCAACCAGCACGCCACACGGATCATTGAAGGCATGGTGCCGGCCTTCCGCGCCGGGGATTTCTCCGGCGGTATTTCCAAAGCGGTCGACGACATGATCATGGTGATTGAGGACAGTCATGGTGGTTGAGGGGAACTGGTGACGGCATGACAGTACGCGTCTTCAATCCGCCAAGACCTGGCCGCGCAGCCGCGACGATCGGCATCGCGCTGTTGACGATGCTCACCATGCTGTTTGTAGCTTTGGCGGCAGACCTGCCGGCACTCACCGGGCGGGTGGTCGACAATGCCGGTATTATCGACGCCGCGACCAAGGCGGCACTGACGCAGAAGCTCACGGATTTCGAGACCAAAGGCTCCGACCAGATCGTCGTCGCCACGATCAACAGCCTCGACGGCGAGGAGATCGAACCCTACGCCAACCGGCTGTTCCGCTTTTGGAAACTCGGCCAGGCCGGCGAAAACAACGGCGTGCTTCTGCTGGTGGCCAAGAACGACCACAAGATGCGCATCGAGGTCGGCTACGGGCTGGAAGGCACGCTGACCGACCTGCACACCAAACTGATCATCGAAAACGACATGGTGCCGGCGTTCCGCGCCGGTGATTTCTCCGGCGGCATTTCCAAGGCCGTCGACGACATGGTCATGGTGCTGGAAGGCAACCCGGAAGAGCTGGAGGCGCGCGGCAAGCGCAACCCGGCCGACCGCAGCACGCCCATCGATCCCGTCGTCGCGGTCTTCCTGATCCTGTGGGCGGCGATGTTCTTCGGCGGCCTGGCGATGGCCTTCCTGCCGCCGATCTTCGGCACCAAGCTGTCGCCGGGCGTGTATAAATGGCTGGGCATGACCTTTCGCTACGGCCAGGGGCCGAGCGGATCGTCCTCGGGCTCCAGCAGCTGGACAACAAGTTCGTCGTCGGGCAGCGGATGGTCATCGGGAAGTTCGGGCAGCAGCTGGTCTTCGGGCTCAAGCAGCGGCGGCGGGTTTTCAGGCGGCGGCGGTTCGTCTGGCGGTGGCGGGTCTTCAGGGAGCTGGTGAGAGAAGATGGCAACACGACCGATCAGCCCACAGGACCATGAGCGCATCGCCACCGCGATCCGCGCGGCCGAGGCCAAAACCGACGGCGAGATCTACTGCGTCGTTGCGCATGCCAGCGACGGCTATTTCTTTCCCGCCGCCTTCATGGCGACATCAGGCATGCTGATTGCCAGCCTCGCCGTCGCCTATGGGCTGGAAGCCTGGTGGCTGTCGATCCGGCTGCCGCATTTCGTCATTGTCCAACTGTCGGCACTGGCCTCGGCGCTGGTGCTTTTGTGGGCGCTGCCCGGCTTGCGCATCCATCTGGTGCCGCGCCGGCAGCGTTACCAGGCGGCACATGACAATGCGCTCAGGCAGTTCCTCGCCCGCAACGTCCACCGCACCACGGCGCGCACCGGCGTGTTGGTCTTCGTGTCGATCGCCGAGCGTTATGCCGAAGTGGTCGCCGATTCGGGCATCGACAGCAAGGTCGGCCAGCATGTCTGGGACGGCGTGGTGCGCGATCTCCTGCAGCATGCCGGCGACGACCAACTCGCCGGCGGCTTCGTCAAGGCGGTCGGCCAGGTCGGCGCGGTGCTGGCCGAGCATTTCCCGGTGACGTCGGGCGACGCCAATGAGCTGGACGATCATCTCGTCGAGATCTGAAGAGCCTGCACGCGCTACCCGGACGGACGCCTGACCGCGCCGGCTGGGTGCGTTTTCCAGGCAGGCTTTGCCCATTGTCAGCAGTGTCGCGATCGGCTGTGAGAAAGCGGTCGGCGGGCTGACCTCGACTCTTGCAAATGGCCGATGCGGGTTTATGGTTAACAAATCATGAATACGCTGAGCATCGACATCAGGAAAGCCGAACCGCGCGACGCTGGCGCCATTGCGGACGTGCACCAGCAGGCTTGGGAGGGCGCCTATTCCGGCATCATCCCGCATCGCTCGCTGACCTCGATGATCAACCGCCGCGGCGCCGACTGGTGGGCCAACGCCATCCGCCGCGCCGCCACCGTTCTGGTGGTCGAGATCGGCGGCACCATCGCCGGCTATGCCACGATCGGCAAGAACCGCGCCCGCGAGCTGAAGCAACAGGGCGAAATCTACGAACTTTACCTGCGTCCGGAATATCAGGGCATCGGGCTCGGCAGCCGGCTGTTCAAGGCGGCGCGGGCGCGGCTTGCCGACCACGGGCTGAAGGGAATGGTGGTGTGGGCGCTGGAAGACAACCAGAACGCACTTTCCTTCTATGCCGGCGCGGGTGGCCGTGACGTCGCCGAAGGCGTCGAGATTTTCGAGCAGAGGGCGCTCAAGAAGGTCGCCTTCGTCTGGGAATGACCGGCCTCGGTTACAAATCATCATAAACCGTGCGCTTCCGTTAGCGCTTCGCACCAATCGCCGCATTGCACCATGCCGCGCCGCCCGCTATCGATCTTGGAGATCGAGAGAGGGATTTAAGCATGCGTATCGAAGCCATTGCCATCGGAAAGAACCCGCCCGAGGACATCAACGTCATCATCGAGGTGCCGATCGGTGGCGAGCCGATCAAGTACGAGATGGACAAGGAGGCCGGCACGCTGTTCGTCGACCGTTTCCTGCATACGTCGATGCGCTACCCCGGCAATTACGGTTTCGTGCCGCACACGCTGTCGGGCGACGGCGACCCGATCGACGTGCTGGTCTGCAACACGCGCGCGCTGGTGCCGGGCTGCGTCATCAATGTGCGACCGATCGGCGTGCTGGTGATGGAAGACAATGCCGGCCAGGACGAGAAGGTCATTGCCGTGCCGTCGCCGAAGCTGACGCTGCGCTACGAAAACGTCACCGAATACACGCAGCTGCCCGAGATCACCCGCGACCAGGTCCAGCACTTCTTCGAGCACTACAAGGATCTCGAGCCCGGCAAATGGGTCAAGATCGAAGGCTGGCACGATTCCAAATACGCCAAGAAGATGATCGTCGACGCGATCGCACGGGCGAAGGCGGCAAAGTAGCGCCGAGAGAGGCCTGCGTCTCGTTCAAGTAAGCGGCAAACGCCAGCGCGAGGCACCCCCCTCTGGCCTGCCGGCCATCTCCCCCTCAAGGGGGGAGATCGGATGTCGCAACGGCTTTCGTCAATTTTCAGCGCCGAAAGAAAAAGCGCCGCCAGCGAAGCTGCCAATCTCCCCCCTTGAGGGGGAGATGCCCGGCAGGGCAGAGGGGGGTGCCTTGCACCCACGTGGCTAGTTATCCACCCGACCAAACGCCGGCACGTTGCCGATGACGGCGTGCTTGTCCCTGCCACAGGCGAAACTCTTCGCCTCGTCCGCCAGCTTGCGCGCCTGGTCATTGGCCTGCGGGTTGCCGGTGGCCAGCACGAGGCCGATGGTGCAGCCGTCGCGGGCTTCCATCTGGGCGACCTTGGCGACGAGCAGCACTTCGGTCGGCTTGTTCTCATCCTCGGGATTGCTGATCGAGCGGCGGTGGATCACCGCGAACGGAACGGCAACGTCGCCCTTGGTCTCGATGCGCCATTCGACCTTGGCGCCTGACGAGTTGAAGCCGGAAAAGCTCTCCCAGACCGAGGTCATCTCGCCGCCGGGCGGAAACCCGTAGAATAGCGATTCACGCGCATCGTCATAGGCGATCAGCACGGGATAGCCGCGATAGCCGGAGCAGGCGAGTTCGGCCCAGTCGCCGTCACCTTCCTCGGCCTGCGCATAGGTGACGCAATCCTTTTGCGAGTCGAGGTCGGTGTAGACGCTGGATATTCCGTCGGCATGGGCGGTTTGGGATAGGGCGGCGAGGGCGAATGGAACAAGCAGCAGGGTTCGCATGCGGACGTCTCCCGTGAAGTTCGCCCCAGCCTATCGCCAAATCTGCGGCCGGCCTAGCGTGCCAATCTCAACGTTGGCGCCGCCCAAATCGCCCTGCCGGGCAATTCTCCCCCTGAACGGGAGAAGTGGCCGGCTGCGCCGCTGGCGACAACCTTGCAACGCTGGCAATTGGCGAAATCGTGATGAGAGCGTTCCTCGCCCCATTTCCGGGAAAGGATGCCGGCAGGTGAGGGGCGGCGCCACGTTCGAAATGTTATTTCTTCAAGCTCGCCTCGATCAGCAGGTCGGCGTTGCGGGCGACCGCTGCCGCCGGGCCTCCGAGGCCGAAGAGCTGGCCGCTGATATAGGCGCCTTCGATCAACAGCAGCAGGCCGTCCCCGAGCGTGTCAGGGTCTTTAGCGCCCATCGCTGCGGCCATGGCGCGCAGGCGGTGGCGCAGCTCCTGCTTGTTGGCCTCGCTGACGACACGCGCCGGATGGCCATGTTCGGGATATTCCACCGCCGCGTTGGTCATGCCGCAGCCGCGATAGTCCGGCCTTTGCGTGCGCTTGCCGACGCGAGTCAGGAAAGCCCTGAGCTGTGCCCGCGGGTCGCCGGGATGGGCAGCCACGGCTTCGTCGAAACGCTCCCAATACTCACGGTCATATTGCCTGAGATAGGAAGCGGCGAGCTCGTCCTTGGAGGGAAAGCTGCGGTAGAGGCTGGGCTTGGTGACGCCGGCGCGCTTGACGATCTCGTCGACGCCGATCGCCCGGATGCCGCGGCGGTAGAACAGGTCGTACGCCACGTCGAGGATTTTCTTGGCAGCCTTGGGCGGTGCGGCTGCATGACCGTCTTTGATGGTCAGTTCAATATTTTTGTCCGTTGGCATGGTATGACTCGATTGACGTGTTACCGATCGGTACGTATACATGTCCTCACCCCGTACCGGTCAGTAACATGATAGCTCAATCCCGTCCCTTTGGCCAGCGCTACGCTTTCGTCGTGGTTGGCGTCATCTTCCTCTGCTTGTTGATCGCGGCCGGGCTTCGTTCCGCACCCTCGGTGATGATGCTGCCGTTGGATAAAAGCTTCGGCTGGGGGCGCGATACGGTTTCGATTGCCGCCGCGATCGGCATCTTCCTTTACGGCCTGACCGGGCCGTTTGCCGCCGCATTGATGGAGCGTATCGGCTTGCGCCGCACGCTGCTTGCCTCGCTTGTGATCATGTCGGGCTCGACCGCGCTCAGCCTGCTGATGACCGAGCCATGGCATCTGTTCCTCACCTGGGGCGTGTTTTCAGGTGTCGGCTCCGGCGCGGTCGCCACCGTGCTCGGCGCCACCATCGTCAACCGCTGGTTCAAGACCAATCGCGGCTTGGTGATGGGGCTGATGTCGGCCTCCAGCGCCACCGGCCTCTTGGTGTTCCTGCCGCTGCTGGCATCGCTCGCCCAGTCGGGCGGCTGGCAGCCCGTCGCTACCGCCGTCTCGATCGCCACCGCCTGTCTTCTGCCGCTGGTCTGGCTGTTGGTTCCGGAGCGTCCCGCTTCGATCGGCATGGTGCGCTATGGCGCCGGGACCGATGACGTGCCGCCGGTATCGCCGGCATCGCAAGGCAATTTCCTGGCGCATACGCTGAACACGCTGCGCCGCGCTGCCGGCACCCGCGTCTTCTGGTATCTGTTCGCCACCTTCTTCATCTGCGGCTTCACCACCAACGGGCTGGTCGGCACGCATCTGATCTCCTTCTGCGGCGATATGGGCATCCCCGAGGTGCAGGCCGCGGGCCTGTTGTCGCTGATGGGCATTTTCGACCTGATCGGCACGACTTTGTCGGGTTGGCTCACCGACCGTTTCGACCCGCGCAAGCTGCTCGGCGTCTACTACGGCATTCGCGGTCTGGCGCTGATCTATCTGCCCTATTCCGGCTTCTCGGCGACCAGCCTGATCATCTTCGCCGTGCTCTACGGTCTGGACTGGATCGCCACCGTGCCGCCGACGCTCAGGCTCGCCAACGAGGCCTTCGGCGACCGCAGCGGCCCGATCGTGTTCGGCTGGATCGTAGCCGGCCACCAGGTCGGCGCCGCCACCGCCGCTGCCTTCGGCGGCACCATGCGCGAATTGCAGGGCAATTACGAACTGGCCTTCCTGATCGCCGGCATGACGGCGATCGTGGCTGCGTGTCTGTCGCTGCTGATCAATACGAGCAGGCCGGCTTTCGATCCGGAGCCGCAAGCGGCGTAAGGCGCGGTACTAATCTCCCCCCTGAGGGGGGAGATGGCCGCGAAGCGGCCAGAGGGGGTCCGTGCGACCGGACTCAGCCTCTTGCGCAGAGGTCGGCGCTCCAAGCGAGGCGACCCCCTTCTGTCGCCTTCGGCGACATCTCCCCCCTCAAGGGCGGAGATCACCTGTCGATTGTTATCAAAGTTTCATCTTCCCGAGATGTGGCTGAAGCATTGAAGCTGGAGCTTGCTGGCACCGTTCGAAGCCATCAGGAGACAGCCATGAACAAGATCTCGTTGACCCGCCGCGCTTTCGTCACCTCTGCCAGCGCCGCCGGTCTGCTCGGCGCATCGGGGCTCGCTTTGCCCTATTATTCGCGCGCCAGCCAGCGCCCGGCCTTCACCCATGGCGTCCAGTCCGGCGATGTCGATGCCTCGAGCGGCATGGTGTGGACGCGCACCGACCGGCCTTCGCGCGTCATGTTCGAAGTGTCGTCGACGGAAAACTTCGCCAATGCGACGCGGCTGGCGCCGCTCGATACCTCGCCGGCCAGCGACTTCACGGTCAAGCGCCTGCTTACCGACCTCGCCTCCGACCAGGATATCTTCTACCGGATGACTGCCGCCGACCTGTCGGATATCAACGCCGTTTCCGAACCGATCGTCGGCCGTTTCCGCACAGCACCCGCCTCGAAGCGCGACATAAAATTCGCCTGGTCGGGCGACACGGCCGGCCAGGGCTGGGGAATCGATGAGACCGGCATGAAAACCTACGCCACCATCGCCAGGCACACGCCGGATTTCTTCCTGCATTCCGGCGACACCATCTATGCCGATGGCGCCATGAAGGACGAGGTAGACCTGCCTGGCGGCGGCAAGTGGAAAAACGTCGTCCTGATCGACGGCAAGCGCAAGGTGGCCGAGACGCTGGATGAGTACCGCGACCAGTGGAAATACAACATGATGGACAAAAACGTTCTGGCCTTGAGCGCCATCTGCCCGACCTTCTACCAGTGGGACGATCACGAGGTGCTGAACAACTGGTCGGATTCGAAGAATCTCGGCGCCGACAGCCGCTACACCGAAAAATCCATCTATGTGCTCGCGGCGCGTGCGGCGCGCGCCTTCCATGAGATGACGACGATCCGCTACGAGCCGTCCGAGCCCGGCCGCGTCTACCGCAAGATCGCGCATGGGCCGCTGCTCGACGTGTTCTTCCTCGACATGCGCTCCTATCGCGGCCCGAACGGCCCCGACATGCAGGAGGACATGACGCCGCAGTCACGCATGCTGGGCGAACAGCAGACGAAATGGCTGAAGCGCGAGCTGACGAATTCCAGGGCGACCTGGAAGATCATTGCCGCCGACATGCCGCTCGGCCTCGTCGTCTGGGACGACGGCGCCAAGAAGGTCGGCGCGGAAGCCATCAGCAATGGCGACAATGGCCTGCCCAAAGGCCGCGAGCTCGAGATCGCCGACCTGTTGCGCTACATCAAGACTGCCGGCATCACCAACACGGTCTGGTTGACCGCCGATGTCCACTACACGGCGGCGCACTATTACAACCCCGACAAGGCGCGGTTCCAGGATTTCAATCCTTTCTGGGAATTCGTCTCGGGCCCGATCCACGCCGGTACCTTCGGTCCCAATGATTTCGACATGACCTTCGGCCCGGAGCTGAAATTCATCAAGGCGCCGACCACCGAACAGGGCCAGAACCTGCCACCCTCGGCCGGCCTGCAGTTCTTTGGCCTGGTGGACATTTCAGGGGCGACAGAGCAGCTGACCGTGCGGCTGATGGATCGCGACGACATCGAGCTTTACAAGGTGACGCTCGATCCGGTGCGGTCGGCGTAAGCCTTTGGGTCGGTGCGAAGGATCGCTATGCCTGGAATGGCAGCCGTCAGTCCGGGTAGCAAACCGTCGGAATCTTCGGCCACACCGCGCTGTCGCAGCCTGCAACCTGCTGCCTCTGCTTGAAAGAGGCGCTGACCGGGCCGGTGACCACGGGGTCGACGCCATCAGGGGCGTCGGCAAACATCTGCTCGGCCGTCCGGTCGGACGACGAAGCCGGATTGGCTTCCTTCACCGTGGCGGCCGATTGAGCGGCATTGGCCGCCAGCAGGGCAGCAAATGCGACCGAAGCGATGAGTGGCCAAAATCGGTTGAGTTTGTCGGTCATGAATTTCGAACTACCCGGGCCCAGAAAGGTTCCCGCCTTGGTTAACAAAACCATCTCACACCGAGATGCTTAAGATTTGATGAGTATTTGGTGGTGCGCCTCCTCTTTCGCAATTGCGAAAAACCCTGTATGAGCCGCGCAACCGAAAGAGGCGGCGCCTTTTGGCCTGCTGCCTGCAACGCTCCCGAGACCACAAAATGAAAATTCGTAATATCGCGATCATCGCGCACGTCGACCATGGAAAAACCACCCTCGTCGACCAATTGCTGCGGCAATCCGGTTCCTTCCGCGACAATCAGCGCGTCGCCGAGCGCGCCATGGATTCCAACGACCTCGAAAAGGAACGCGGCATCACCATCCTGGCGAAGGCGACCTCGGTCGACTGGAAGGACACCCGCATCAACATCGTAGACACCCCCGGCCACGCCGATTTCGGAGGTGAGGTCGAGCGCATCCTGTCGATGGTGGATTCGGCGATCGTGCTGGTCGACGCGGCCGAAGGCCCGATGCCGCAGACCAAGTTCGTCGTCGGCAAGGCGCTCAAGGTCGGCCTGAAGCCGATCGTCGTCATCAACAAGATCGACCGTCCGGACGCCCGCCACGTCGAAGTGGTCAACGAGGTGTTCGACCTGTTTGCAGCGCTTGACGCCACCGACGAGCAGCTCGACTTCCCGATCCTCTACGGTTCTGGCCGCGATGGCTGGGTCTCGGAAAATCCGGAAGGCCGGAAGGACCAGGGCCTGGCGCCGCTGTTCGACCTCGTCATCAAGCATGTGCCGGAGCCGACCGTTCATCCCGGCCCGTTCCGCATGATCGGCACCATCCTGGAAGCCAATCCGTTCCTCGGCCGCATCATTACCGGCCGTATCGAGAGCGGCACGCTGAAGTCCAACCAGGCGGTCAAGGTGCTCCACCATGACGGCACGCAGATCGAAACCGGGCGCATCTCCAAGATCCTCGCGTTCCGTGGCCTCGAGCGCCAGCCGATCGAAGAGGCGCAGGCGGGTGACATCGTCGCCATTGCCGGCCTGTCCAAAGGCACCGTCGCCGACACGTTCTGCGACCTGGCGGTGACCGAGGCGTTGCATGCGCAACCGATCGATCCGCCAACCGTGACCATGTCTTTCCTGGTCAACGATTCGCCGCTCGCCGGCACTGAAGGCGACAAGGTGACCAGCCGCGTCATCCGCGACCGCCTGCTGCGCGAAGCCGAAGGCAATGTCGCGCTCAAGATCGAGGAATCGCCCGACAAGGATTCGTTCTTCGTTTCCGGCCGCGGCGAATTGCAGCTGGCCGTGCTGATCGAGACGATGCGCCGCGAAGGCTTTGAAATCGCCGTGTCGCGTCCGCGCGTCGTCATGCAGAAGGGCGAGAACGGTGAATTGCTGGAGCCGGTCGAGGAAGTCGTCATCGACGTCGACGAGGAGCACGCCGGCATCGTCGTGCAGAAGATGTCGGAGCGCAAGGCCGAGATGGTCGAGCTGCGGCCTTCGGGCGGCAACCGTCAGCGCATCGTCTTCCACGCGCCGACGCGCGGACTGATCGGCTACCAGTCGGAACTGTTGACCGACACGCGCGGCACCGCCGTGATGAACCGGCTGTTCCACGCCTACCAGCCCTACAAGGGCGAACTGCCGGGCCGCACCAACGGCGTGCTGATCTCCAACGAACAGGGCGAGGCAGTGGCCTATGCCATGTGGAACCTCGAAGACCGCGGCCCGATGATCATCGACCCGGGCGTCAAGGTCTATCAGGGCATGATCATCGGCATCCATAGCCGTGACAACGACCTCGAAGTGAACGTGCTGAAGGGCAAGAAGCTGACCAACATCCGCGCCGCCGGCAAGGACGAGGCGGTGAAGCTGACGCCGCCGATCCGCATGACGCTGGAGCGCGCGCTGGCCTGGATCCAGGACGACGAGCTGGTCGAGGTGACGCCGAAGACCATCCGCCTGCGCAAGCTCTATCTCGACCCGAACGAGCGCAAGCGCTTCGAGAAGTCGGCCAAGGTTGTGGGCGCGGCGTAATCGTCTGATTGTCTAAATTCGAGAGGGGCGAAGCACCGATGTGCTTCGCCCTATTTCGATTATCTGCTCGCCCTTGAGATGATGGTTTCTCGGTCGGCTTCGCCGGAGAGATCAATTCGCACGATCGTGCCATCGCGAGCCGGCTTGCGCAAAGCCCTGGCGCCTTCGGAAACGACAAACAGCAATCGTTTCTCCTCCAGCGCCTGAAGCCTTGATCGGGAGATGCCGAGTTCGCCGGCGAGCAGACGGTCGAGCCGCAGCGATGTCGGCATTTCCAGCCCAAGCCTGATTTCAAGCGCGGCTGCGGGTCGGCCTTCGCCGCCGAGCCGGTGTTTGTGAACGGCGACATCGGGAAACTCCTCGACGCGGCCGACCCGGTTTCGCAAAGCCACGACATCGAAGGCATGGCGGCGGGCGAGGGCCGGATCGTTGCTTTCGAGCGCTGCCAGCAGCGCGGGTTCGATGTCGCGGCGGTTGCAGCGTTCGAAAATGCCGAAATTCCACGAATTGTCGCAGTCGATGCAGCGATAGATCAGCCAGACATCAATGCGTTTGCCATTGGCGTTGACGCGGAATTTGTCGCTGCAGCGATAGGCTTTCACGGCGCCGCAGCGGTTGCAGTGGATCAGGGGTCGAGGTGCGATTTCGGGCGCGATTGCCCAGTGGATAGCGAGATGTTGGGACAAGCCGGAAGACCTTCCAGTGTGGAAGTTCTTCAGGTCGGCAATGGCGAGATGCCCATGCGGGCACGGCGTGGCGAGAGCTAGCTATGTCGGAAATCAGCTGTCACGGGCGGCAAAGCGCGCGACAACGGTTCAGCAGTGCCAAACCGGTCTCGAACCGCCGCCTGAGGAACACGTGAAATGGAGCAGGCACCGCTTAATGCGGCGCCCTGCCAAGCGTGATCAGGGGAGTTGGCGAGACCGGCGGTTACTGAGGCAAAATGAAGCTCGAAATGGATGTCGGGACGGCTCTTCTAGCGGCAAGATGCCGAGCGGGCAAGGTTAATAGCGGGTGTCTCGCCATGCTCAGGCGAAGGCGATCTGTACCTTCATCGATTTGTTGCGGTCGCCGGCGATCTCGAAGGCCGCAACCGCCTCGTCCATCGGATAGATGCCGGTCAGCAGCGGCTTGACGTCGACGCGACGGTTGTTGATCAGATCGACGGCCAGCGCGAACTCGTCGTGGAAACGGAAGGAGCCGCGCATTTCGATCTCCTTGGCGACGATGAGATTCTGAGGCAGCGACATGTCGCCGCCTAGGCCGAGCTGCACGAGCACCCCGCGCGGCTTCAGCACATCGAGCCCGGCTCGCACCGCGCGCTCATTGCCGGAGCATTCGAACATGACGTCGAAACTGCCCTTCTCGACATTGTAGCCAGCGAGCTTGTCGGCATCTGTGGCGACATTGATGGTGCGGTCGGCGCCGATCTCGTTGGCCTTGGCCAGAACCGCGTCCATGACATCGGTGACGACGATCTCACGCGCGCCGTGGACACGTGCGGCAAGGATGCTGAGCGCACCGATCGGCCCGCAGCCCGTGACCAAGACCCGCTTGCCGAGCAGCGAGCCGGCGCGGTTGACGGCATGCAGCGTTACCGCGAACGGCTCGGCAAAGGCGGCTTCGTTGATGGAGACATAGTCGGCGATCTTGTGGCACTGCCAAGCCTCGGCGACGAGGCGCTGGCGGAAGGCCCCCTGTATGTGCGGCATCGGCATGGCGCTGCCGTAGAATCGCATGTCGAGGCATTGGTTCTGCACGCCCTGCAGGCAGTAGCGGCACGCATTGCAGGGCCGGCTGGGCGAAATCGCGACGCGGTCGCCGACCACGAGGCTGGAGACGCCGGCGCCAAGCGCCTTCACCGTGCCGGCGACCTCATGTCCGAGGATCATCGGCTCGCGCAGGCGCACCACGCCGAAGCCGCCATGGTTGTAGTAGTGCAGGTCCGAGCCGCAGATGCCGCCGGCCTCGACCGATATTTCGACCTGTCCGGCGCCAGGCGCGCCCGAATCGGTCTCTTCGATGCGCAGGTCTTTTGCGGCGTGGATGACGATTGATTTCACGGCCGCGATCCTTTCTCAAACCGCTGGCACGGGCAAGTCCGATCTCCGAAATGTGTCGCGTTCGTTGGCCCATCAGGCAGAGGGGTGCCAAATTGACGCCGACCGGATATCGTTTGCCATCCAACGCTCGAAGGCTCCGTCATGCACCTCACTTCGCTCCTGATCTTCGCCGCCGCCTTGTTCGTCGCTGCCGGTTCGCCCGGCCCGTCGATCGCCGCACTTGTTGCCCGCGTCATCTCGAAAGGCTTTCGCGACGTGTTCCCGTTCCTGCTTGCCATGTGGATCGGCGAGGGCATCTGGCTGTCGCTGGCGGTGTTCGGGTTGGCGGTCGTGGCGCAGACGTTTCACTTCGCCTTCGTCGTCGTGAAATGGGTGGGCGTCGCCTACCTCGCTTACCTCGCCTGGAAGATGTGGACGGCGCCGGTCGACACTAAAGAAGGCGAGATGCCGCGTGAGGACTCGCCGGCAAAATTGTTCTTTGCCGGCATGGCGGTGACGCTCGGCAACCCCAAGATCATGATGTTTTATCTGGCGCTGCTGCCGACGATCATCGACCTCGCTTCGGTCAGCATCGTCGGCTGGGTCGAACTGACGGCGACGATGGCGGTTGTGCTCATCGCCATCGATCTCGCCTGGGTGATCGCGGCGTCACAGGCGCGCAAACTGTTGAAGAGCAAGCGTGCGATGAAGATCGCCAACCGCATCAGCGCCACGACGATGGCCGGCGCTGCCGGGGCCATCGCGGCGCGATCCTGACCGCCTTTCTATGGGAACCTCAAAGCTAGACTTTGTCCAATAGATCCATGCTATCAGACGTGCCAACTTTCCAGCCGGCGAAGCATCCCAAAACGCCACAGGCCGCGCATCGTACGCCAACATACAGCCAGCGAACGCCGTCACGTTCCGGGTAGATGGAAAACCCGACGCCGATGTTTGCAGCTTCGGAGCCGCACTCGGTGCACGCCCATCGTTCCGGCTGGGCTTCGTCCCAAAATTCCGCACTGTCGCAGATAAGATGCTCGGATCCGCAGACCGTGCACGTTCGTCGCGCCACACCCTCGTCATCGTCGGCATCGAGGAGAAACGAGATGGAACCGCACTTGCAGCGGGCGAGCCTGAAGTCATGAACCTCGGCGTTGTCGGCGCCATAGGCTTCCAAGTATTCTCCGATGTCAGTGGGCTCGCTGCCAACCCACCACTTGCCTGACGTATCTATCGTCATTGGTCACCTCGCCATGGCGTGGTATTCGTCGTTCGGGCGCATGTCGATGGCCGCCGCCACGCGGTTCGACATGTTGAAGAAGGCGGCGGTCGAGGCGATGTCCCAGATGTCGCGGTTGGTGAAGCCGGCGTTGCGCAGTGCTTCCCTGTCCGCCTCGACGATCTTTGCCGGCTCTTCCGTCAGCTTGACGGCGAATTCGAGCATCGCCGTCTGTTTCGGTGAAAGATTGGCAGCGCGGAAGTTCATCACCATCATCTCGCCGAGAGCCGGATCGCCGGAGAGCTGGCGCACCGCCGCGCCATGCGCGGTCAGGCAATAATAGCAATGGTTGATCGAGGAGACGACGACCGCGATCATCTCCCGTTCCAGCTTCGACAGGCCGGATTCACCCAGCATCAGATCATTGTAGGTTTCGGTAAAGGCGCGCAGCTTCTTCTCGTCGAAGGCATAGGCAAGAAGCACGTTGGGAACCAGGCCGAGCTTTTCCTCGCATTTGGCGAAATAGGCTTTTGTCGCCTCGCTCAGTTCCGCGATACCCAAGTCAAGTGCGCTGATTTTGCCGGACATGGGGTCTTCCTCCTCGTTCACCGCCGCCTGACCGTCGAATTCCTGTAATTCTTATCGAGCCGTCAAACCTTTGTCGCCAAACAGCGGTCATCTGCTACCATAGTCGTAAAAGCATGTGACGGGAGGACAACATGGCGAGCGTGAAATCCGCAGCTAAGCCGAAGAAAACAGCCACTGCCGGGGTGAAACCCGACGGGAAGCCGGCCAGGCTCGCCGACTATCTGCTGGCCCGCGCGCCGGCCGAAGACATTGCCGCCTATGACGCCGCCGACCTGGAGCGAGCCGCCGACCTGGCAGGACGTGCGGTCGCCGCCCACAAGAAGGGCCAAAGTGTCGTCGCCGTCGATGCCGGGTCGGGCGTCTCCCGCGAGGGCCGCCCGATGACGATCATCACCGTCGTCAACGACAACATGCCGTTCCTGTTCGATTCGATCCTCGGCGAGATCACAGAAACTGCCGGCGAACCGACTTTGGTCACCCATCCGGTCATCGTCGTGCGTCACGGCAAGGCCGGCGTCGACGAGATCCTCGGCGACGGCAGCGCCCTCAAGGACGATGGCAATCACGACCGCCTGAGCGTCGTCCATGTCCATATTCCGCGCCTGACGGCGGAGCAGGCCGACGCGCTGGCCGACCGCCTGCGCAAGATGCTCAACCAGGTGCGCGCCGCCGTCAGCGACTGGAAGCCGATGCTCGCCCGTCTCGACCAGGCGATTTCCGAATTCCGCTATTCCGCCGTGCCGCTCGACAAGAAGAGCGTTGCCGAGGCCATCGCCTTCCTTGAATGGCTGCGCGACGACAATTTCACTTTCCTTGGCATGCGCGAGTTCAAATATTCCGGCGGCGCGGAGAGCGGCAATCTAGAGCGCGCCGACAAACCCGGTCTCGGCATCCTCGCCGACCCGGATGTGCTGGTGCTCCGGCGCGGCACCGAGGCGGTGACGACGACGCCCGAAATCCGCGCCTTCCTGCATGGGCCGGAGCCGCTGATCGTCACCAAGGCCAACGCCAAGTCGCTGGTGCACCGCCGCATTTATCTCGATTATATCGGCGTCAAAACCTACACCGCCAAGGGCACGCTTGCCGGCGAGTTGCGCATGGTCGGCCTGTTCACCTCGACCGCCTACACGCGCTCGGTGATGAAAATCCCGTATCTGAGGTCAAAGGCCGAGACCATCATCGCCAAGTCCGGCTTCGACCGGCACGACCATTCCGGCAAGGCACTGATCAACGTTCTGGAGAGCTATCCGCGCGACGAACTGTTCCAGGTGCCGGTGCCGATCCTGAAGAAGCACGCCGCGGCCATTCTCGGCCTGGTCGAGCGGCCGCGGGTGCGGGCGCTGGTGCGCGCCGACCAGTTCGACCGCTTCGTATCGATCCTCGTCTTCGTGCCGCGCGACCGCTATGACAGCGTCGTGCGCGAGAAGATCGGCACCTATCTCAAGACCGTCTTCGAAGGCCGTTTGTCGGCTTATTATCCTGCGTTTCCGGAAGGCGGGCTGGCACGTGTGCATTTCATCATCGGCCGCTCGGGCGGCAAGACGCCGAAGGTCGAGCAGGCGGTGATCGAAGCGGCGATCCGCGATATCGTGCGAACCTGGGACGACGCGCTGGCCGAAGCCGCGGAAGCCGTCGGCGGCGATCCATCGCTGAAGGCGATCGCCGCGCGTCTGCCTGAGAGCTATCGCGATTCCTTCAGCGCGGCCGTCGCGCTGAAGGATGCGGGGCGCATCGCCGGCATCAGCACCGCCAACCCGATCGCCATCGACTATTACCGCCATGCCGAGCAGAAACCGCATCAGGCAGCGCTGAAGATCTACCACCACGGCAGCCCGGTAGCGCTGTCGCGTCGCGTGCCTGTGCTGGAAAACATCGGCTTCCGCGTCATCAGCGAGCGCACCTTCGAGGTTGGCGAGGACGGCGGCGACACCGTCTTCGTCCACGACATGGAGCTGGAGAACAGCTACGGCAAGCCGATCGACCTCAGCGATGGCGGCGCGCTGTTCGAGGACGCTTTCCTGTCGGTCTGGCGCGGCGACATCGACAATGACAGCTATAACGGGCTTGCCCAGACCGCCGGCCTGTGGTCGGGCGAAGTCAGCATTCTGCGCGCCTATGGCCGCTACCTGCAGCAAGCCGGTATCCCGCAGAGCCAGGATTTCATCGCGGCCGCGCTCAACCGCTATCCCGACATTGCGCGCGGCCTGCATGCACTGTTCGTCGCTCGTCTCGGCCCGACCGCCGAGACGGAAGGCGTCGTCGCCGCCAAGCACCTCAAGGCCAAGATCAAGGACGCGCTGGAGGAAGTCCCCAACATCGATGACGACACCATCATCCGCCGCTATCTCAACCTGATCGAAGCCTCGTTGCGCACCAATCATTTCGTTGCGGGAACGAAGGCGCGGGGCCAGTCGCTGGCGATCAAGCTGGACTCGCAAGCGGTCGATGGCCTGCCGGCGCCGAGGCCGTGGCGCGAGATCTTCGTCTATGGGTCCGAGGTCGAGGGCGTGCATCTGCGCTTCGGCCCGGTTGCGCGCGGCGGCCTGCGCTGGTCGGACCGCGCCCAGGATTACCGCACCGAGGTGCTCGGCCTGGTCAAGGCGCAGCAGGTCAAGAACGCCGTCATAGTGCCGGTCGGCGCCAAGGGCGGCTTCTATCCGAAGAAGCTGCCGATGAGCGCCGGCCGCGACGCCATCTTCGAGGCCGGCACCTCGGCCTACAAGAATTTCGTTTCCAGCCTGCTGTCGATCACCGACAATATCGGCCTCGATGGCGTCATACCCCCAGCCGGCGTCGTCAGGCGCGATCCTGACGACCCCTACTTTGTCGTCGCCGCCGACAAGGGCACGGCAACCTTCTCCGACACCGCCAATGCCATTTCGGAGAAACACGGTTTCTGGCTCGACGATGCCTTCGCCAGCGGCGGCTCGGCCGGTTACGACCACAAGAAGATGGGCATCACCGCCAAAGGCGCCTGGGAAGCGGTCAAGCGGCATTTCCGCGAGATCAACCGCGACATCCAGGCCACCCCCTTCACCGTCGTCGGCGTCGGCGACATGTCGGGAGACGTGTTCGGCAACGGCATGCTGCTGTCGCCGCAGACCAGGCTGATCGCCGCCTTCGACCATCGCGACATCTTCATCGATCCCGATCCAGACAGAGTGGCGTCGATGGCCGAGCGCGAGCGCATGTTCGCGCTGCCGCGTTCGTCCTGGCAGGACTATGACAAGACCAAACTGTCGGAAGGCGGCGTCATCGTCTCGCGCAGCCAGAAGTCGATCACGCTGCCTGCGGCAGCGGCGGCGGCGATTGGCCTCGCCAAGACCACCGCGACCCCGGCCGAGATCATGACTGCCATCCTCAAGGCGAACGTCGACCTTCTGTGGTTCGGCGGCATCGGCACGTATTTACGGGCCTCGGGCGAAACCAATGCCGAAGTCGGCGACCGCGCCAATGACGCCATCCGCATCACCGCGCTCGATGTGCGGGCCAAAGTGATCGGCGAGGGCGCCAATCTCGGCGTCACGCAGCGCGCCCGCATCGAGTTCGGTCTCGCCGGCGGCCGCTGCAACTCCGACGCCATCGACAATTCTGGCGGCGTCAACTGCTCCGACGTCGAGGTCAACATCAAGATCGCGCTGGCGTCCGCCATGCGCAAGGGATCGCTGACCCGGCCGGCGCGCAACAAGCTGCTGGCCGAGATGACCGACGAGGTCGCCGGCCTCGTGCTGTCCAACAATTACGAACAGACGCTCGCGCTCTCCATCGCCCGCAAGCGCGGCCTTGCCGACATCGCGCACCAGAGCCGGTTCATGGCGGCGCTGGAGGCTCGGGGCCTGCTCGACCGCGCTGTCGAGACGCTGCCGTCGCCGGCCGCCCTTGCCGAGCGCGAGGCGCGTGGCGAGCCGCTGACCCGGGCGGAGCTTGGCGTGCTGCTCGCCTATGCCAAGATCGTGCTGTTTTCCGACATCGTCGCCAGCGACGTGCCTGACGACGCGCATTTCGACCGCGATCTGATGGGCTATTTCCCTGACCGGATGGCGAAGAAATATGCGGCCGAGATCCATGGCCACCGGCTGCGCCGCGAAATCATCGCCCGCGTCGTCGCCAACGATCTCGTCAATCGCGGCGGACCGTCATTCGTCAACCGGCTGCAGGAAGCCACGGGGCGCAGCGCGGCCGACGTGGTGCGCACCTTCGCCGTGGTGCGCGACGGCTTCGCGTTGCCGGCGCTCTATCAGGAGATCGATGCGCTGGACAGCCACATCGACGGCCAGGCGCAGCTCGATCTCTACCAGTCCGTCAGCCGGCTTATCTTCGTGACCAGCGGCTGGTATCTGAAGAACGATGCCGGCACCGCAGCGCTCGGCCAGCGCATTGCCGAACTGCAAGAGGCGCGCATGGCGCTGGAGCCGAAGCTGCTCTCGCTGCTACCGGCCTTCTCGCGCGAGCGGGTCGAGGAGAGGCGGTATGGCCTGTTCAAGGCCGGCGCCCCCGAAAAGCTCGCCGGGCAGCTGGCAATGGCCGATGTGGCGGGACTGATCCCCGACATCGCACTGACGGCGCGCACGGCCAATGCCGACGTCGTCGCCTCGGCCAAGGCGTTCTTCGCCGTCAGCGATGCCTTCCGCATTCCGCGCGTCGAAGAGGCGGCGCGTTCAATCACGCCGTCGGACTATTACGACCAGCTGGCGCTGTCGCGCGCCACCGACACGATCGGCGCGGCGCGGCGCGGCATTGCGGTGGCGGCTCTCGCCGGCCATGCCGGGACGGCGGATCCTGTGGCGGCCTGGCTGGAAGCCGGAGGCGAGCGCGTGGCGCGCATCCGCGAGCGGCTGCAGGCGCTGACCGAAGGCGGGGATATCACCGTGTCCAGGCTGTCGGTGGCTTCGGGGCTGATGAGCGATCTGACGGGGATGTGAACATCTCCGAAACGCCGGCGCCGCCCTCATTGCCCTGCCTGGCATTTCTCTCCGTATAGTGACGAGGAGAAAGGGCGGGCCGTAGCCTTGGCGCCCTTGTTGCAACGCTGGCGACTAGCGAAATCATCGATGAGAGCAACCCTCTCCCCGTCACTATTCGGGGAGAGGATGCTGGCAGGCAGGTGAGGGGCAGCGCGAATCTTTGGCGGTTTGCATGAGCATTCGAAACATGCAGACATGGCATCCGACAAGCGCGGTGTCCCGGGGGAATCATCATGGCGGCGGTAGAAACAGTGCAGCGGGCATCCGGGCACGGCATCTGGGGATGGATGTTCTTCGACTGGGCGGCGCAGCCGTTTTTCACCGTCGTCACCACCTTCATCTTCGGGCCTTATTTCGTCTCGCGCATGGCGAGCGATCCGGTCTCAGGCCAGGCGGCCTGGGGCTACGGCATCGCTGTTGCGGGCCTGGTCATTGCCGTGCTGTCTCCCATCCTCGGCTCGATTGCCGACCAGACCGGGCCGCGCAAGCCGTGGATTGCGTTCTTCGCCTCGATCAAGATCATCAGCCTTTGCCTGCTATGGTTCGCCGCTCCCGGCTCGAACCTTTTCCTGGTGGTGCTGTTCTTTTCTCTCGCTTCGGTCGCGGCGGAATTCTCGACCGTGTTCAACGATTCGATGATGCCGCGCCTGGTGCCGAAGAGCGAGATCGGCCACGTCTCCAACATTGCCTGGGGACTTGGTTATCTCGGCGGCATGATCGCGCTGATCTTTGTTGTCGCCTGTCTTGCGGGTTCGCCGGAGACCGGCAAGACGATCATCGGCATCGACCCGCTCTTTGGGCTCGACCCGAAACTCGGCGAGGACGCGCGCGCCACCGGGCCGCTGTCGGCCGGCTGGTATTTCCTGTTCATCCTGCCGATGTTCTTCTTTACGCCGGACGCCATCAAGGGGATTCCGATCGGGCCCGCGGTGCGCGAGGGGCTGTCGGAACTGAAGTCGACGCTGACTGAAGTGCGCCGGCGCAAAGGCATCTTCCGCTTCCTTGTCGCCCGCATGATTTATCAGGACGGCGTCAATGCGCTGCTCGCTTTGGGCGGCACCTTTGCGGCAGCGATGTTCCACTGGTCGATCACTGAGATCGGCATGTTCGGCATTATCCTCAACGTCGTCGCCATCGTCGGCTGCCTGGTTGCCGCATGGCTGGACACCGCGCTTGGCTCCAAGACCATCGTGATGATTTCGCTCGTCCTGCTCAGCATCGCCACCATCGGCATCGTTTCGACCGGGCCAGGCTACACATTGTTCGGCGCCTGGATGATGCCGGGAGCCGATAGTGGCGGCCTGTTCGGCACGGCGGCGGAAAAGGCCTACATTTTCTATGGCCTGTTAATCGGGCTGGCGTTCGGACCGGTGCAGGCGTCGTCACGCTCCTACATGGCGCGCAGCGTGACCGCAGCCGAATCCGGCCGCTATTTCGGCATCTATGCGCTGGCCGGAAGGGCCACGAGTTTCCTGGCGCCGTTCATGGTGGCGTCGATCACGCTCGCCAGCGGCTCGGCGCGGCTCGGCATGGCGGCCATCGTGCTGTTCCTGGGCGTTGGGATCGCGATATTGATCTGGACGCCGTACCCGGCGGATCAGCCGGTGGAATAGCGCCGCACTTTTCCTTCTCCCCTTGTGGGAAAAGGCAGAGGCGCTCAATGCCTGAAATGCCTCACGCCGGTAAACACCATAGCAATGCCATGCGCGTCGGCAGCGGCGATAACGTCGTCGTCGCGCATCGAGCCGCCGGGCTGGATCACCGCCGTGGCGCCGGCTTCGATGGCTGAGATCAGCCCGTCGGCGAAAGGGAAGAAAGCGTCGGAGGCGACCACCGAGCCCTTGGTCAACGGCTCCGCGAGGCCAGCTGCTTCCGCCGCGTCGAGGGCCTTGCGGGCGGCGATGCGCGAGGAATCGACGCGGCTCATCTGGCCGGCGCCGATGCCGACGGTAGCGCCGTCTTTTGCATAGACGATGGCGTTCGACTTGACGTGCTTGGCGATGCGGAAAGCGAATTTGAGGTCGGCCATCTCGGCCGCACTCGGTGCGCGCTTGGTCACCACCTTGAGCTCGAGATCGTCGACCACCGCGATGTCGCGGCCCTGGACGAGCATGCCGCCGGCGACGGATTTCACAGTGATGCCGCCGGCGTGCGGATCGGGCAGACCGCCGGTGACCAGCAGTCGCAAATTCTTTTTGGCGGCGATGATGCGGACAGCGTCCTCCGACGCGTTCGGCGCGATGATCACCTCGGTGAAGGTTTTTACGATCTCCTGCGCCGCTTCCGCATCGAGGATGCGGTTCATGGCGACGATACCGCCAAAGGCCGAAACCGGGTCGCAGGCCAGCGCTCTCGCATAGGCAGCAGCCAGCGAAGCGTCCTCGGCGACGCCGCACGGGTTGGCGTGCTTGATGATGGCAACGGCGGCGCAGCGGTTGGGGTCGAACTCGCCCACCAGCTCGAAGGCGGCATCGGTGTCGTTGATGTTGTTGTAGGACAGCTGCTTGCCCTGCAACTGGCGAGCCGTGGCGACCCCCGGCCGCTTGTCGCCATTGACATAGAAGCCGGCGCTCTGATGCGGGTTCTCGCCATAGCGCATGACACTTTCCAGCCTGCCCCCGAAGGCGCGCCAGGTCGGATGCTCGATCTCCAGCGTTTCGGCGAACCAGCCGGAGATCGCCGCATCGTAGCTGGCGGTGCGGGCAAAGGCCTTGGCCGCCAGCTTCTGGCGGAAATCCAGCGACAGCGAGCCGATGTTCATCTCTAGCGCGTTCAGCACCGAGGCATAATCGCCGGGATCGGTGACGATGGCGACATAGGCATGGTTCTTGGCCGAGGCGCGGATCATCGCCGGGCCGCCAATGTCGATGTTCTCGACAACAGCGGCATAGTCGGCGCCGGAGCGGCGGACCTCCTCGAACGGGTAGAGATTGCAGACGAGCAGATCGATCGGCTCGATGCCGTGATCGTGCATCGCCTTGGCGTGTTCGGGATCGTCGCGCACGCCGAGCAGTGCGCCATGCACCGACGGGTGCAGCGTCTTGACGCGGCCGTCCATGATCTCGGGAAAGCCTGTCAGTTCCGAGACGTCACGCACCGCCAGCCCCGCCTCGGCGATCGCCTTTGCCGTACCTCCGGTCGAGACCAGCTCGACGCCGGCCGCGACCAGCCCTTTGGCGAAGTCGGTCAGGCCGGTCTTGTCGAAGACGGAAAGCAGGGCGCGGCGGACCGGAAGGAGGTCGGGTGCCGGAATGTTCTTGGCGGCGACGGCCATGGGCTGGCGGCCTTTCAGGGCTGATTGGAGAGCGTTGCCGGGCCGTAGCACATGAGGTCAGGAAATCAAGCCGGAAGCTCGATCAAGCCGGCGCCGGCAACGACGCTCAGCTGTTCTCGGGATAGCCGGCGATGCCGGTGCGCGTGAGCTGCCAATGCACCTCGGCGATCTCCGAGGCCTTGAAGGCGAGCACGATCTGGCGGCTGCGGCGCGGGCCGCCAAGGCCGGCGAAATAGATCGATTCCTCGACCTCCGGCACCACTTCGGTGCAGGTGAACACCCAGGTGTCGGCCTGGTCGGCGGTCAGCACCAGGCGGTCATGCTCGTCCTGCAAAAGGTTGATATCAGGGTGGATGTGGAAGCGCACCACGACGAAGTCGCGGCCATTGTTGCGGATCGCCGCACCGCCCGGGCGGAGGAAGCGATCCCTGCCGGCGAGCACATTGCCCTCGCTCGACAGTTTCAGCTCGCGCTCATGCAGGAAGCCAAAGCGCTGCATATAGCCGTCATGGCGGGCGATGAAGCCTTGCGTGCCCTTCTGGTCGATGCGCTTGCAAGGCACATGCTGCGGGCCGCCGAGCAAGGGTGAGCCGAGCAGGTCGTTGACGCGCAGCGAATGGGAAAACCGCGCCGACGAGGTGTCGTTGATGGTGGCGGTCGAATGCGCCGCGGTGGCACGGGCCAGCGGCCGGAACTCGGCAGCGCCATAGGTGTCGATGCCGGCATTGACGATATAATGCTGGCGACCGGACGAGAGTTCGAAGGCCAGGCACCCGGCATGCGCGGCGTTGGACACATCGACGGCCGGCGACGGGCCGGTATCGGCAATCACCGTAACGCCGCCCATACACAGCCGCTCATAGCCGGAATGCGGCGCGTGCAGCAGCGGCGCGCCGGCGGTGTCGTCGTGGCGCAAGATGGTGGCAATGCGGTCGTGGATGGTCGCGCCCATGCCGTTGAAGCGGGCCAGGCTGCCATCCTGATGGCGGAAGAAACGGAGCGCCGGCAGCATGCGGTCGATGGCGCCCATCAGGGCTGCCGGTGGCGTTTCGGCCTGATTGGCATACGTCTGGCGCAGCGGCAGGAGATCGGCGAGCAGTTCGAGCACCGCCATCGGGTTGCGCGAAATATGGCCGCCGTCGGGAAGGATCTGGCGGTCGAGTTCTTCCGCCAGGCTGCGGGTGGCGCCGCGCAGTGCCGAGGCCGGCGCCGGCAGCGACAGCGCGGCGAAGGCAAGCGCGATACGAGCGCGCAGCCTGTCCTTGCCGTCCGGCATCTCGCGCGCCATCGAGCGGAGATAGCGGATCTGCACGGCGAGCGATTTCAGGAAGGCGCGATAGAACGGAAATTCGGCCCCTTGTAGGACAACCGAGGAGTGTTGCAACCAGGCAATGACTCGCTTGGCGGTGGTGCCGGGCTCCCAGGCTATGCCGGAAATCTGGTTGCCATGCATGGCGATCCAGTCGGAGACAAGCGCGCGTGCATTGGCGGCGGCCAGCTCGGTGCCGGCGGCGCGCATATGGCGCAGCCAACGGAAGCCGTGCAGCGTCTTCACCCAGCCGCGATTGGCGACATCGATCTGGAATGGCGATTTGCCGCCGGTCTCGACCAGATGTCCCGACAGCGGATAGCGGCCATAGTAGATCTCGAGCGCGATCTGCGGATCGGCGAGCCTGAGGTCGGGCGGTGCAATCAGGACGCGTTCGGGCGTGCGCCCGGAATAGCGCCAGCGATAAACTGGCCCCGCGCGAAGGCGCCGGCGCGTCTTGCGCCAAAACTCCTTAGCGACAAGCGTCCACAGACGTGTCGTGCTGCCGGCAGCCAGTGCCAAAACCCCTCCTCGTCGCCTGGAGATAGAGCATGCTGTCGCCCGAAAACCGCGTCACACTTTTCGGCATCATGTTCCGGTACCCCAGCACAAGCTTATATGATTCAAGAACTTATGCGAAGTCGAATTCCGCCGACGTGAAGCGCCTCACGCTGCCGGCCACCGACCCACCCCGAAAAAAGTCAAGCGCTTCGCGGGTTTAAGCCCGGCAATCCTGCACTCACTTGCGGTTGTGGCGAGACCGAAATTCGCTGGGCGAACAGTTTTCGCGGTCGCGAAACAGACGGGAGAAATAGAAGGCGTCGTGGATGCCGACGGCGGCCGCAATGGACTCGATGGGCGAATCGGAGGCGGCCAGCATCTGTTTGGCGCGGTCGAGCCTCGTGCGCAGTTGGAAGGCCTTGGGCGACATGCCGGCTGCCCGCGCAAATCTGCGCCGCAAGGTTGCCGGCGACATCGAGAATTTCGCGGCGAAGGCATCGAGATCGACCGGGTCGCACGCGCAGCGGCGCAATTCGTCGACGATGGGCTGCATGTCGGCGGCATCCTGGAGGCTGTGGTTTCGTTGACGGCTGTTCCAATCCATTGCCTGGCGGGCAGCACGCACGACGATGCGATGCATCGTGGCGGCGGCTTCTGCCTGGCTCAGCATCGTATCGAGCGACAGCTCACCATGCAGCCTGTCGAACAGCCGCTGCATTTTGCCGAGGTCGCGCAAGGGGACGACAGGGGCGTCCTCGGCAATCAGCCGCAGCCGGGTGAAATCGCGTATCAAGGCGCCGTCGAAGAGCGCCCAGCGTTCGAGCCAGCCCGATGCGTCCGGCCCGTAGGAATGCATCCTCCCGGGAAGCAGCCAGAACAGGGCCGGCGCTTGGATCGTCTGCATGCCGGCAGTCCTGGTTTCAAGCCAGCCTTGACCGTTCTCAATCAGCACCACGGCGAATTCCGGCAATTTGCGCGCTTGGATCGCCTGCGTGACGCGATGCCGACCAATCCCTGTAACCGACAGGCCGCCGGCCGCGGCCGGTGCGGATCTGTAGAGTGCGTAAGAGAGATCGTTCATGAGCGAAAAGTCCATGGCTTCGTTCCGTCCATGGGCGAGTGTGCAAACAGTATGGCATTTCCAGCTAAGGATGGAAAATCGCAGGTGGCTGAAATGTCTAGCTCAACAGGTGGCATGCAACGACGGAGTCCTGTTGCGTCAATCGATCTGAACGCCAACGGCATGACATTATCGATGGCGCCGAACCGGTTGGGTCATCTCGTGCCGACCGACGCCGGGATCGGCATCGATGCCATTCGAGGCCTCCTTGCCGAGCAAGGCTATGTCTGGCTGAAAGGTATGCTGCCGCGCCGCGACGTCATGGATTTTCGCGGCTGGGTGTTTTCGTATCTGGCCGACACCGGCTTGCTGCAGCCCGGGTCCGATCCCGCGCTTGGCCTGGCGGCCGGCACGTTCGACCGTCAGCTCGCCGATCGCCGGTTGATGGCGCTGGTTCGCTCCACCGCCTATGAAGGGTTCTGCGCACAGCCCCTGATGGCTCGGCTAATGGATGGGTTTGTCGGCGGGCTGTCCTATTTGCACAAGCGCAAGATCATGCGTTTCACCCAACCGGGCTCCACTGTGGCGACGCCGGCGCATTACGACCTCGTCTATCTGCGCGGCGGCACTAGCCGCATCGTCACTGCCTGGATCCCGATCGGCGACGTTCCCGTCGACATGGGCGGCCTGGTCTATCTCGAGGGATCGCACGCCATCGGCCTCGACATGGAGGCCCGGTTCGCCAGGGACAATGCCGGGCTGAGCCCGCAGGAGCGCATCAGCGCCTACAACAGGAACATGAGCGAGGGCGGCTGGGTGTCGAAGGACCTGCCCGACATGGCGGAGCGGTTCGATACACGCTGGCTGATCGCGGATTTCGAGGCCGGCGATGTCGTCCTCCACTCGCCCTACATGATCCACGCCTCGACAACCAACCAGAGCGCGGAGGGGCGTATCCGGCTCTCCACCGATATCCGCTACCAGAATATCGATGATGAGATCGATGCAAGGTGGGGGAAGCACTGGTCCTTGGACGACATGCTTTAGGCATGTCGTCGCGTCGGAGTCAGGCCAGTCGTCGCATGCGGGCGGCGAAGAAGCCGTCCAGGCCGGAAACCCCTGGCGAACCAAGGTCAAGATCGGCGGGTGTGGTGCGCAGCGTGCCTTGCGGGGTCAGGAAGGCGTCGATGCCGGCGATTTCGCCGGGCTGCAGCGGATCGTCGGCGACGGTCTTGCTGCCGGCCAGAAAGGCGCGATACAGATCCTCGCCTTCGATCGGGTCCAGCGAACAGTTGGAAAAAACAATCCGGCCGCCCGGTTTGACCAAAGTGACGGCGCGGGCGAGCAGCTTTGCTTGCAGATCGGCTAGCTTTTCGACGTCGGCTGCCGTCTTGGTCCATGGCACGTCCGGGTGGCGCCGAACCGTGCCGGTGGAAGAGCAGGGCGCGTCGAGCAGGACGGCATCGAAAAGCTCCGCCGGCTGGTATTTCAGCAGATCGGCCTGCACGATCTCGGCGGACAGCCCAAGCCGTTCGAGGTTCTGCGTCAGCCGCGCCAGCCGGTTCTTCGAGGTGTCCAAGGCGGTGACTTTGGCGCCGGCAAGGATAAGCTGAGCGGTCTTGCCGCCGGGGGCGGCGCAGAGGTCGGCGACGCGTAATCCTTTGACATCGCCGAACAGCCGCGCCGGAAAACTGGCGGCGGCGTCCTGGACCCACCATGCGCCTTCGCTGAAGCCCGGCAGTTCGGTGACGGAGGCGCTGAGCTTTTCCACTCGCACCGTGCCGGTCGGCAGCACGATGCCGCCGAGCTTTTCGGCCCACAGTTCGGGATCGGCCTTGACCGTGAAATCGACCGGCGCCTCAACGCGATGCGCCGCCAGGATCTGTCTGGTCATCTCGGCGCCATAGGCGGCCTTCAGCCGGTCGGAGAACCATTTTGGCGCCTCGTCGGTGGCGGCAAGAGCTGCCGGCAGTTCGGTCTCCTTGGCCCGCACCAAAGTGCGCAGCACGCCGTTAACGAGGCCGGAAAAGCGCTGCGTGCGTGGGTCCGACTTGGCGTGGGTCACAGCCAAATCGACGGCGGCGCTGTCGGGGATGTCGAGGAACAGGATCTGCGCCGCCGCAACATGCAGGATGTGCGACAGCGCTGTGGCGTTGGGCGGCAGCGGCTTTTCAAGGCGGCGGGCGAGGAGCCCGGCAATGGTCATGCGGTAGCGCAGCGCGGTTACCAGTATGGCGCGCACCAGGCCGCGGTCGCGCAAGTCGAGCACCTTGTATTGCGGATGGCCGTTCTCGTGGTCCGTCAGCCCGTCGAGCGGCGTTTTGGCGTCGATAACGGCGGCCAGCAGCCGCGCCGCGGCCTTGCGCGCGGCGAGGCCGGCGACGAATTCGTCCGAGCTGTTTTCGCGATCGCCTGAATGTGCGGGCCGGGATCTGGCGCCGCTCACGACCACGGACCTTTGGGTCCGGTCGGATTGCGGCCCCACGGATTGGCTTTCGGCTTGGCCGGTTTGGTCGGCTGCGTGGGGCGTGCTGCCTTGCCCCACGGACCTTGCTCGGCATCGGCCGGCAATTCTTCGATCGGCTCTGGCGTCGGCGCCTGGCGCGGCGCCGGCTGGCGGCCTGCCATGTCGCGCGCCATCGCCTGCAGCGCGGCGATGCGGTTGTCGGTGTTCGGGTGGGTCGAAAACAGGCTGTCCATTCGCTCGCCGTGAAGAGGATTAATGATGAAGAGATGCGCGGTCGCGGGATTGCGTTCGGCATCCGGGTTGCGGATGCGTTCGGCGCCGCGGGCGATCTTGTCAAGCGCTGATGCCAGCCAAAGCGGATTTCCAACGATTTCGGCGCCGCGCCGGTCGGCCTCGTATTCGCGGGTGCGGCTGACCGCCATCTGCACGATCATGGCGGCGAAGGGCGCGACCAGCATCGCCACCAGCACGCCGACAAAGCCGAACGGGTTGTTGTTGTCGCGGCTGCCGCCGAAGAAGAAGGCGAAATTGCCGAGCATCGAGATGGCGCCGGCGAGTGTCGCGACAATGGTCATGGTCAGCGTGTCTCGATGCTGGATGTGGGCCAGCTCATGCGCCATGACTGCCGCCACCTCCTCATGCGACAGGCGCTCCAGCAGCCCGGTCGAGGCCGCGACCGCGGCGTTCTCGGGATTGCGGCCGGTGGCGAAGGCGTTCGGCTGCGGATTGTCGATCAGATAGGTCTTGGGCATCGGCAGGCCGGCCTGCTTGGCCAACGCCTCGACGATGGCGTGGAATTCGGGCGCGTTCTTCGCGTTGACCTCGACGGCGCGGTTCATCGACAGCACCATCTTGTCGGCATTCCAGTAGCTGAACAGATTGGTGCCCGCGGCGACCAGGAAGGCGATCATCATGCCGCCGGTGCCGCCGATCAGAAAGCCGACGCCCATGAACAGCGCCGTCATCGCGGCCAGAAGCATGGTGGTGCGTAGCGTGCTCATCATCTGCTCCCTGTGCGGCCGTGGCAAAAAAAGGTCGATCGGGGTGAACTCATGGCTATATGATGGGAAACGCCGCCCTTCGTTTCAATCCGCCCGGACTATCGCATGACCGACCAACCCAGCAAAGCCGATGCCGACCGGGAGAAGGACCTGACGCCGGCGGCCAGCCGAGCGCTGGCTGAAGCCGAGGCGCGCCGTGAAGCGTATCGCCAGAAGGAAGCTGCGCTGCCGAAGGAAATCGGCGGCCGCGGCGGCAAGGAACCCGGCCGCTACGGCGACTGGGAAGTGAAGGGACTGGCTAGCGATTTCTAGGGGTTCAGGAACGGAAGAACTGGGGAACTGGTGAACTGAAGAGTTGAAGAAAAAGGCGCATAGCAGTCCTCCAGTCCTCCAGTCCTCCAGTCCTCCAGTCCTCAGGCCGCGCTGCGCTGTGCCCCCAGCGTCATCCAGCCGCTGTCATCGATGGCGATGGAGACGGTTTCGTAGCCGCCAATCGAGTTGTGCTGAGTCGTCATTGGATGCTGGTGAGTGGCGCTGATCACCATCACCGACGCGCCCGCTGCTTCCGCCGCCGCGATACCGGCCGGTGCGTCCTCGAAGACCAGACAGTCGGCGATATCGACGCCGAGCCGTTTTGCCGCCAGCAGAAAACAGTCGGGCGCCGGCTTGCCGTGCGACACATCCTCGGCCGCGACCACCAAGGCGGGAACCGGGATGCCGGCGGCCCGCATGCGCAGCAGCGCCAACGGGCGCGGCGCCGAGGTGACGATCGCCCAGCGCTCTGGCGGCAAAGCGTTGAGGAACGGCACGGCGCCGGCGATCGGCAGCACGCCTTCGACATCGTCCGACTCGGCCTGCAACAGCACAAACGCCTCATGAACAGGGTCGACGCCGGGAAGCGCCAGCCTGGTGATGGTCTCGACGGCCCGCACGCCGTGGATCGTCGGCAGGAAGGCTTCGACGTCGAGACCGTGCTTAAGCGCCCACGCCGCCCAGACGCGCTCGGCCGAGGCGATCGAATTGAGCACCGTGCCATCCATATCGAACAGGAACGCGGCGAATTTTCTGCCTGCAAACATCAGGTTTTCCACGGGGTTAGGGATCGTTTCGGGAGGGTCAAAACATGTCGTGCGACCGTAACGTCGCCACGCCTGCCTGGGAAGCTGCGGGAGAGCCTTTTCGATAGTTCCAGGGAACCATGGTCCCGCCTCTGGCGTTTTGAGCATACTGTTTTCCACGGGATCGAAGGGGCAATCATTGTGCTGATCCGGCTCGGCTACGAAATCGCCATTGAATGCGTCGGCGCCACGCCGGTCATCTCGCTGCTTGATATCCACAGGGATCGTCAGGCCGACATCAAACGGCAGACGCGCGTGCTGACGTCGCCTTCAGTGCCGAGCAAGGTCTATCACGATCTGTTCGGCAATACCTGCCGCCGCTTCACCGTACCCGCCGGCAGTTTCCGCATTCTCTATGACGCAGCCGTCGAGGACAGCGGCGAGCCTGACGCGGTCAACACGCTGGCCAGGGAAGTGCCGGTGGCGGAACTGCCGGACGATGTACTCGGCTACCTCCTCGGCAGCCGCTATTGCGAGACCGATCATCTGAGCAGTCTGGCCTGGCAGCTTTTCGGCCATGTTCCCTCTGGCTGGGCGCGGGTGCAGGCGATCGTCGACTATGTCCACAACCGGCTGTCCTTCGGCTATGGCTATGCGCGGTCGACGCGCACCGCGGCCCAGGCGCATGAGGAGCAGGTTGGTGTATGCCGCGACTTCGCCCATCTGGCGATCACGCTCTGCCGCTGCATGAACATCCCGGCCCGCTACGTGAACGGCTATCTCGGCGACATCGGCGTGCCGGCAGATCCGGCGCCGATGGATTTTTCAGCTTGGATGGAAGTGTTCCTCGACGGCAAATGGTATACGTTCGACCCCCGTCATAATCGTCCGAGGATAGGCCGCGTCGTCATCGCGCGCGGTCGTGATGCCACGGACGTGCCGCTGCTGCACAGCTTCGGGCCGCATCAGCTCTCGTTGTTCAAGGTCTGGACCTATGAGCAGGAAGGCAATCTGTTCAACCCGCCCTATCACGGCGTCGACAAGACCGTCAGCGCGCGGATGCTGGCGTGACCGGATTCTGATCGGCTTCGACACACAATCCGGAAATGGAAAAGGCCGCCGCTTCTTGACGAAGCCGGCGGCCTTCCGTGTTTCCGTCCGTGGCGCGGCCAATGGCGGCGACCGAGGTCACCCGCCGCGCTTATCGCGCCTTAACGGGAAGACTGCTTCCCGAAAGTGCAATCCGCTGAGGCCACGTTCTGGAAAACGAAATCACTCGACATCGGATCACCTCCTTTCGATTTGTTGAACACGTACAGATGATGGGGTGCGTTGCAGCAAAAAACAAGATGCCGATTTGAAATAGCTTGCGAGCCGCCTTTTGCGCCGGGTTGCGAAGAGCCGCGAGGGCGGGCAAAATCCATGTAAGGTGGATTGTCAGGACTCGGGAGGATTGCCATGGAGGCAGCCGAGAAGGCCGCGCGCATCGTGCGAACGGTGATCGAAACGCTGAAGCCGGGTTTTGCGGTCAAGCTGTGGACCGGCGAGCGGATCGGTCCCGCCACCGGGCCCGTGCTCACCATCAACGACCAGGACATCGTCTGGCAGGTGGTAAAGCGGCCATCACTGTCGACGCTGATCGAGATGTGGATTTCCAAGACGATAGACATCGAAGACGGGACGATTTTCGATTTTTATGCACTGCCGTCGCAAGGCAAGCTCAGGACCAAGCTCAAGTCGCTGCCGAAGCTGGCGATCCTGCGCGACCTGCCGGCGGTGCTCCTGTCACGCAAGCAGATGAGTGCACGCACCGATCTGTCGGGTCGCAACCCCTATGTCAGCGGGTCGAGCCAGGAGGCGATCCAGCATCACTACGACATTTCGAATGCCTTCTACCGGCTCTTCCTCGACGAGCGCATGGTCTACAGCTGCGGCTACTTCAAGGATTTCGCCAATGGCATCGACCAGGCGCAGGCCGACAAGCTCGACCATATCTGCCGCAAGCTGCGGCTGAAGCCGGGCGAAAAGCTGCTCGACATCGGCTGCGGCTGGGGCGCCATGCTGATCCACGCGGCCAAAAATTATGGCGTCGTCGGCCATGGCGTGTCGCTGTCGCAGGCGCAGACCGATCTCGCCCGCGAGCGCATCCGCACCGAAGGGCTGCAGGACCGCATCACCATCGAGATCAAATCCTATGCGGAACTCAAAGGCTCCTTCGACAAGATATCGTCGATCGGCATGTTCGAGCATCTCGGGCTCGCCAACCACGCCACCTATTTCAAGACCATCCATCGCTTGCTGAAGCCCGGCGGCATCTATCTGCACCACGCCATCACCAGGCGCAGCAAGGGCGACTTGAAGAAAACCTTGCGCAAGGGGCCGGAGTTCAAGGCGCTGCTCAAATACATTTTCCCAGGCGGCGAACTCGACACGATCGGCATGACGCTGGGCAATCTGGAGGCGCATGGCTTCCTGGTCTACGACGTCGAGAATCTGCGCGAGCACTATGCGCGCACCTGCCGGCTGTGGGCCGAGCGGCTGCAGGCTCGCTTCGACGAGGCGGTCGCCGAAGTCGGCGAGGCCAAGGCACGGCTGTGGCTGCTTTATCTCACCGGCTGCTCGATCACCTTCGAGCGCGCCTCGGCGCAGATTTTTCAGACCGTCGTCACCAAACGCGCACGCGGCCCGAGCGGGCTGCCGCCGACACGGGCGGATCTGTATCGGTAGGGATAAGGATTCGGGGCCGAACCCCACGCTTTCCAAGGTCTGCGATTCGCTGCCTCGCGGTAGAGGCCTACACGAACCGCATCGGCGCGCCGATCTCGACGCGGGCCGGCCTGTCCACAGTGCAATAGACGCCAAGATTGTGCGCGTTGTGGCGGACCAGATTGCGCAGGATGCCGGGATCGTGGTCGAAGCCGTCCTGGCTGATGATGGTGAAGCCGCAGCGGCGGCACGGCTCCGAGACGGTCACCAGCAGATCGCCGATGGCGAGCTTGCGGCCAATCCATTCGGTCTCGGGAAACGAGCCTTTGACCGCCGCCATGTCGACGACGATGTTGGGGCGGAAGCGGCGCGGATCGGGAATGCCTTCGGGGTGCAGCGCCTTGAGCCGCGCCAGCGATGCGGTGGTCAAGAGATGGATCGGCGCTTTGCGGTAGCGCGCCGCGGTGAGCGGGCCGGTGTAGCCGGGAGCGTTGTCCTGGCTGAACGGCCTGATCGAGGCGGCGAAGCCGAGATAGGCCGAGACGGCGCTGTCGCATTCCACACCCGGCACTGCCAGCCAGTCGCCGTCGGGAACGGCGATCTCCAGCTTGCGGTCCTTGCTCAGCCGGGTGCGGATGCGCGGCACCTTGTGCCACTTGGCGTCGCGGTCGGGCCGCGCGATCTCATTGTCCGAGACATCGACAAGGCCGAACAGCCGGTCGCCGTCGATGGTTTCAAGGCCGACCGAAATGGCGTACTGGCGTTCGCCGGCAAGCGAACTTGCGGGGTAACGCCAGAGCTCCGTGACTGCGCCCAGTGCAGCCATCAAATCCCCTCAGCCCTTCTTGTTCTGGCGGTTGGCGATCAGATCATCGACCACGGCCGGATCGGCCAGTGTCGAGGTATCGCCGAGCGCGGAAAAATCGTCCTCGGCGATCTTGCGCAGGATACGGCGCATGATCTTGCCGGAGCGGGTTTTCGGCAGTCCGGGCGCGAACTGCAGCTTGTCGGGCGAGGCGATGGCGCCGATCTCCTTGCGGACATGGGCCACGAGCTCCTTGCGCAGTTCCTCGCTCGGCTCCACGCCTTTCATCAAGGTAACGTAGCTGTAGATGCCCTGGCCCTTGATGTCGTGGGGATAGCCGACGACAGCTGCTTCCGACACCTTCTCATGGCTGACGAGCGCCGATTCGACCTCGGCCGTTCCCATGCGGTGGCCGGAAACGTTGATGACGTCGTCGACGCGGCCGGTGATCCAGTAATAGCCATCGGCGTCGCGGCGACAGCCGTCACCGGTGAAGTATTTGCCCTTGTAGGTGGAGAAATAGGTCTGCACGAAGCGGTCATGATCGCCATAGACGGTGCGCATCTGGCCGGGCCAGGAATCGGCGATGCAGAGATTGCCGTCGGCCGCCCCTTCCAGCACCCTACCTTCGCCGTCGACCAGCTGCGGCCTGATGCCGAAGAAGGGCCGCGTCGCCGAACCAGCCTTGAGGTCGGTGGCGCCGGGCAGCGGCGTGATCAGGATGCCGCCGGTCTCGGTCTGCCACCATGTGTCGACGATCGGCACCTTGCCGTTGCCGACGATGTTGAAATACCACTCCCAGGCTTCCGGATTGATCGGTTCGCCGACTGAGCCCAGCACGCGCAGCGACTTGCGCGAGGTCTTCTTCACCGGTTCGTCGCCGGCGCCCATCAGCGCGCGCAGTGCCGTCGGCGCAGTGTAGAAGATGTTGACCTTGTGCTTGTCGATGACTTCCCAGAAGCGCGACTGCGAGGGGTAATTCGGCACGCCCTCGAACATCAGCGTGGTGGCGCCGTTGGCGAGCGGGCCATAGACGATGTAGCTGTGGCCGGTGACCCAACCGACATCGGCGGTGCACCAGTAGATATCGCCATCATGGTAGTCGAAGACATATTGGTGGGTCATCGAGACATAGACGAGATAGCCGGCGGTGGTGTGCAGCACGCCCTTCGGCTTGCCGGTCGAGCCTGAGGTATAGAGGATGAACAGCGGATCCTCGGCCTTCATCTTCTCCGGCTTGCAGTCGCCTTTCACCGTGGCGATCTCGTCATGGTACCAGATGTCGCGTCCCTGAACCCAGCCGGTCTTGCCGCCGGTGCGGCGCACGACGACCACCTTATCGACCTTGGTGCCGGCCTTGGCGGCGATTTCGATCGCTCTGTCGGTGTTTTCCTTCAGCGGGATCGGCTTGCCGCCGCGCAGGCCCTCGTCGGCCGTGATGACGAAGGTCGACTTGCAGTCATCGATGCGGCCGGCCAGCGCGTCCGGTGAAAAGCCGCCGAAGACGATCGAGTGGATGGCGCCGATGCGGGTGCAAGCCAGCATCGCGTAGGCCGCTTCCGGGATCATCGGCATGTAGATGGTGACGCGGTCGCCCTTCCTGACGCCGTGCTTCTTCATCACATTGGCGAGCCGGCAGACATGCTCGTAGAGCTCGTTATAGGTGATCTTCTTGTCGTCGTAGGGATTGTCGCCTTCCCAGATGATGGCTGTCTGGTTGCCGCGCTTCTTCAAATGGCGGTCGATGCAGTTGTAGGAGACGTTGGTTTCGCCGTCCTCGAACCATTTGATCGAGACCTTGCCCTCGAAGGAGGTGTTCTTGACCTTGCTGAACGGCTTGAACCAGTCGATGCGCTTGCCGTGCTTGCCCCAGAACTTGTCCGGATTCTTCACGCTGTCAGCATACCATTTGAGGTAGGTGTCATTGTCGATCAGCGCATTCTTCTTCCACGCCGGCTGGACGCGGTGGATCTTCACCTCGGACATGTCTTCACTTTCCTCCCAAACCACCCCGCCGGCTTGACCACAGCCAGGATCACGGCGACGCAGCCGCGAATTCGGCGGCATTATTAACAGTTCCGCGCTGACGGCAACATTAGACGTTGGATTCGCGTGGCGGGATGCCGCAGCTCCCGTCTCGGTTGTATCAGCACTCGGCAGCGGTCGCTGCTAACTGCATGTTTTCGTGCATAAAACCCGACTGGGATCAGGAAAATCATAGACAGTTAAGGAACGGCGCGCACAATTCGGTGTTGGGAGGAATGGAGAATCAACTAGGCCAAGGGGCTGTCATGCGCGATCATTCCGAAATGGACCTGATGCTCAAGGGGTATGGCCTGACCACGGCCAAGATTCTATACCATTTTCCCGACCACCCGCATCTGCTGCAGAGCTTCATCTGGCAGGATTACGATCTGGCGCCGAAGTTTCCGGTGCTGATCAAGTTCATCGAGTTTTGGAAGGCCAGGCTCGACGGGCCGCTGCATTCGATCAGCTACACGCACCAGAAGCTGATCGCGCCGAACGAATGGCGGAAGGTGGATGGGGAGTTCGTGCTGCACTGAGCGGCAGTATAGCTGATCTCCCCCGCGAGGGGGGAGATTGGCAGCTTCAACGTCGTGCGATCACACCGCAGGCGGGTTCAGTCGGGCGAAACCTTCCTGGCGGCGATAAGGGAAGTACGGGTAGGGCGCGGTCACTTCGCTTGCCTTGTCGAGCTTTTTGACCTGCTCCGGCGTCAATGCCCAGCCGACGGCGCCGAGGTTCTGGCGCAGCTGTTCCTCGTTGCGGGCGCCGATGATGACCGAGGACACGGTCGGGCGCCGCAACAGCCAGTTGATGGCGATCTGCGGCACGGTCTTGCCGGTCTCTTCAGCCATCGCATCAAGCGCATCCATGACCCGGTAGAGATGTTGGTCCGCGACCGGCGGGCCGAAATCGGCGGTGTCGTGCAGCCGGCTCTTTTCCGGCAGGGGCTGGCCGCGGCGGATCTTGCCGGTCAGGCGGCCCCAGCCGAGCGGGCTCCACACCAGCGCGCCGATGCCCTGGTCGATACCGAGCGGCATCAGCTCCCATTCATAGTCGCGACCGACCAGCGAGTAGTAGACCTGATGCGCGGCGTAGCGCGGATAAGCATGCTTGTCAGCTTCCGCCAGCGATTTCATCACCTGCCAGCCGGAGAAGTTGGAGACGCCGACATAGCGCAGCTTGCCGGCGCGCACGAGGTCGTCCAGCGTCGACAACACCTCCTCGATCGGCGTGCCGGCATCGAAGGCGTGCAGCTGCAACAGGTCGATGTAATCGGTGCCCATGCGCTTCAGGGCGGCGTCGACGGCTTTGATCAGCCGCGAGCGCGACGAGCCGTAGTCGGCCGGTCTGTCGCCCATCGGCAGCGAAGTCTTGGTCGAGATCAGCACCGCGTCGCGGCGGCCTTTGATGGCTTCGCCAAGCACTTCCTCGGAGGCGCCGTTCGAATAGACATCGGCGGTGTCGAACAGATTGACGCCGGCCTCGAGGCAGATGTCGATCAGCCGCCGCGCTTCCTTGGCATCGCTGTTGCCCCAGGCCCCGAACAGCGGCCCGGAGCCGCCGAAAGTGCCGGCGCCGAAAGAGAGTGCGGGCACTTTCAGGCCCGATGCGCCGAGACGTCGATAATCCATTTTATGCTCCTTGATGATGTCGAAGAAGGATTGCGCGTGATGCTCATGACTGGGCGCAGACCGGCACCCCGATTGTGGGGGCGCGATCGAGGCGCAGCGCCAGGGCAGCGACGCCAAGAGCCGCGACCGGCAGCAAAGCGGCGATCCAGGTTAGTGAGCCGAGGCCGAGGCCATGGGCAATCACCGCGCCGCCAAGCCAAGCGCCGGCGGCATTGCCGTGGTTGAAGGCGGCGATGTTGAAGGACGAGGCGAGGCTCTGGCCCGCGCCTTGCGCCTTTTCCAGCACCCACATCTGCAGCGGCGCCACGGTGGCGAAGGCGGCGGCACCAAGCAGGCCGACATAGATGACGGCCAGGATTTGGCTGTGGACGGCGAAGGTCATTGTGGCCAGCACCAACGCCAGCACCACGAGGCTGCCGAGCACCGCCGGCACCAACCAGCGGTCGGCGACCTTGCCGCCAAGCAGATTGCCGGCGATAAGACCGCCGCCGAAGACGAGCAGGATCGGCGACACCGCGGCCTCCCTGAAGCCGCTGATCTCGGTGAGCAGCGGGGCGATGTAGGTGAAGACGGCGAAGACGCCGGCATAGCCGAGCACGGTGGTGGCGAGGCCGAGCAGCACCGGCGTGCGGCGCAGCACGGCGAGGTCGGCGCGCAGATTGGTCTTCTCGGGCGCTTCCTTGCTGCGCGGCACCAGAAGCAGGATGACGGCAAAGGCTGCCAAGCCGACCAGGGTTACCGCCCAGAAGGTGGCGCGCCAGCCGAAGGCCTGGCCTAGCCAGGTGCCGAAGGGCACGCCGAGGATGTTGGCGATAGTCAGTCCGGTGAACATCAGCGCGATCGCCGAGGCTTTCTTGTTGGGCGCGACCAGGCCGGTGGCGACCACCGAGCCGACGCCAAAGAAAGTGCCATGGGCAAAGGCGGTGATGATGCGGGCGCCCATCAGCGTCCAGTAGTCGGGGGCGATCGCACAGGCGAGGTTGCCGAGCGTGAAGATCGCCATAAGGGCCAGAAGGACGGTCTTGCGGGGCCAGTTGCCGGTGGCGATGGTCAAAAGCGGCGCGCCGATGACGACGCCCAACGCGTAGCCCGAAATCAACTGGCCGGCGGCCGAGATCGAGATTCCGAGATCTTTGCTGACATCGATCAGCAGCCCCATGATGACGAATTCGGTGACGCCGATGCCGAAGGCGCCGGCAGCGAGGGCGTAGAGAGCAAGAGGCATGGCGGTTTCCAGTTCGAACTCGAATGAGCGCGCTGTCCAGACCCGCGCCCCGACCGCAGAGATCGTGTTGCCATGCCTTGTGAACCAGACTTGCCTCGGGCATATTTCCTGTGAAATAGATTCACAAATGGCCAGACCCGATATCAACCGTTCCGGCGAGATCGAAGTGTTCGTCCGCGTCGTCGAGGCAGGCAGTTTCTCGGCTGCGGCTCGTTCGCTGCGTATGACACCGTCGGCGGTGAGCAAGCTGATCGCGCGACTGGAGGCAAGGCTCGGCGCGCGGCTGGTCACCCGCTCCACGCGCAAGCTGCAGCTGACGCCGGAAGGGACGGCGTTCTATGACAGCGGGGTGCGCATCCTGGCCGATATGGCGGCGGCCGAGCGCGAGGCCGCCGTGGTTGCCGCGCCGCGCGGACGGCTGCGCGTCAACTCCTATGTGCCCTTCGGGGTGCATCGGCTGATCCCGCTGCTGCCTGATTTCCTCGAACGCTACCCCGGGATTTCGGTCGATCTGGTGCTGACCGACAGCGTCATCGATTTGATGGCTGAGCGTGCCGACGTCGCCATCCGCGCCGGGCCGCTCGGCGAGTCGCGGCTGGTGGCGCGCAAGCTCGGGCAAAGCCGGATGACAGTCGTTGCCGCACCGTCCTATCTCAAGACGCATGGCACGCCGCTGGTTCCAGCAGATCTCGACCGGCACAATCGCATGGCTTTCGGCTTTGTCCGGCATGTCGATGGCTGGTCGTTTGTCGATGCAACCGGGAACGCCGTCATGGTGCCGATCACCGGAAACACGCTGGTCGGCGATGGCGAGTCGATGCGGTTGATGGCGGTCGGCGGCGCCGGCATCGCCCGGCTGGCACACTGGCATGTGGCCGATGACATCGCGGCGGGGCGGCTGACGGCGCTGCTGGAGGATTTCAATCCGGGCGACGAGGAGCCTACCCACGCCGTCTATGTCGGCCAGGGCCGGCATTTGCCCGCACGGGTGCGGGCGTTTCTCGACTTTCTGGTCGAGAGCGTGCGGATGAGCTGAAAAGACGTTGGGGAGCCAGATGACCCTCCAAGCATCAGGCGACAGCGATGACTATTTCTTCGGGGTGAACGGCGACGGGCGGCGACCGGCGGCCTGACGCTCCAGCATCCAGCCGGGATATTCGGCCGGCAGCGCGCTGACCTCATCCAGTTTGGCGAGATCGTCGGCGTCGAGCTTCACCTCGGCCGCAGCTAGGTTCTGCTCGAGCTGCTCCATGCGGCTGGCGCCGATGATGACGCTCATGACGAAAGGTTTGGCCAGGACATAGCCGAGCGCCACCGTGGCGACGCTGACGCCGTGCTTCTGGGCGATCTCGCGCATGACGGCGACAGCCGCCCAGGCGCGGTCCTCATTGACCGGCGGGAAGTTGAAGGCGGCGCGGCGGCCTTCGCCATTGCCGGGCGCGCCCGGTCCGTACTTGCCGGACAGCAGGCCACCGGCCATCGGCGACCAGACCATGAGGCCGAGCTTCTCCTCGTTGATCAGCGGCACGATCTCGCGCTCGAGGTCGCGGCCGGCGATCGAATAATAGGACTGGATGGTCTCGAAGCGGGAAAATCCCTTGCGCTCGGCTATGCCGAGGGCCTTAGAGATGCGCCAAGCCGCCCAGTTGGAGACGCCGACATAGCGGACCTTACCGCTGGCAACGAGATCGTCGAGCGCCCGCAGCGTCTCGTCGATGGGGGTCACCGTGTCGGTGCCGTGCAGCTGGTAAAGATCGATATGGTCGAGCTGCAGCCGCTCCAGGCTGCCCTCGACCGAATCCATGATGTGGCCGCGCGAAGAGCCGCGCTCGTTCGGGCCTTGGCCCATGGCGCCATGCACCTTGGTGGCAATGACGACGTCCGAGCGCTTGACGCCAAGATCCTTGAGCGACTGGCCAAGCAGGCGTTCGGACTGGCCGAATGAATAGACGTCGGCCGTGTCGAAGAAATTGACGCCGGCGGCGATGGAACGGGCAACGATGTCGTTGACGCCCTTCTGGTCGAGGCTGGCGATCAGGCCCCATTGGGCATTCTCGCCGGCGGCGCCGAAGGTCATGGTGCCGAGGCACAGTTCGGAGACGAACATCCCCGTGTTTCCGAGTTGATTGTAGCGCATGGTGGCTCCAGCAGATTGGTGATGACGCCAAGCAAATAGGAACGGCACGTTTCGTTTCCAGTCGTGGCGCAATGATGGGCCGGCTCTGGCTCAACCTGCGGCCGACCCCAACACCGGATCAACACAGGCGGGTCAGGCTTCCCAAGGGTTGAACATTGTGACGCCAGTATCGTCGAAATCGGCGACGTTGCGTGTGACCAGTATGAGGTCGTGGAAGAGCGCCGTCGCGGCTATAAGCCCATCTGCGTCGCCGCGCGTGCGGATCGCGGAGATGCGACCCCATTGGGCAGCGATGCTCTCGTCTATGCCGAGAATTCGGTTTTCGTAGCTGTGGCGCAGACCGTGGAACCACGCTGCTAAATGGTTTGCAGTGTCGGGGTCGTTTCGCCGCTTCATTTCGATTCCGCGTGCGATTTCACCGAGCGTGATGACGCTTAGAAACAGAGACTGGCGCTCTTGCTTGATTATCCAATCCGCCACTGGCCCCTCTCGCTTTCGCGCACCCGACACGACGTTCGTGTCCAGAAGAAACATCAGAGGTCCACGTCTCTGCCGGGCCCCTTGGAGCGGCGATTGACCTCTTCGACGAAGTCGTCGTCCCACTCGGGACCGGAAAGAAGGTATTCCGCAAGTGAGGGCTTAGAGCCGACGAGCCTTTCGTATTCTTCAGCGGCCAACACGACAGCAGCGGGCTTTCCACGCAAGGTGATGGTCTGCGGGCCCTTTTCACGAGCCTGCTGAACCAGCTTCGAGAGATTGTTTTTTGCGTCCTGCAGATGCCAGTTCATGGAAGATACCTAGCTAGCTTGGCTAGATATAGCATCGCTGCAGCGATGCAGCAACAAATGCTACTGTTAGGGCCGCGAGATCCCGAGGCTACCGGCTTCCAAAAATCGCTGACCCGACCCGAACGCTGGTGGCGCCGAAGGCTATGGCGGTCTCGAAGTCGCCGGACATGCCCATCGACAGTTTTGCGACCCCGGCCTCCTTGCCGAGCTTTTCCAGCAGGGCGAAATGCGGGCCGGGGTTTTCGTCGGCCGGCGGGATGCACATCAGGCCTTCGATGGCGAGGCCATGGACATCGCGGCAGCGGGCGACGAAGGCGACGGCGTCGCGCGGCCCGATGCCGGCCTTTTGCGGCTCAGAGCCGGTATTGACCTGGACGTAGAGTTTCGGCGTGCGGCCCTGGCGCACGATTTCCTTGGCGAGTTCGGCGGCGATCTTTTCGCGGTCGACGGTCTCGATGACGTCGGCGAGAGCGACGGCTTCCTTCGCCTTGTTCGACTGCAGCGGGCCGATCAGATGCAGTTCGATATCAGGGAATTCCGCTTTCAAGGCCGGCCATTTGCCTTGCGCTTCCTGCACGCGGTTTTCGCCGAAGACGCGCTGGCCTGCTTCGATGACCGGGCGGATGACGTCGGTCTCAAAAGTCTTCGACACCGCAACCAGCGTCACCGAACCGGCGTCACGGCCGGCCTCGCGCTCGGCGGCAGCGATCCTCGTCTTGACGGCGAAAAACTGTTCGACGGCGCTGGCCATGCCCATATCCTGCCTGTCTTTAATCGTCTTGGCCGGCTCGCCGCAGTTGACGGGTCCGGCAATCCATGGTGAACACCGCGACGACATTTACCTTGGCCACCGGGCCTTGTCCGGCGGTCTGCGCCTGCTTTTAAGTGAAAATCATCCGATGGCAACCGAACGATACAATCCGCGCGCGTCAGAGCCCAAATGGCAGAAGGCCTGGGCCGAAAAGAAGCTGTTCGAAGCGCATAACAACGATCCAAAGCCGAAATACTACGTGCTGGAGATGTTCCCCTATCCCTCGGGGAAGATCCATATCGGCCACACCCGCAACTACACGATGGGCGATGTGGTGGCGCGCTACAAGCGGGCCAAGGGCTTCAACGTGCTGCACCCGATGGGCTGGGACGCTTTCGGCATGCCGGCCGAAAACGCGGCGATGCAGAACAAGGTCCATCCCAAGGAATGGACCTACGCCAACATCGCCGCCATGCGCGAGCAGCTCAAGATGATGGGCCTGTCGCTGGACTGGGCGCGTGAGTTCGCCACCTGCGACGTCGACTATTACCACCGCCAGCAGATGCTGTTCCTCGATTTCGTCGAAAAGGGGCTGGTGACGCGCAAATCCTCCAAGGTCAACTGGGACCCGGAGGACATGACGGTGCTCGCCAACGAGCAGGTCATCGACGGCCGTGGCTGGCGCTCGGGCGCGCTGGTCGAACAGCGCGAGCTGACGCAGTGGTTCTTCAAGATCACCGACTACGCGCAGGACCTGCTCGACTCGCTGAATGGTCTCGGCGAGTGGCCGGAAAAGGTCAAGCTGATGCAGCAGAACTGGATCGGCCGCTCGGAAGGGCTGCTGATCCGCTGGCCGCTGGCCGCTCCGGTTGGCGATGCGAAGGAACTGGAGGTCTACACGACCAGGCCCGACACCATTTTCGGCGCGTCGTTCATGGCGGTTGCCGCCGACCATCCGCTGGCCAGGAAGGCCGCCGAGACCAATCTCGATCTGGCCAAGTTCATCGACGAAATCAGGCATATGGGCACGTCGGTGGCCGCACTGGAGACGGCCGAGAAGAAAGGTTTCGACACCGGCATCCGCGTCGTGCATCCGTTCGACGACTCGTGGACGTTGCCGGTCTATGTCGCGAATTTCGTTTTGATGGAATACGGCACCGGCGCCATATTCGGCTGCCCGTCGGGCGACCAGCGCGACCTCGATTTCGCCAACAGATACGGCCTGCCGGTGATCCCGGTGGTGATGCCGGAGGATGCCGACGCCAAGACCTTCCAGGTCACGGAAGAGGCCTATGTCGATGACGGCGTGATGATCAATTCGCGCTTCCTCGACGGCATGAAGCCGGAGCAGGCGTTCGACGCGGTCGCAAAGCTGCTGGAGCAGAAAAGCATCGGCGGCCGGCCGATGGCCGAGCGCAAGGTGAACTTCCGCCTGCGCGACTGGGGCATTTCGCGCCAGCGCTACTGGGGCTGCCCGATCCCGATGATCCACTGCGAGGATTGCGGCGTCGTGCCGGTGCCGAAGGCCGACCTGCCGGTCAAGCTGCCCGACGACATCGAATTCGACCGTCCCGGCAATCCGCTCGACCGTCACCCGACCTGGCGGCATGTGAAGTGCCCGCAATGCGGCAAGGATGCGCGGCGCGAGACAGACACGATGGACACATTCGTGGATTCATCCTGGTATTTCGCGCGCTTCACCGCGCCCTGGGCCAATGAGCCGACCGAGCCCAAGGCTGCCGATGACTGGCTGGCCGTCGACCAGTATATTGGCGGCATCGAGCACGCGATCTTGCATCTGCTCTATTCGCGCTTCTTCACCCGCGCCATGCGTGCCACCGGTCATCTCGACCTGGCCGAGCCGTTCAAGGGCCTGTTCACGCAAGGCATGGTGGTGCATGAGACCTACCGCGTCGGCGGTGCGTCGAGCAATGGCCGCTGGCTGTCGCCGGCTGAGGTCAGGATCGAGGATGTCGGCGGCAAGCGCCGCGCCATCGAGATCGCCACCGGCGAAGAGGCGGCGATCGGCTCACTCGAAAAGATGTCGAAGTCGAAGAAGAATACGGTAAGCCCGGAAGACATCACCGATGGCTACGGCGCCGACACTGCGCGCTGGTTCATGCTGTCGGATTCGCCGCCCGAGCGCGACGTCGAATGGACCGACGACGGCGCGGCCGGCGCGCACCGCTTCATCCAGCGCATCTGGCGCCTGGTGTCGATCGCCGCCGAGACGCTCGACGGTGTCAAGCCGCAGGCGGCGAAGGAGGGCGAGGCGGGTGCCGTTTCCAAGGCCGCGAACAAGATCCTGAAGGCCATCGGCGAGGATATCGAGAAGCTCGGCTTCAACCGCGCCATCGCCCGCATCTACGAACTGGCCAATGCCTTGACCGCGCCGCTCAACGACGTCGCCGAGGGCAAGGCCGACGCGGCGCTGAAAGGCGCCTGCCGCGAGGCGGTGGAGATTCTTGTGCATGTGGTCGCGCCGGTCATGCCGCATTTGGCCGAAGAGTGCTGGCACACGCTGGGCGGCACCGATCTGGTCGCCGAACGGCCATGGCCGGTCTATGATCCGGCGCTGGTCGTCGACAACGAGATCGTGCTGCCGGTCCAGGTCAACGGCAAGAAGCGCGGCGATTTGACAATTGCCCGCGACGCGGACCAAGGTGCGGTCGAAAAAGCGGTTCTGGCTCTCGACTTCGTGCAGAAAGCGCTGGAAGGTAAGGCGCCCCGCAAGGTGATCATCGTGCCGCAGAGGATCGTCAATGTCGTTGCTTGACCTCAGAAGGATGGGGCCCGATCTGGAAAAGACGACGCGCTTGCTGCGCCGCGCAGCGCTGTACGGCATGGTCGCTTCGATGGCGCTGGTTTCGGCCTGTACGGTCAGGCCGCTCTATTCCAGCGCGCCGTTGACGGCCGGCTCGACGCTCAGCGCTTCAGCGGAACTGGCGTCGGTCGCGGTCAAGCCGGTCAAGACCCGCTACGCCCAGCAGGTCCGCAACAATCTGATATTTGCCTTTGGTCAAGGCGCCGGCGAGCCGCCGGCGCCGGTCTACATGCTCGATCTCGGCGTCACCGAACTGGTCGAATCGGCCGCGGTGGTGCAGATCCAGACCGACGAAGACGAGCCGACGGCAGGCACGGTGACGCTGACCGCAAACTATGTGCTGACCGATGCCAGGACCGGCGTGGTGATCGCAACCGGCAAACGGTCGATCCCATCATCCTTCGACAAGCCGACGCAGGAGTTCGCCTCCTACCGGGCGCAGCTCGACGCCGAGAACCGCGCCGCGCGTGAACTGGCTGAAATGGTGAGCCTGTCGGTCGCCCAGGACTTGGTCAGGCACGGCAAGAAGGCCTGAGCATTCCCTGGCGCTGCCAACTAGACTTTTAGCAGTCCGCAACAAAAAGGCCGGTTTCCCGGCCTTTCTTCGTTTGTATCGAACCGATCTCAGCCGATCTTCTGGCCGGTCTTGGCCCAGTCGGCAGCGAACTGATCCAGGCCCTTGTCGGTCAACGGGTGCTTGACCAGCGCCTTCAGCGTCGCGGCCGGCACGGTAACGACATCGGCGCCGATCAGGGCTGCCTGCTTGACGTGGTTCACGGTGCGAACCGAAGCGACGAGGATCTCGGTGTCGAAATCGTAATTGTCGTAGATCTGCCGGATCTCCTGGATCAGTTCCATGCCGTCCGCGCCGGTATCGTCGACGCGGCCGACGAAGGGCGAGATGAACGAGGCGCCGGCCTTGGCCGCCAGCAGCGCCTGGTTGGCCGAGAAGCACAGCGTTACATTGACCATGCGGTTCATCTCGGTGCGGATCGTCTTGCAGGCGCGCAGGCCGTCGAGCGTCAGCGGCACCTTGATGCAGACATTGTCGGCGATCTTGGCCAGGATGTTGGCCTCGGCCATCATGTCCTTGTATTCGACCGCAACAACCTCGGCCGAAACCGGGCCCTTGACGATGTCGCAGATCTGCTTGGTGACCTCGGCGATCTTGCCGCCGGATTTCAGGATCAGCGAGGGATTGGTGGTCACGCCGTCGAGCAGCCCCAGGTCGTTCAGTTCCTTGATGTCCTTGATGTCAGCGGTGTCGACAAAAAATTTCATGGGGGTCTCCTGAAAGATTTCCATGTGCATGCCATGCACATTCGGGGTTGCCCTTTGATCTAGACCAAAGTCGGGGCAAGGTCACGCCCGATGATCGAAGATTCGCCCTTTGTCGCAGCCGCGCCGGTGCTGGTGCCGATGCCGGCCGAACGGCCCTACACCTACGCTGTGCCTGCCGGCGTGCGCGTGGTGCCGGGCTCGATCGTGCGCGTGCCGCTCGGTCCGCGCCAGGTTGCCGGCATCGTCTGGGATGGTGCGGTCGAGAATATCGACGCCAAAAAGCTGCGCCCGATCGAACAGGTCTTCGACTGCCCGCCGATCGACCGCGGCATGCGCCGCTTTGTCGACTGGCTGGCGCAGTACACGCTGTCGCCGCCCGGCATGGTGGCGCGCATGCTGTTGCGCGCGCCGGAGGCGTTCGATCCCGAACCATGGATCGAGGGCCTGCAGCGGACCCTCGTCATGCCCGACCGGATGACGGATGCCAGGACGCGCGTGCTGGAGACGGCGGAAGGGGGGCTTGCCTGGACGCGATCCGGCCTGGCGCACGCGGCGGGCGTGTCGTCGACGGTGGTCGAGGGGCTCAAGGCGCAAGGCGTGTTCGAGACGGTGATGATCCCGCCTCGACCGGTGGTCGCCGCGCCCGATCCCTCCTACGCCATGCCGGAGCTGATGCCGGACCAGGCAGACGCGGCCGCCATGCTGCGCGCCAATGTCGCGGCCGCTGCTTTCAACGTCACGCTGCTCGACGGCGTCACCGGCTCGGGCAAGACGGAAGTTTATTTCGAAGCGGTGGCGGCAGCCCTGGACCAGGGCAGGCAGGTGCTGATCCTGCTGCCGGAGATCGCGCTGACGCATGCCTTCCTCGAACGCTTCCAGCAGCGTTTCGGCGCCAAGCCGGCGGAATGGCATTCCGACCTGCCGCCCCGAATGCGCGAAAAGGTCTGGCGACAGGTGGCGGAAGGCGGCGTGCGCGTCGTCGCCGGCGCACGCTCGGCGCTGTTCCTGCCGTTCCGCGAGCTCGGGCTGATCGTCGTCGACGAGGAGCACGACCCCGCCTACAAGCAGGAGGATCGCGTCTTCTACAATGCGCGCGACATGGCGGTGGTGCGCGGCCATATCAGCGGCTTCCCGGTGGTGCTGGCGTCGGCGACGCCATCGGTCGAAAGCCGGGTCAATGCGCAGCAGGGCCGCTACAGCAGGGCGGTGCTGTCGGCGCGCTTTGCCGAAGCCGCGCTTCCCGATCTCAAGACGATCGACCTGCGGCGCGCGCCGCCGGCCCGGGGCGGCTTTCTGTCGCCGCTGCTGATCGACCAGATGCAACGTACGCTGGAGAAGAAGGAGCAGTCGCTGCTGTTCCTCAACCGGCGCGGCTATGCGCCGCTGACGCTGTGCCGTGTCTGCGGCCACCGCTTCGGCTGCCCGGTTTGTTCGGCCTGGCTGGTCGAGCACCGCTTTCGCGGCCAACTCGTCTGCCATCATTGCGGGCACAATGAGAAGCGGCCGGAGGCTTGTCCGGAATGCGGCACGCTCGACCATCTGGTCGCCTGCGGGCCTGGCGTCGAGCGGATAGCTGAAGAAGTCGTGGCGCATTTCCCCGACGCGCGCACGATCGTCCTGTCATCCGATTTGATGGGCGGGGTGCGCCGGCTGCGGCTGGAGCTCGAGGCCATCGCCAATGGCGAGGCCGACATCGTCATAGGCACGCAGCTGGTCGCCAAGGGCCATAACTTTCCCAACATGACGCTGGTCGGCGTCGTCGATGCCGATCTCGGCCTCGCCAATGGCGATCCGCGCGCCGCTGAGCGCACCTTCCAATTGCTCAGCCAGGTGACTGGACGCGCCGGCCGCACCGGCAAGAAGAGCCTCGGCCTGCTGCAGACTTTCCAGCCGGACCATCCGGTGATGCGGGCGATCGTCTCGGGCGATGCCGAGGCCTTTTACGAACGCGAGATCACTGAGCGCGAACGGGCAGCCCTGCCGCCCTTCGGCAGGCTTGCCGGCGTCATCGTCAGTGCGGTGACGCGGGCCGAGGCCGAAGGCCACGCGCGCGGCCTGCGCCGTGCAGCACCCCAGGCCAGCGACCTGTTCGTGCTCGGTCCGGCCGAGGCGCCGCTGTCGCTGCTCGGTGGGCGCCATCGTTTCCGTTTGCTGATCCAGGGTGAAAAGCGCGCCGACATCCAAGGCTTCATCCGCACCATGCTGGCCGAAGGGCCGAAGCAGCGCGGCTCGGTCCGCGTGCAGGTCGACATCGATCCGCAGAGCTTCTTGTAAGCACAAAGGCTGACGCCGCCGCCGGCCGCCCGTAAGCCGTTTGTCAAGAAAACTCAGCATCTTAGTGCCGGCTAAAATGCGCGCCGTTCATGTACCCGGCTCCCATCCGTTCGCTGACTAATCCTGATTTGAAAAGCCACAAAATAAATGTTGACTCGTTTTATCATGAATTATAACTGGGCCTTTCCGCTCTGGCGCTGGGGACCAGGGCATGGATGGGGACAGCATGCGCAGATTTTTCAGTACGCTTCTTTGGTCATCGGCTTTGGGTTCGTCGATTATGGCAGGCGCGGCATTTGCCCAGGAAGCCGCTCCGACGGACCAGCAGGGAGCCACCGTGCTCGATCAGATACTGGTCACCGGCCGCAATGAAAGGTCGATTTCCAGCGTCGCTCAGTCTGTCCAGGTCGTGGAACAGGAACAGGTCAAGGAAGCCACGCAGGAAAATATCGACGCCGCGACCCTGATCAGCCGCATCGTCCCCGGCTACGCGCCACGCAACCAGACCATTTCCGGCGCTTCGGAAACCTTCCGCGGGCGCAGCGTTCTCATCATGGTCGACGGTGTGCCGCGCAACACACCGCTGCGGGACGTCTCACGCATCCTGTCGATGATCGACCTGAATTCGGTCGAGCGCATCGAAGTCATCAATGGCGCGTCCAGCCTTTATGGTGCCGGCGCCACCGGCGGCACGATCAACTTCATCACCAAGCGCGGCGACAGCGACAAGCCGAAGGTGACGGTGCGCACCGGCGTCACCGCCTTCACCGAGAATCCCGGCAAATCGGCCGGGCCCAGCACCAGCGTCTCGGTCGAGGGCAAGAAAGGCGATTTCGACTATTTCTTCTCGGCGTCCGGCGATCTGTCGCGTCGCACCTATGACGGCCACGGCAACGAGGTGGCTTCGGACGCCATGCTTGGCCAAGGCGGCGGCGACCGCACCGGCACGGGCAATCTGTTCGGCGTGGCCGGCTACCAGTTCGATTCCAGGCGCTTCGAGGCCAGCGTCGACTGGACCTATGCCAACCAGAAGCCGGACTGGTTCACCGATTACACGACCAATCCCGTCTCCCCGGATTTCGGCGATCCCTATGAAGGCAAGCCGCTGAAGGAAGATTCGAAATATCTGACCGCCAAATACACCGACAGCGACTTCGCGCTCGGAAACCTCGAGGTCAAGGCGTTCTACAACGACATCTTCAAGCAGTCGCCCTTTACCAAATTCTCGGCCGTCAACAGCCAGGTGTATTTACCGACGAACCCGACGCGGCCGGTGATCCTGCCGCCGGGTACGGACCCGACCGCCGACTTCAACCAGACGGCGCTGCAATCGCGGCGCAGCGGCGTCAATCTGACTGTCAACACGCCGATGGACTTTATCACTCAGGGCAGCACGCTGACCTGGGGCGCCGACTACGTTTTCGATGCCACCGATCAGCAGCTGACCAACGGCCAGGACGCCATCTCGCCCACGACCCAGAACTCGGTTGCCTTGTTTGCGCAGGGCGAAATTCCGGTGACGGATCGCTTTCGCATCAGCGGCGGCGCGCGCTACGACCAGTTTTATCTCAACGTTGAAGACTTCACCCGGCCTGCCGCTGCCGTTCTGCTAGGCCGCAACATTATCGGCCTGCCGGCGATCCGGGTGACCGGCGGCTCGTTCGACTACGACGCCGTCACCTTCAACGCCGGCGCCGTCTACGATCTGACCGAAAGGATGCAGCTTTTCGGCAATTTCTCGCAAGGCTACAGCCTGACCGACATTGGCGGCTTCACCCGCCGGGCCGGGTTGAACTCCAACGCCGAAACCTGCGACGCCTATGGCACCGCCATCCGGCCGCTGCTGCCGTGCACCAACGCGCCGGATTACGCGATCAGCTATGCCGATATCGCGCCTGAACCCCAGCTGGTGAACACCTGGGAAGCCGGTCTGCGCGGCGATTGGGGCGACTATCGCGGCGGCGTCAGCACCTATCTGTCGACCTCGGACAACGGCGTCAGCTACGACATCGTCAACAACCGGGTGTCGCAGCAGAAGGAACGTATCTGGGGCGTCGAAGCCAATCTCGAGGCAGACCTCAGCGGCATGTTTACGCTGGGCGGATCGGTCGGCTATGTCGAAGGCAAATACGACGCGGATCGCGACGGCCACATCGAAGCGAACGAGTATCTGCCGAACAACCGTGTCCCCTCGACCTACAAGGGCCTGGTCTATCTCACCACCCGTTTCGAGAACGAGCTGACCCTGCGCAGCGAGTTGGAGCTGTTTTCCGGACGCGACCGCATCGCCACCCAGGAACTGGACGGTGCAGCACTGGTCAATCTCGCCGTCTCGAAGACGTTCGGCAATGAAAGCGTGCTGAACCTTGCCGTGCGCAATGTGTTCGACACCTACTACATCAACCCTTCCGCATCGGCGACCCGCGGCGCCGACGTTCCGGGTCTGGGACGTTCGGTTGCGTTGTCCTACCAGATCACATTCTGAGGGGCGGCGGTGGCGGTGTCTCTCCAACGAAACGGTGCATTGGTCTCGCTGCTGGCAGAAGCGCCAGCCGATCCGGCGGATGGCGCGCGCTATATCGAGGCGCTCGGCCGCCTTTCGCAGGAACGGGAGCCGTTCGTGCTCCTGGTCGATATCCGCATCGAGATCGCGCTGAGCGACGCCCAGCGCAAGGCGCAAAACCTCTGGTACAAGGCGGAACGCGAGCAGCTCGAAAAAGCCTGCCGCGCCTGTGCGCTGGTGCGCCCCGCCGCCGACGAGAACATGCAGCGCGTCTGGCAAAGCCTGTTCGGCTTTCCAGTGCTCGTCACCCGCAGCCGGGCGGAGGCCGGCGCCTTCCTGAACGGTTACGCACCGAAGGACTATGTCAAATGAGCGCCGACGCAGACCGGCCGGCGCCCGCCGGGCTTTCGCGCCTGCGGCTTTTCGTCGTTCTCGCCTGCCTTTATCTGGCGCAGGCCATCCCGAGCTATCTGTTTGCCGCGGCGATCCCGCCGATCCTGCGCGAGCAGGGCGTGTCGCGCACCGCCATTGGCTCGATGGCGCTGCTGATGCTGCCGCTGGTGCTGAAATTCCTATGGGCGCCGCTGGTCGACCGCTTTCGGCCAATGGCCCGCGCCCATCGCGCCGGCTGGGTCATCATCACCCAGATCGGCGTCATCGCCGGCATCGCCGCCATGCTTTGGATCGAGCCGACCGATGTCGCCGGTATCTTTGCCGTCGGCCTTGTCGTGAGCCTGTTGATGTCGACCCAGGACATCGCCACCGACGGCTACGCGGCCAAATATCTCGACCCGAAGGACAGGCCGATCGGCAATGCGATCCAGGGCGGCGCCGTCGCGCTCGGCGTCGTTCTCGGCGGCACGCTCGGCCTGTTGGCTTATCATCATGCCGGCTGGCAAACCATGGTGGCCATGGTGGCCGCGCTGTCCATCATCCCGCTGGTCGCCGCCTTCGCCATGCGCGAGACCGATCCCGTCGCCAGCGCGCCGCAGGCGGCCATCGACCGCCCCTCGATCCTGCGCTTTCTGCGCCGGCCGGAGGCACGCCAGATCCTGTGGATCGCGCTCATCTACCGCGCCAGCGAGGGGCTGGTGAAGTCGATGGAAGGCTCCTATCTCGTCGATGCCGGCGTGCCGCTCGATATCATCGGTTATCTCTCGGGCGGTGCCGCGCTCACCGTCGGGCTCGGCGGCTCGGCGCTGGCGGCGTGGCTGCTGCACAAAAGGGGCGCCGCCTCGGTGCTCGGCCTGCTCGGCGCGCTGCGAACCATCTGCTTCCTGATCTTCGCGCTGCACGCTTTCGGCGCTATCGCCGGCTTCTGGCCGATCTTCGGCGCCTCGTTCCTGCAGACGCTGGTGCGCTACATGGAGATCGTGGCGCTCTACAGCCTGTTCATGTCCGTCACGTCGTCGGACCAACCCGGCACCGATTTCACCATCCTGTCCTGCGCCCAGCTCATCGTCTACCTCGTCGGCTCCATGCTTGCCGGCCGCCTTGCCGACATGCTCGGCTACTCCGCGTTGTTCACCCTGGCGACAGTGCTGTCGGGCATCGCCGTGGTGGCGACCTATCGCATGCTGAATGCCCATTTCGCCGATGCCGCAAAGACCCAGCCAGGAACGCCGATGCCGCTGCCGGAGGTCGCCGAATGAGCGCGGGTTCGCTAGTGCTTATGAACCATGGCTGCAAGACCGGCGGCGGCCAGAGCCAGCGCCGCGCAGCCGGCCAGCGGCGCAAAGGGCCAGAGCGTGAAGGCGAAGCCGCCGGCCAATGCGCCGATGCTCTGGCCGAGCACATGGGTGCTGGTGAGCCAGCCGGCCGCCGCGCCCTGCTCGCCGGGCTCCAGGCGCTTCATCAGCCAGGCGGTGTAGCCGGGTGTAGCCAGGGCAATGCCGGCCGCTGCCACCACCAGAGACGCTGCCGAGGCAACATGGCTGGCCGTGACGGCCAGCGCCGTCATGCCGACGCAAACCATGAGACAGCCGACGATGACGCTGTTGCGCTCCGCCAGCCGCAGGCGCGCCATGAGCAGTCCCTGGACCAGAACCATGACGACGGCGACCAGCATCAGGGCCAGGCCGGTCAACGTCGTGGCCTGCGTCGCACCAAGGCCAAAACGCTGCTGGGTCATCGGGCCGAGCATCATCTGCACCTGTCCGAAGCCGAGCGTCAGGCACAAGCCCATCGCCAGGCAAGGCAGAGCGCGGCGATCGAAGGGCGATATTCCACGGCCGACGTCGGCCGCCCTGCCGTCGGTCCGTCCGCCGGCTTCCCCTTTGCCCCGCGCGAGCCACAGCAACAGCGGGCTGAACAGGAACAGGATGGGCGGCAGCAGCGGCGACAGGACGGCAGCCGTTGCCGCCAGTGCGCCGGCCAGCCGCCCCATGCTGACGCCGGCGCCAAGCAGTCCCAGCGCGGCCTGTCGCCTGTCATCGGCAACCGAGCGGCTGGCCCAGACCTGCGCCGTCGGCATGACGCCGGACGCGGCAAAACCGTACACGGTTCGCGAAAGCATCAGCAAAGCGATGCCCAGCGCGGCTCCCGTGCCGGCTATCAGCAGAATGGCGAACACCGCCTGGCCGGCCAGCATGGCGAGGCCGAGCAAGCGCAGCAGCCTGGCATGGCCAAGCCGCTCGCCCATGCGACCCCACAGCGGCGAGCCGACCAGAAAGGCCGCCGCGCCGACAGCAGTTGCCGCGCCGATAGCAAACGTGTCGAGCCTCAGCCGCTCCATCACCAGGGGAACGAGCGATACGAAGGCCGACTGGCCGAAGCCGATTGCCGAGACCGCGATCGCCAGGCGGCGAAGAAGCGAAGATCGATTTTTCATACTGGTCGTCATAACGCGAAGCTTATTTCCTGGTTAGAATAAATAATCAACAGAAATGTTCTAATAACCACAGCCTATAAGATATAATACTACAGTATTGTGTGGATTTATGAGGATGCACATGGAACAAGTAAAACCAGAATCTTCCTCTGCATTAAGCCCGTTCCTCAACGCGTTGCTGCGGGAATGGGATGGCTGGGAATTCGTCGACGCCAGCCAAACCGGGCTGTTTCGGCCGCAGGCGGCCGTGCTGCGTCTGAATTTCCCTGCCTCGCGCGCGGCGGTGCTCGTCGAGGCGCGGCATCGCTCGAAGGTTGGTTACCACGATTTCGCGATGCCGCTCTGGCGCCTCGATATTAGTAGCGAGGGGGCCGATGGCGAGGCGTCCGAGATCGACCTTTTCAGCCTTTTGGCGCTGATCCTGGCGGATCCCGACATTGCCGGCCGGGCGACAGCGAAAAGCCGACTGACCTTCCTGCGCCGCAGCCTGGCCAGCATCGCCGCAATCGCTGACGCGACTGCGGCGCGTGGATCGTCGCGGCCCTTCTCCGAAGGCGATCCTGATTTCATCGATGCCGAAAGCGCCCTGCGCTTCGGCCATGCCGTGCATCCGGCGCCGATGAGTCGCGAAGAGTTCACGCACACGGATTCCGCGCGCTTCGGGCATGAATACTGCAATGCGTTCAAACTGCGCTGGTGGGCCGTCGACCCGACCATCCTCACTGGGGGCAGCGTCGAGCCGCTAGATGTCACCGAGATGGTCCGCGGGCTTGCCGCCAGCGATCCGCAGCTGCTTGCTCGGGCTGGCAAGCAACAGGGCAAGGTTCTCGTTCCGATGCATCCGTGGCAGGCCGTACGGCTCATGCTGGAAGACCGCGTCGAGCGCCTGTTTTGCGCCGGCCGTATCGTCGATGTTGGGCTCGGCGGACCAGCGTGGCGGGCCACGACCTCGCTGCGCACGGTTCATTCAGCTGAAGCCGAGTGGATGCTGAAATTCTCGCTCAGCCTGCGCCTGACTAATTCCAGGCGCATCGTCGAGGAGCATGAGTGCCGGCGCGGCCTTTCGGTGCACCGGCTGGTCAAGGGCAAGCTCGGCGGCGCCTTGCAGAGCCGCTGCCCAACCATGACGGTGCTGGGTGAGCCCGCCTGGTTCGGCCTGCGTGACGAAGACGGCCGGCTGATGACGGATACCATTGTCTCGTTTCGCGAAAACCCGTTTCGCGGCACGGGCAATCCGCCGGCTGCCGTTCTCGGCGCGCTTTGCGAGCGCCATCCCGGCCGTACCGAAAGCCATCTGTCCGACCTGGTCCACCGTATCGCCCGCGACGAGAAGCGACCTGTCGAGGAAACGGCGCGTTTGTGGTTCGAGCGTTTCCTTCATGCTGCCATCGAGCCGTTTATCGTTGCCTTCTCGGAATTAGGCCTGCTGTTCGGCGCCCATCAGCAGAACCTCGTCGTCGGTCTTTCCGGAGGCTGGCCGAATGCGCTCTATTTTCGCGACTGCCAGGGCACTGGTTATGTCGAGGAATTCCTGCCCAGGCTGCGCGAATTCGTGCCCGAGGCCGGTCAGGCGGGCGATCATGTCTTCCCAGCGGAAGCGGCCGCGAAGCTGTTCGGCTACTATCTGGTCGTCAATGGCGCTTTCGCCGCCGTCGCAGCCCTTGCCGCCGCTGGCCTTACCAACGAAGACGATCTGCTGGCGATATTCCGCCGCTCGCTCGAGCGGCTGGCCGCCACGCCGATGGCTGACCGGTCCTGCGTCGACTATTTGCTCAACGCGCCGACGCTCGCCGCCAAGGGCAATTTCCTGATCGCGCTGCGCGACATCAATGAGAACACCGAAGTGACCGACCCGCTGGCAGGTTACGTCGAGCTTCCGAACCCCCTGCATGTGAGAGAATACGCATGAACATCGAGGCTGCGAAAAACTGGTCACCCGCCACCGTCGCCGGCAACGAAGGATGGCAGCATCTGGCCTCGGCCGCGGAGCCGCTCGCCATCCGTGCCGGCGATGGCCATGTCAGCCTGGTCAACGCTGAGGGAACAGGGGTGGGACAGGCCCGCATCTCCGACGCGGATGGCCGCCTGCTCATCGACGATGTCGCGTTTATTGGCGGTCGCCTCGACCAACCGCAAATCCTGGCAGGTCTCGTCGACGCCGTGCTGCGCCTGCATCCTTCCTTCGACTGCGCCTTCCTGCCGGCGGCCAAGACGCTGTGGCCGGTTTCGGCGCTGGCCACCGAGACGGTTCCGGGTGAACCGGAATGCGCCGTCATCCATCGCTCGGTCCTGCGCCAGCTGCCGCTGCTGTGGCGCAGCCAGGCCTCGCATGTCACCTATCCGGCATTGACGACCGCTATCGGCCCGGAAGACCGGCTGCCGCCATTGCGCCAACCGCGCCCCTGCGGCCCGATGTACGAACGCTGGATTCCGGAGATCGGTCTCACCGTGTCGCTGCGCCCGATCGACCGCCGGACCGATCTCGACCTCTTCCATCGCTGGATGAACGATGGCCGTGTCGCCTTCTTCTGGGAACTTGCCCAGAGCCATGAAGAGCTCGACAAATATCTCGCCGAGCAGGAAAGCGATCCGCACATCTTCGGCGTCATCGCCAGCTTCGATGGGGAGCCGACCGGCTATTTCGAGTTCTACTGGGCCAAGGAGGACCGGCTCGGGCCTTATTACGAGCCACTCGACTGGGATCGCGGCTGGCATGGGCTGATCGGCAATACGCGCCATCTCGGCCGGCCGAAGACGCTGGCTCTGTTCCGTTCCGTCACCCACTATCTGTTCCTCGACGAGCCGCGCACGCAGCGCGTCGTCGGCGAGCCACGCGCAGCGCACCAGAAGATGCTGAGCTATTGCGCCGGCGCCGCCTACGACAAAGTCAAGGAGTTCGACTTCCCGCACAAGCGCGCGGCACTGGTCTGCTGCGAGCGGGAACGCTTCTTCCGCGAGGTGCCGCTGTGACGGTGCAGCAACCGATTGCCAAAGCGGGCGAGGCGACACGCTGGGCCGCGATCAACCGCGATGCCGTCGCCAAGGCCATTTCCGAACTGACCTTCGAGGAGTGCCTGTCGCCCCGCGAGCTTTCGCCCGGCCGATGGAAACTGACGCTCGGCCCCGGCGTGACCTATCGCTTTGCCGCGACGCGGCGCCTGTGGGGTCAGATCGCCGTCCGTCCGGAGACGCTGACCCGCGATGCCGGCATCGAGCTGCCGGTCGACGATGCGGTCGCCTTCTTCGCCGACGCGCGCGAGACGCTCGGCATGCCGCCGGCAACATTCTGCACCTATGCGAAGGAGCTTTACAACACGCTGATGGCCGACATGCGGATCGCCAAAGCCCGCGGCAATCGACCAGCCGCCGAACTAGCCGCGCTGCCGGATACCGAGTTGCAGGCATTGCTCGACGGCCATCCGAAGGCGCCCGCCAACAAGGGCCGGCTCGGCTGGGGACGGGACGACTTCGAGCGCTACGCGCCAGAATCGGCTGCCGCATTCCAGCTCTTCTGGCTTGCCGCCGCCAGCGATCGCTGCCTGCTGGCGCTTGACTGCGGGCTCGACGAAGAGGCGCTGCTGCAGGCCGCACTCGGCGACTACGAGCGCGCAAGGCTCGAAGCGGCTTTCAGCGCCGCCGGGATCTCGCGATCGACGCATAGGCTGCTGCCGGTCCACCCCTGGCAGTGGCAGGCGATGATCGCCTCGCAATATGGTAGCGAGATCGCCGCCGGCCGGCTGGTGCCGCTTGGCCAGTTCGGCGATCCGTTCCTGCCCCTGCAGTCGCTGCGCACTCTTGCCAATGTGGCGCGGCCCGAGGCGCTGCACGTCAAGCTGCCGCTGACCGTCCTCAACACCTCAGCGTGGCGCGGCGTGCCGGGCAAATACATGGCGATCGGCGCCGATCTGTCGCGCTGGCTGGCCACGGTGGCGGCCGCGGACCCGGTGCTCAAGGACGTCAAGGTGCTGAAGGAAGTCGCCGGCGCCTTCTATCCGCATCCGCACTATACCGGCGTTGAAGGTGCGCCCTATCAGTTTTGCGAGATGCTGGGCGCCATATGGCGCGAAAGCCCCGAAAAGGATCTGACAGCGGGCCAGCGGCCGATGATAATGGGCGCCCTGCCGCAGCGCGACGCCCATGGCAGGCCGATCGCCAGCGCCCTGATGGAGCAGTCCGGCCTTGGTCCGGAGGCATGGCTCGATCGCCTGTTCTCCACGGCCTTCGTGCCGCTCTACCACTTCATGTGCCGTTACGGCCTCGGCTTCATCGCCCATGGCCAGAACGTCACCATCATCCTCGACGGAGCGGCGCCTCTCGGCGTGGCGGTCAAGGATTTCCAGGGCGACCTCGATCTCGTCGACCAGCCGTTTCCCGAACTGGCCGGCCTCGACCCCAAAATCCTGTCGACGCTGAAGCGCCGGCCCCCGGCACATCTTCTCCAGCATCTGCAAACGGGACACATCGTCAGCGTTCTGCGTTTCCTGTCCGAGGCGCTGGCCGCCTATGACCGCTTCGACGAGAGGACTTTCTACGCCATCCTGGCCGGCGCCATCCGGCGCTACCAGGCGCAGAACCCGGATCTGTCGGAACGGTTCGCGCTCTTCGATCTGTTTGCTCCGAAGATCCCACGCATCGCCATCAACAAGGTGCGCTTCGCCATCGGCTACGGCGACAGCGGCGAACGCCCTCTGCCCGACCTTGGCACACCGCTCGACAATCCGCTTAACCCCGAGTCAGCCCGGCGATCTCCCATCAGCCCAGCCAGCTCCATAAGGAGTTCGCCATGACCCATACGCTTGACCTCGCAGGCATCGGCATCGGGCCGTTCAATCTCAGCCTCGCCGCCCATCTCGATGCGGTGGACGGCGTCGAAGCGCGCTTCTTCGATCGGGCGACGCGGCTCGAATGGCACCCGGGCATGATGCTGCCGGGCGTCGAACTGCAGACATCCTTCCTCAAGGATCTCGTCACCGCGACGCATCCGACCAGCCCATGGTCGTTCATGTCCTATCTGGTCGCGCAGAAGCGGTTCTATGAATTCCTCAACGCGGATTTCTCAGCCATCCCGCGGCCGGAATTCGCCCGCTATCTCGGATGGGTCGGCGAGAACTTGTCTTCGCTGCGCTTCGCCAGCGCCGTCGACCGGATCGACTTCGACGGAACGAATTTCAGGCTGCGTATCGGCCGCGAGCAGGTGAACGCGCGCAATCTCGCCATTGCCGTCGGGCTGGTGCCCAACATCCCCGCCTGGGCGCGGGCGGCGGCATCCGATCAATGCTTCCACAACGCCCAGGCCGCCAACCGCCTCGATCGCCTGAGCGGACAGCGTGTCGCCGTGATCGGCGGTGGCCAGAGCGGCGCCGAAGTGCTTCTGCATCTGATCTCCTCCGACCGCTTCGCCGGCCGCGAAATCGAGTGGATCTCGATGCGGCCGAATTTCCTGCCACTGGACGACTCGCCTTTCACCGACGAACTCTTCACGCCGGGCTATGTCGAAAGCTTCCATCGGCTGCCGCAAGGGCGGCGTGAGACGATCCTGGAACAGCAACTGCTTGCCGGTGACGGCGCATCGACGAGCACACTGAAGGCGATCTATCGCCAGCTTTACACGCTGCGGCACCTCTCGGAGGAAGCGACGGCGGTCAACATGACGCCGCACCGCGAAGTGCTGAACGTGACGCGGGAAGGCAGCGAATACCGGCTGATCATGCGCAACGGCTTCGACGGCGCCATCGAGACGCGCACCGTCGATGCGGTGGTTCTGGCCACCGGCTATGCCTTTGCCATTCCTGATTGCATGGCGCCGCTCATGAACAGGATCGCGCTGGACGAGCGCGGTCATTACAGGCTCAACGCCAGCTTCGAGGTCGAATGGGACGGGCCCGACGACCGCCGGATCTACGCGCTCAATGCCGGCCGGCTCAGCCATGGCATAGCCGAGCCGCAGCTCAGCCTGATGGCTTGGCGCAGCGCCAAGATCGTCAATTCGCTGCTCGGGCGGGCACAGTTCGATCTCGATCTGACCGATCCGCCGGTTGCCTGGAGTTCAAGGCACACGATACAAAGCCTGCATCATCTCGGCGCCAATGCGAGGATGACCGAATCGGGCGCGCGGTGATGTTTGTGGAGGCGGGCCGAAGAGCGTGGTACGGCGCGCGTTAAGGTTGACATCGACCCGTAAAGCTTTTCTGTGAGAGAGATCGTTCGGTCCTGCTGGAGGCTCAGCGCATGAAAACCATTGGCCTCATCGGCGGCATGAGCTGGGAATCGACGGCGATTTATTATCGCCTGCTCAACGAGATCGTGCGCGAGCGGCTGAGCGGGCTGCATTCGGCAAAGCTGTTGCTCTATTCCTTCGACTTCGCCGAAATCGCCGACCGGCAGCATCATGGCGACTGGGACAGTGCGGGCGTGCTGCTGGCGAATGCGGCGCGCAAGCTGGAGGCGGGCGGCGCAGAGGGGCTTTTGATCTGCACCAACACCATGCACAAGCTCGCCGACCGGGTGCAGGCGGCGGTGTCGATCCCGCTTATCCACATTGCCGACGCCACGGCCGTCGCGGTCAAGGGCGCCGGCGTCAAGCGGCCGGCGCTGCTGGCGACCCGCTTCACCATGGAGCAGGATTTCTACAAGGGCCGGCTGACGGAGAAATACGGGCTGCAGCCCGTGGTGCCGGACAGGCCGGGCGCGACATGGTGCACCAGGTAATCTACGACGAGCTCTGCCGGGGCATCGTCAGCGCGGCATCGAAGGCGGCCTATATCGACGAGGTCGCCCGTCTGCGGCGCGATGAGAAGATCGATGGCGTCATCATGGGCTGCACCGAGATCACCATGTTAATTGGCCAGCGCGATTTCGACATTCCGGTGTTCGACACCACGCGCATCCATGCCGAGGCGGCGGTCGCATTCATGCTGCCCTGAAGGGCCAAAACAGAGATCAGGGCTGGGCGGCCACGGTGACATTGCCGCTGCCGACAACTTGCAGCTTCCATCGATCTGCTTCCGTGCCGGCCAGATTGAGGTACCTGGTCAGGAAATAAAGGCGATCGGTGTCGGGGCCTTTGGCTGTGCAAAACCGGTCCTGCAGATAGGAGGGAGGCGTCGCCTGATAATACAGGTTGGCCACGATGCTGGGCGGACGCGCGCGCGGCCTAAACAGCCTTCCGCTCCTTCACGAATTGCGTGCCAAAACTGCCGCGCGCTTGACTTCTTTTTGCAGCGACATTCAATACATCCGGCATTGCTGTGAGGGGATGAAAGCAAGATGGAATTTGCGTTTCCGTGGCCGACCAGCCAGGGCGAATGGCTGGCTTGGTCCAGCGCCGTCGTCACCTTGGCGCTCGGTCTGCTGTTTTTCCTCGCGCCAGGGCTGGCATTTCGGATTCTGCGGCTGCAGGTCCGGCCCGAAAGGGCAGCGGCAATCGCGGAAGGGCGCGGCCGCATGTCGGGCTTTTATCTCGGCGTCAGCCTGTGCTGCATTCTGTTGGCGCAGCCGTGGCTCTATATGGCACTCGGCTTTTCCTGGCTGTTCACCGCTTTTGGCCGTTTGCTGTCGATGATGTCGGACGGCGCCAACACGCCTTTCAACTGGGCGTCGATCGTCGTCGAACTCGTCCTGGCCGCGTTGCCGCTTGCCTTCGTCTTCGGCTTTCTGCCCTGAATCGGCAGCCAATCCAAAGGCTTCGGTTGAACTCTGCGGCCGGATGCGACAATAGTGCCCGAAAAGCATGCGGGACGACGCATTGCGGTCTTAAAATGCCTGTGCTAGACGGCAATCGACTTTCGGCCGGGGATAGCGGAAGCCGCGCCTCCGTGCTTGGAAAAACTTAGTAAGGTCAAAGATTTAGCCAGAGTTTTTGCTCGCGCCAACAATCTGCGGCCCCTCAGACAAGAGAAAAGACGGTCCGTGGCTCAATCGTCATCGCCAATCTCAGGTGTCGCAGAACGTTACGCGGGTTCGCTGTTCGAACTTGCGCTGCAGTCGAATTCGGTGGCCAAGGTCGAGGCCGACCTCAACAGTTTCGCCAAGATGCTGGATGACAGCGCCGACCTGACGCGCCTCATCAACAGCCCGGTGTTCTCCAGCGAGGACCAGGCCAAGGCAATCGCGTCGATCGCCGACAAGGCCGGCATCACCGGCCTGACCGGCAATTTCCTGCGCGTCGTCGCCCGCAACCGCCGGCTCTTCGCGGTGCCCGGCATGATCAAGGCATTTCGCCGGATCTCTGCCGAACAGCGCGGTGAGACATCAGCCGAGGTCACTTCGGCGCATGAACTGACGGCTGCCCAGCAGACGGAACTCAAGGCCGCGCTGAAAAGCGTCGCCGGCAAGGACGTGGCCATCACCGTTACCGTCGATCCGTCGCTGCTCGGCGGGCTGGTGGTCAAGATGGGCTCGCGCCAGATCGATACGTCGCTCAAAACCAAACTCAATTCGCTCAAGCTTGCACTGAAAGAGGTCGGCTGATGGACATCCGCGCCGCGGAAATTTCCGCAATTCTCAAAGACCAGATCAAGAATTTCGGCAAGGAGGCCGAGGTCTCCGAAGTCGGCCAGGTGCTGTCCGTCGGTGACGGTATCGCTCGCGTCTACGGCCTCGACAATGTCCAGGCCGGCGAAATGGTCGAGTTCCCCGGCGGCATCCGCGGCATGGCGCTCAACCTCGAAGCCGACAATGTCGGCGTCGTCATCTTCGGCGCCGACCGCGACATCAAGGAAGGCGACATCGTCAAGCGCACCGGCGCCATCGTCGATACGCCTGTCGGCATGGGCCTGCTCGGCCGCGTCGTCGACGCGCTAGGCAATCCGATCGACGGCAAGGGCCCGATCAAGGCGACCGAACGCAAGCGCGTCGACGTCAAGGCGCCAGGCATCATCCCGCGCAAGTCGGTCAACGAGCCGATGTCGACCGGCCTCAAGGCCATCGATGCGCTGATCCCCGTTGGCCGCGGCCAGCGCGAGCTGGTCATCGGCGATCGCCAGACCGGCAAGACCGCGATCATCCTCGACACGATGCTCAACCAGAAGGCCGTGCACGACAACGGGCCGGAAAAGGAAAAGCTCTACTGCGTCTACGTCGCCATCGGGCAGAAGCGCTCGACGGTCGCGCAGTTCGTGAAGGTTCTCGAAGAGCGCGGCGCCCTTGAATATTCGATCATCGTCGCCGCCACAGCTTCCGATCCGGCGCCGATGCAGTTCCTGGCGCCGTTCACCGGCGCCACCATGGGCGAATATTTCCGCGACAACGGCATGCATGCGCTGATCAGCTATGACGATCTGTCGAAGCAGGCCGTCGCCTATCGCCAGATGTCGCTCTTGCTGCGCCGCCCGCCGGGTCGCGAAGCCTATCCGGGCGACGTGTTCTACCTGCATTCGCGCCTGCTCGAGCGCGCCGCCAAGCTCAACGACGATCTGGGTGGCGGTTCGCTGACCGCGCTGCCGATCATCGAGACGCAGGCCAACGACGTGTCGGCCTACATCCCGACCAACGTGATCTCGATCACCGACGGCCAGATCTTCCTCGAAACCAACCTGTTCTTCCAGGGCATCCGTCCGGCGGTCAACGTCGGCCTGTCGGTGTCGCGCGTCGGTTCGTCGGCGCAAATCAAGGCGATGAAGCAGGTCGCCGGCTCGATCAAGGGCGAGCTCGCGCAGTACCGCGAAATGGCTGCGTTCGCGCAGTTCGGCTCCGATCTCGACGCCGCCACGCAGCGCCTGCTCAACCGCGGCTCGCGCCTGACCGAACTGTTGAAGCAGCCGCAGTTCTCGCCCCTCAAGGTCGAGGAGCAGGTCACGGTGATCTTCGCCGGCGTCAACGGCTATCTCGACAAGCTGGCGCTGAACCAGGTCGGCAAGTTCGAGCACGGCCTGCTCAGCCATATGCGCTCGGCCGGCAAGGACGTGCTGGACGGCATCCGCAAGGAAAAGGCGCTGTCGGACGATCTGCGCGCCAAGCTGAAGGCCGAGATCGACGCCTTCGCCAAGACCTTCGCTTGAGAAGAAGCCGGACGCTCGGGATCAGGTTTGAAGCATGCCTTCATTAAAAGACCTTCGTAACCGTATCGCCTCGGTCAAGGCGACGCAGAAGATCACCAAGGCGATGCAGATGGTCGCCGCGGCGAAGCTGCGCCGCGCGCAGGAAGCAGCGGAGGCGGCGCGTCCCTATTCCGAGCGGATGGGTGCGGTGCTGGCCAATATCACGCAGGCGATCGGCGGCGGCGGCGATGCCCCGGCGCTGATGACCGGCACCGGCAAGGACGATGTGCATCTGCTCGTCGTCTGCACCGCCGAGCGCGGCCTGTGCGGCGGCTTCAACTCGCAGATCGCACGTCTGGCCCGCGACCATATCCGCCGGCTTCTGGCCGACGGCAAGCAGGTCAAGATCATCTGCGTCGGCAAGAAGGGTTTCGACATTCTGCGCCGAGACTATGCCTCGCTGATTATCGACCGCGTCGACCTGCGCGATGTCAAGAAGCTCGGCTTCGTCAATGCCGATGCGATCGCCCGTAAGATCATCCATCTGTTCGGCGAAGGCGGCTTCGATATCTGCACGCTGTTTTATTCGCAGTTCAAGTCGGTGATCAGCCAGATTCCGACCGCGCAGCAGATCATTCCTGCCGGCGTGGCTTCCGCTCCCGCCGAAGCGACCGCCGGTGGCAATGCCGTCTACGAATACGAGCCGGAGCCGGGCGAGATCCTCACCGACCTCATTCCGCGCAACATCTCGGTCCAGGTCTTCCGCGCGCTGCTCGAAAACGCAGCCGGCGAGATGGGCGCCAAAATGAGCGCCATGGACAATGCAACGCGCAATGCCGGCGACATGATCAACAAACTGTCGATCACCTATAACCGCCAGCGGCAGGCGCAGATCACCAAGGAACTGATCGAAATCATTTCGGGCGCCGAAGCGCTCTAGGCGCGACCGCCAGGAGGTCATCGACCTTCTGATGGAGCGTGAGAAACAAAGGACGAGAAGGGTAAAGACGATGGCGAAAGCAGCGACCCCCGCGAAGACGGCCCCCAAGGCGGCCGCAAAGGCTCCGGCAGCAGCGGCGAAGGCCGCTCCGGCCAAGAAGGCGGCCGCGCCCGCCAAGGCCGCGGCCCCGGCAGTGAAGACGACGAGCGTTGCCGTCAAGAAGACCGGCGCCATCGGCAAGGTTCGCCAGGTCATCGGCGCCGTCGTCGACGTGCAGTTCGGCGATCATCTGCCGGCCATTTTGAACGCTATCGAAACCTCCAATGTCGGCAACCGCCTGGTGCTCGAAGTTGCCCAGCATCTGGGCGAAAACACCGTGCGCTGTATCGCCATGGATTCCACCGAAGGCCTGGTTCGCGGCCAGGACGTCTATGACACCGGCGCGCCGATCACCGTTCCGGTCGGCCCGGGCATGCTCGGCCGCATCATCAACGTCATCGGCGAGCCGGTCGACGAAGAAGGCCCGGTCGACGGCATCGAGATGCGCGCCATCCACCAGCCGGCGCCTACCTATGTCGAACAGTCGACGGAAGCGCAGATCCTGATCACCGGCATCAAGGTGCTCGACCTTCTGGCGCCCTACGCCCGCGGAGGCAAGATCGGCCTGTTCGGCGGCGCCGGCGTCGGCAAGACGGTTCTGATCCAGGAGCTGATCAACAACGTCGCCAAGGCGCATGGCGGCTTCTCGGTCTTCGCGGGCGTCGGCGAGCGCACCCGCGAGGGCAACGATCTTTATCACGAGTTCATCGAGTCCGGCGTCAACAAGAAGGGCGGCGGCGAAGGCTCCAAGGCGGCACTGGTCTATGGCCAGATGAACGAGCCGCCGGGCGCGCGTGCCCGCGTCGGCCTGACCGGCCTGACGGTCGCCGAATATTTCCGCGACCAGGGCCAGGACGTGCTGTTCTTCGTCGACAACATCTTCCGCTTCACGCAGGCCGGTTCTGAAGTGTCGGCGCTGCTCGGCCGTATTCCTTCGGCCGTGGGTTACCAGCCAACGCTGGCCACCGACATGGGTGCGCTGCAGGAACGCATCACCACAACGACCAAGGGTTCGATCACTTCGGTGCAGGCGATCTACGTGCCGGCCGACGATTTGACCGACCCGGCGCCTGCGACCTCGTTTGCCCACCTGGACGCGACGACCGTGCTCAACCGCGCGATCTCGGAAAAGGGCATCTACCCCGCCGTCGATCCGCTCGACTCGACCTCGCGCATGCTCGATCCGCTGGTCGTCGGCGAGGAGCACTATGCCGTCGCCCGCCAGGTGCAGTCGATCCTCCAGCGCTATAAGTCGCTGCAGGACATTATCGCCATCCTTGGCATGGATGAGCTGTCGGAAGAGGACAAGCAGACGGTGGCCCGCGCCCGCAAGATCGAGCGCTTCCTGTCGCAGCCGTTCTTCGTCGCCGAAGTGTTTACGGGTGCGCCGGGCAAGCTGGTCGACCTCGCCGACACAATCAAGGGCTTCAAGGGCCTCTGCAACGGCGACTACGATCACCTGCCGGAAGCCGCCTTCTACATGGTCGGCGGCATCGACGAAGCGGTCGAGAAGGCTCAGCGCCTGGCGGCTGAAGCAGCGTAATCAAGGCAATAGGGAGTAGTCAGTAGTCAGTAGTGAATAGCGGCCGGGTGATCAGGACAGCTGTCCTCGCCCTACTCCCCACTCACTATTCCCTACTCACTAAATTGACATGGCTGAAGCTTTCAAGTTCGAACTGGTCTCGCCGGAGCGCCTCCTGGTTTCCGAGCAGGTCGAGTCCGTCGTCATTCCAGGCGCCGAAGGTGAAATGACGGTCATGGCGCACCATGCGCCGGTCATGACCACGATCAAGCCGGGCGTCGTCACGCTGAAGACAGCGGCTGGCAAGGAAGAGCGCTATGTGGTGTTCGGCGGCTTTGCCGACATCGTCCCGGCCGGCTGCACGCTGCTCGCCGAATCGGCGGTCGCCGTCGGCGATATCGACCGCGCCGATCTCGCCCGCCGCATCCAGGAAGCCAAGGAAGACGCCGCCGACGCCAAGGACGACCAGAGCCGCAGCAAGGCGGAGCAGTTCCTTAGCCAGCTTACCACGCTCGAAGGCGCGTTGCTGCCGGCGTAAGCCGCAGAATGACTTGAAGAAAAGGCCGGGCTCAGCCCGGCTTTTTTGTTGCGGCCGCCATCCTGGATCGTCTCGCATAGGCGCAGGGCCTTGGCGGGATTTCAGGGCGGGCAGCCAGCATGATCAGATCGGGTGGCGGCATGCCGGCTGCCAGTCAGGGCGAGATGAGCTTGTATTAGGCGATGGCGCCGGCGGAACCGCGATTTGGCTGCGGCGGTACAGTCGGATCGGGGCTTGCCCCTGCTTTCTGGTTGTTCGACAGTCCGGCTGTCTATCGATTTGGGGTGGCCGATGACGGAACAGACAACGCAACCGGAAGCGGCCTCGCGATCCCGGTGGACGACGGCGCTGATCGCGGCCTTTGGCGGTCCGTTCGGCGGGTTCCTTTGGATCGGCGCCGGCCGGCCGGCGGTTGCCAGCCTGGTGGTGATCAGCGCCATAAGCATTGCGCTGACATATGTGGGATTCCCGGTTCTGCCGGGGGTCGATCTCGCCTGGCTGGTGGATCTCTCCAGTTTAGGTCTCATGGTCCTGTGGGTAGCGCTCGTCGTGCCTTTCGCGTCACGATACAGACCGAACCGGTGGTATTCACACTGCCTTTCGGTGCTGCTGTTGGCCATGCTGACCTCCTACGGAGCCGCGTTAGCGATCCGCACATTCCTCTTCCAGCCGTTTTCGACCCCGGCAGGCAGCATGACACCAACGCTGGAACTCGGCGACTATTTCTTCGTCTCGAAGTTTGCCTATGGTTACAGCCGCTACAGTGTTCCTCTTGGGCTGCTGCCCTTCGAAGGCCGGATCTTTGCCGCCGAGCCGAAGCGCGGAGATATTGTGGTGTTCAAATTTCCAGCGGATCCGAGCATCGACTACGTCAAGCGGGTCGTTGGACTGCCGGGCGACAAAATCCAGATGGTCGACGGAATCCTTCGCATCAATGGTGTGGCGGTCAAACTCGAGGATGTTGGTCCGTACAGCTCCGAGGACTCTCCCCAAAGCGCCAGACTGCAACGTGAAACCCTCCCCAACGGCGTTTCCTATTCCGTCATCAGTCTTACGGACAATTCAATAACCGACAACACGCGGGTGTTCGACGTGCCCGAAGGCCACTATTTCGTGCTTGGCGACAACAGGGATAATTCCTCCGATAGCCGGCTCAGTGTCGGCTTCGTTCCTGCCGAAAACCTGGTCGGCAAGGCAGTGCGACTGTTCTGGAATTCGCAAGGCACGGAGTATTCGTCGCGGCAGAGGCTGGACGCTCCGGCGGGACAATAGGCTTGAAATGGGCGGTTCCGGACCAGCTTCAGCCTACGTTTGTCGGCTCCGGTATGCCGAGCGCTGAGAGCGCAAGCACGATCCCGCCTTGCAGGATATGCTCGCGATGAGCGGCGACCAGTTCGATCAGCGTCTGCCGCTCGGGCTTGCCGCTGGCGAAGCCGGCCCAGTCGAACACCGCCGCTACTCGTTCCAGCATCCGTCGTTCGTCGAGCGCCGCCAGTGCCGCGTCGAGCGGATCGGTAAAGTGGGCTTCCGGCAGGTCCTTGCCGCGCGCCTCGCAGGCGGCGATCCAGGCGGCGATCACCAGCGTCAGATGCTCCGGGACCAGGCCGGCCTGGATGCGCTCGATGGCGGTAGCGACAATGCGTTGCGGCAATTTCTGGCTGCCGTCATTGGCGATCTGCGCCGTGCGGTGGGCAAGCGCTGTGTTGGAGAAACGTTCGGCAAGTTCGGCCGTATAGGCTGACGTGTCGAGCCCGGCATCCCCAGGCAATGTCGGGATGGCCTCGGCCCAGAGCCGGTCGACGAACGCGCGGATCGCGGGATCCGCGAAGGCGCGGTCGACGGTGACGTGGCCGCTGAGCAGGCCGATATAGGCGATGCCCGAATGGGCGCCGTTGAGCAGCCGAAGCTTCATGTCCTCGAACGGCCGGACATCCTCGACCATGGTGACGCCGAATTTCTCCCAGGCCGGGCGGCCGGCTGGAAACCTGTTTTCGATCACCCATTGCCGGAACGGTTCGGTCATCACCGGCCAGGCGTCCTCGAGGCCGAGTTCGACCGCGATGCGCGCCCGGTCGGCATCGGTGGTTGCCGGCACGATGCGGTCGACCATGCTCGATGGGAATGCAACGTCATCGGCTATATGACCGGCGAGGGCAGCGTCGCCTGAAGCAGCAGCGCCGGCATCGCGCAGTTTTGCAAACCCGACCAGCAGCCGGTGCAGCGTGGCGCCATTGGCCGGAAGGTTGTCGCAGCACAGCACGGTGAAGGGCGGCGTGCCGGCGGCCCGGCGTCGCACCAGCGCTTCCGCCAGGAATCCATGCGCTGTCCTGGGAGATCCGGGATTGCCCAGATCGTGGACGATATCGGGATGGTTTTCGTCGAGGCTGCCGTCGGCGGCCCTGAGATAGGCCTTTTCGGTGATGGTCAGGGTGACGATGCGGGTGCGCGGGTCGGTCAGCGCGGCCAGCACCGCGCCGGGGTCTTCCGGCGCGACCAGCATCGACTGGATCGAGCCGATAATGTGCAGCGCTTCGCCATCGCTGCCGCGCACCGCCAGCGTGTAGAGCCCGTCCTGTGGCGTCAGCGCATCGCGCGTGTCGGGGCTGCGCAGCGAGACGCCGACAATGCCCCAGCCGGTCTCGCCCGCCGCTAGGCAGTCATCGACATAGGCGGCCTGATGGGCACGGTGGAAGGCTCCAACGCCGAGATGGACGATGCCTGGGGCGACACTGGCGCGATCATAGGGGGGGACCGCGACCGAGGCCGGCAAGGATTGCACTGTTGCGTTGGAAAGGCGTCTGCTGGTCATGGCGCGGCTTGTCGCTGGATGGTGAGCGGGGCGGGATCTGCTAGCGGCCTAACATCCGCTCTTCCGCCGCACAATGACCTGACGCCGGTTAAAAGTCATCATACAACAATCCAGTTTTTGTATGTTGACATTATTTCTTTCCAATCCTACCGATATCGCCCCTGGGAGGAACGACGTGGCGGGACTGACCGATCCGGATCTGCTTTTTGCCGCCGAAGGGCGCGCGCTGTCGATCGCGCGCGATCTCCATGCCGGCATCAAGGACCTGCCGATCATCAGCCCGCACGGCCACACCGATCCGCGTTGGTATGCGCTCAACGAGCCATTCCCCGATCCCGCGCAATTGCTGGTGGTGCCCGACCACTACATTTTCCGTATGCTGTTCAGCCAGGGCGTGCGGCTGGAAGATCTCGGCGTCCCGACCCTCGACGGCTCGCCGGTCGAGACCGATCCCAGGGCGATCTGGCGGCGCTTCGCCGAGCACTATTACCTCTTCCGCGGCACGCCGACGCGGTTGTGGCTCGACCATGTGCTGGAGCATCTGTTCGGCATCGAAGAGCCGCTCAACGCCAGCACCGCTAGCCGCCATTACAACACCATCGCGGCGCTTTTGCAGCGCGACGATTATCGCCCACGCGCGCTGTTCGAGCGCTTCAACATCGAGGTCATCGCGACGACCGAGGGCGCACTCGACGATCTCCAATGGCACAAGACGATCCGCGACAGCGGCTGGCAGGGCCGCGTCATCACTGCCTACAGGCCGGATGCCGTCGTCGATCCCGACTTCGAAGGATTTTCGGCCAATCTCGATCGTCTGGGCGAGATCGCCGGCTGCGACACCGGCACATGGGCCGGCTATCTCGACGCGCATCGCCAGCGCCGCGCCTTCTTCAAAAGCTTCGGCGCAACCTCGTCGGACCACGGCCATCCGACGGCCGAGACCGCCAATCTTTCCGATGCGGCGGCGGAAGAGCTGTTCAACCGCATCCGCCGCGGCTCGGACGACGAGCGCGAGCGCAAGCTGTTTCGCGCCCAGATGCTGACCGAAATGGCCAAGATGAGCCGCGACGACGGGCTGGTCATGCAGATCCATCCCGGCTCCTGGCGCAACCACTCGCCTGGTGTTTTCCAAAAATTCGGCCGCGACAAAGGCTTCGATATTCCGACCCGCACCGACTATGCCGCGGCGCTCAAACCCTTGCTCGACTGCGTCGGGCTGGAGCGCGACCTCTCCATCATTCTGTTCACGCTCGACGAGACCAGCTACGCGCGCGAACTGGCGCCGCTGGCCGGCGTCTATCCGGCGTTGAAGCTCGGGCCGGCCTGGTGGTTCCACGACAGTCCGGAAGGCATGCGCCGGTTCCGCGAGATGACCACCGAGACCGCCGGCTTCTACAACACCGTCGGCTTCAACGATGACACCCGTGCCTTTCCGTCGATTCCCGCCCGTCACGATGTGGCGCGCCGGGTTGACTGCGCCTTTCTCGCCCGTCTCGTCGCCGAGCACCGGCTGCGTGAGGACGAGGCGCATGAGCTGGCGCGGGAGCTTGCCTACACGCTTGCCAAGAAGGCGTACCGGCTGTGAGCCGGGCGCGTGGAATTTTAAAAGGGAGGAAGACAGTCATGTTGCATTTTTCAAAACTGATGGCAGCCACATTCGCCTTCGGCTCGCTGATGATCGGCGTTGCCGGCGCCCAGACCGTACTGCGCTCGGCCGACACCCATCCGGACGGGTATCCGACCGTCGAGGCGGTCAAATATCTCGGCGAGCTCATCAAGGAGCGCACCGCCGGCCGCTATTCGGTCGAGGTCTATCATTCGGCGCAGCTCGGCGAGGAAAAAGACACGATCGAGCAGACGCAGACCGGTGTCATCGATCTGAACCGCGTCTCGATGGGTCCGTTCAACGGCATCGTGCCGGAAACCGCGGTGCCGTCGCTGCCCTACATGTTCCGTTCGGTCGAGCACATGCGCCATGTCATGGACGGGCCGATCGGCGACGAGATCCTCAAGGCCTTCGAGACGCATGATCTGGTCGGCCTTGCCTTCTACGATTCCGGCGCCCGTTCCTTCTACAACACCAAGAAGGACATCACCTCGATCGCCGATCTGAAAGGCATGAAGTTCCGCGTCATCCAGTCCGACGTGTTCGTCGACATGGTCAACGCGCTTGGCGCAAACGCCACGCCGATGGCCTATGGCGAGGTCTATTCGGCGCTCGAAACCGGCGTCATCGACGGCGCCGAGAACAACTGGCCCAGCTTCGAATCCGCCAAGCACTACGAAGTCGCCAAGCACTATACCGTCGACCAGCACCAGATCGTGCCGGAAGTGCTGGTGATGTCGAAATCGAGCTGGGACAGACTGACGCCGGAAGACCAGGCGATCGTCAAGCAGGCGGCCAAGGATAGCGTCGTCAAGATGCGCGAATTGTGGGACGCGCAGGAGAAGAAGTCGCGAGAGATCGTCGAGAAGGCCGGCGTCAAGGTCAGCGAGATCGACAAGCAGCCGCTGATCGATGCGATGAAGCCGGTCTACGACAAGTATCTGAAGACGCCGGAGCTCAAGGACCTCGCGACGCGCATCCAGGCGACCAAGTGATTTTCTGGCGGGGCGGCATGGCGCCGCCCCGCCAATCGCTTTTAGGGGACGGAAAGACCGGGAGGATCGGATGACTGCGGGAACGGCCAGGAGCGGAGCGCCACCGCGCTTCAGCGCGGTGCTTTCGAAGATTTGCGACGGTGCGCTCTATCTCGCGGGCATCGGGATGGTCGCCATGACCGCGCTTGTTGCCTACCAGGTGTTTTCCCGCTTCGTGCTCAACGCGTCACCGAGCTGGACCGAAGTCACCGCCATCATGCTGATGAACTGGTTCATCTTCCTGGGCGCTGCCGTCGGCGTGCGCGAGAATTACCATATGGGCTTCGACGTGCTGCTCTATATCCTGCCCAAGGGCAGCAAATGGGCGCTGCGCACGCTGTCCGACCTGATCGCGTTCGGCTTCGGCTTCGGCATGGTCTGGTACGGCTGCAAGCTGGTCGGGCTGACCTGGCACACTGTCATCCCGGCGCTCGAACTTCCCGGCGGTTTCGACTATCTGCCGCTGGTTGCCGGCGGCTTTCTGATCTGCCTGTTCTCGGCCGAACGCATCGCGCTGCGCTGGTCCGGCGCCGACATCGACAAGGATATCAATCTCGAAGAAGTGCCGGAAATGCCGGCCGTGCAGGAGGCCTAGATGGAACTCTGGATCCTGTTTGGCGTCTTCACGCTTTTGATGTTTGCCGGCACGCCGATCGCCTTTTGCCTGGGTGCGGCGTCCTTCGCCACCGTGCTTTATCTCGGCCTGCCGCCCCTGGTGGTGTTCCAGCAATTGAAGTCGGGCATGTCGGCGTTCTCGCTGATGGCGATCCCGTTCTTCATCTTTGCCGGCGACCTGATGGTGCGCGGCGGCATCGCGCAGCGCATCGTTTCCTTTGCCGGCTCGCTGGTCGGTCATGTCCGCGGTGGGCTCGGTCAGGTCAACATCATCGCCGCGACGTTGTTCGGCGGCATTTCCGGCTCGGCTGTGGCGGAAGCCGCTGCCGTCGGCGGGCTGATGATCCCGCAGATGAAAGCGCGCGGCTACGGAGCCGACTATGCCGTCAACGTCACCTCGATGGCGGCGCTGATCGCGCTGCTTCTGCCGCCGTCGCAGAATGATCATCTATTCGATCGCCGGCGGCGGCAAGATTTCGATCGCCGACCTGTTCACCGCCGGTATCCTGCCTGGTCTGCTGTTCGCCGCTTCGCTGATGGTCACCGCCTATTTCGTCGCCCGCAGCCGCGGCTACCCGGTCGAGGCTTTTCCCGGCTTCTCGCGTGTCGGCCAGCTGGCGGTCATCGCCATCCCCGGACTTCTGCTCATCGGGATCATCTTCGGCGGCGTTCGCTCGGGCATTTTCACGGCGACGGAAAGCTCCTGCATCGCCATCATCTACGCTTTGCTGGTCACCGTCTTCGTCTACCGGTCGATGGCCTGGGGCGATTTCGTCCATGCCACAAAGGGCGCGGTGCGCACGACCTCAATGGTGCTGCTGATCATCGGCACGGCGGCCTCGTTCAGCTGGCTGATGGCCTATCTCAAAGTGCCGGTGTTGCTGATCGCAGGCATGAACGCCATCTCCACCGATCCGCTGGTGGTGCTGCTTCTGCTCAACGTCTTGATGCTGCTGCTCGGCACCTTCATGGACATGGGGCCGATGATCATCATCTGCACGCCGATCTTCCTGCCGCTGGTCACCCATTACGGCGTCGACCCCGTGCATTTCGGCGTCATCACCATCCTCAATCTCGGCATTGGCCTCAACACGCCACCGGTCGGCACGGTGCAGTTCGTCGCCTGTGCCGTCGGCAAGATTACGGTCTGGGAAGCGATGCGCTCGATCTGGCCGTTCTATGGCGCGGGCATCGTGGTTCTGGGGCTGGTGACCTATATTCCGGCGATTTCGCTCTGGTTGCCGAGCGTGTTCAAATAGGCGTCTTCAAACAGGGGTGCGATATGGCATCGGATAGCGCTGTTGATCTCAGGGTCGAGAGAAAACCCAAACTGTCGGAGACCGTCGTTGCGGCGATCCGCAAGCAGTTGCAGGCGGGCGAGATCCTGCCCGGCCACAAATTGCCGACCGAGGGCCAGCTGACCGAGACCTTCGGCGTCAGCCGCACCGTCATCCGCGAAGCGCTGGCCAAGCTCGCCGCCGACGGGCTGGTCGAGGCGCGCCAGGGCGCAGGCGTGTTCGTCACCGAGCACATCTCAACGATGTTCGGCGCGCTCGCCGCCGACATGGGCAGCAAGGATTCCATCGCGCTCAATGTGCTCGAAGTGCGCCTGGCCGTCGAAATCGAATCGGCCGGGCTCGCCGCCATTCGCCGCAACGCCGCGCAGGAAGCAGCGATCCAGGAAGCGTTCTTCGAATTCGAACGGCTGCTTCTCAACAGCGAGCCGACCGGTCCGGCCGATCTCGCCTTCCACCGGGCAATCGCCAGCGCCACCAACAACCCGTTCTATGTCGAGATGCTCGATGTGCTCGGACGCCGCGCCATTCCCTGCGACGTGACCTCGCCCTGGTCGACGGAACTTGTGCAATCCGACAGCTATCAGCGCGGGCTGCAGCGCGAGCATCTGGTGATCCTGAATGCGATCACGTCAGGCGACGCCGAAGCCGCGCGCGAGGCGATGCGCACCCATCTCACCGCCAGCCAGCAGCGCTACCGCGAGCGCCTGCACGCCCGCCAGGTCTTTTATGCCGACTCGGTCAGGGCGACGGCATCCGAATAACCATTTCAGCCGGAGCAGTAATGTCTCAAAGTCACCCGCATACCGATTTCACCTCGCGTTTCGCCATCGACCCGGTTGCCGCGGCTTCTATGGGCACCGACGAACTGCGGCACAACTTCCATATTGACGACCTGTTCCAGCCGGGACGCGTCAGCCTGACCTATGCCCATTATGACCGCATGATCGTCGGCGGCGCCGTGCCGGAAGGGACAGCGCTGCCGCTGGAAGCGATCAAGCCAACGGGGACCAGGAATTTTCTCGACCGCCGCGAGCTGATCATCGTCAACATCGGCGGCGCCGGCTCGGTGACGGCAGATGGCGACACCCACCAGTTGCAGGCGCGCGACATGCTCTATCTCGGCATGGGCAGCACCGACGTTTCGTTCGCATCGGCCGATGAGGGCGCACTGGCCAAGTTCTATCTGCTCAGCGCGCCTGCGCATCACACCCATCCCAACCGGCTGATCCGCATTGGCGATGCCAAGCGCCTCGATCTCGGCAGCAAGGAAACCTGCAACGAACGCTCCATCTTCCAGTTCATCCATGCCGATGGCGTCAAGACCTGCCAACTGGTGGTCGGTATGACCCAACTGGCGCCGGGCTCGGTGTGGAACACCATCCCTTGCCATGTGCATGACCGGCGCATGGAGGCCTATCTCTATTTCGACCTGCCGGAGACGGCGCGCGTCTTCCATTTCATGGGCGAGCCGGACGAAACGCGGCATCTGGTGATGGCCAACGAGGAGGCGGTGCTGTCGCCGGGCTGGTCGATCCATTCGGGGGCCGGCACCTCCAATTACGCTTTCATCTGGGCGATGGCCGGCGACAACGTCGACTACACCGATGTCGACCCGGTGCCGCTGGGCGAATTGCGGTGAGCGGCCATTCCTCCTTCAGCCTGGCCGGCAAGCGCATCCTGATCACCGGCGCAAACACCGGCATCGGCCAGGGCATCGCGGTCTCGATCGCGCGTGCCGGCGGTACGGTCATAGGTGTCGGCCGCTCGGCGATGGACGACACGGAAAGACAAGTCGCGGAAGCCGGCGGCCAGTTCGAGACTGTGCGGTGCGATCTCGCCGATCATGTTGCCGCCAAGGCGATGCTCGACCAGGTGTGGGAGAAGACCGGCCCGATCGACGGCCTGGTCAACAATGCCGGCATCATCCGCCGCGCCGATGCGGTCGATTTCTCCGAGGCCGATTGGGACGACGTCATCGACGTCAATCTGAAGACGCTATTCTTTCTCAGCCAGGGTTTTGCCAGGCGCGTGCTGACCGACCCGAGGCGGCGCGGCAAGATCGTCAACATCGCCTCGGTGCTGAGTTTCCAGGGCGGCATCCGCGTCGCGTCCTACACCGCGTCGAAACATGGCGCGCTCGGCATAACCCGGCTGCTGGCCTGCGAATGGGCGGCAAAAGGCATCAACGTCAACGCCATTGCGCCCGGCTATATCGAAACCAACAACACCGAGGGGTTGCGCGCCGATCCCGACCGCAGTGCTGCCATCCTGGCGCGCATTCCGGCGGGACGTTGGGGCGGGCCGGAAGACATAGGCGATGCCGCCGTGTTCCTGCTGGCGCCAGCGTCCGACTATATGCATGGCGCGGTGATTCCCGTGGACGGCGGCTGGCTGGCGCGATGAGGAGATGGTCATGATTGAAGCAAAGATTTTCGCACAGCCCGGCGAGAGCGCCTGGACGCCGACGCCGGACGGCAACAGACGCCGCGTTCTCGTCTCCACCGATGAGCTGATGATGGTCGAGTTCGGCTTCGACAAGGGCGGCGTCGGCGCACTGCATTCGCACCCGCATGTCCAGGCCAGCTATGTCGCCGAAGGTCGCTTCGAGGTGACCATCGACGGCCGCACCGCGACCATCGAGACCGGCGGCAGCTTCATCGTGCCGTCCAATCTGGTGCACGGCGTCAAGGCGCTGGAGGCCGGGCGCCTGGTCGACAGCTTTACCCCGCACCGCGCCGATTTCCTGGCCTGAACCTTTTTCGGCAATTCCAGAAACAGGAAACCCGCGCCTCCTGGGGAGGCGCGGGCTGTTGCCTGTGCGCTCGTGGCGCAGCGGTACTCGAAACATCGCCGCAGGGTTGGACGGTGCCGCAACATGGTGAAGATAGGTTTAACGATGCCAATCAGGTCGATCGCCGGTGGGGTGTTGCTGCTGCTTGTTGTGGTCACGCAGGGGCTGCGCTAATCGTTCTGTCCACGCCGCTGCTTCGGGCGGCCGATCGCAAAAACATCAGTGATGCAGATATCGACGACAAGCGTGCCGACGCACGATCCCAAACGGCGCGTCCTCAAGGACGTGTTCGGCTTCGACGATTTCCGTCCCGGACAGGCCGCGGTGATGGAGGCGCTGCTTGGCGGCCGCCATGTGCTGGCCGTCATGCCAACGGGTGCCGGCAAATCGCTGTGCTACCAGGTTCCGGCGCTGGTCAAGGGTGGGCTGACCATTGTCGTTTCGCCGCTAGTGGCGCTGATGCAGGATCAGGTCGCGGCACTGCGCCTCGCCGGCGTCGCCGCCGATACGATCAATTCCTCGATCGACCGTGATGCCAATGTCGCGGCATGGCGCCGCGTCGCGTCGGGCCAGACGCGGCTGCTCTACCTCGCGCCGGAACGGCTGATGACCGAGCGGATGCTGGATGCGCTTGCCAGGCTCGATGTCAGCCTGATCGCCATCGACGAGGCGCATTGCATTTCGCAGTGGGGGCCGGCGTTCCGGCGCGAATATGAAGACCTGTCGCAGCTGCGTGGCATCTTTCCCGACGTACCGATCATTGCGGTGACGGCGACGGCGGACGAGACGACGCGGGCAGACATCGAGAGACGGCTGTTTGGCGGGCGTGTCGAAACGCAGGTGCTTGGCTTCGACCGGCCCAACATCAAGCTTGCCATCGAGCCCAAGCAGGACAGCAAGCGGCAGTTGCTCAACTTCATCGAGCGCCATCAGGGGCGCAGCGGCATCGTCTACTGCCTGTCGCGCAAGAAGACCGAAGAGATGGCGGCATTCCTCGAAAAGAACGGCGTGACCGCGCTCGCCTATCACGCCGGGATGAGCAAGGAGGCGCGTGATGCCAACCAGAACGCCTTCATGACGCTGTCGGGCGTCGTCATGGTGGCGACCATCGCCTTCGGCATGGGGATCGACAAGCCTGATGTCGCCTATGTCTTCCACACCGACCTGCCGGGCAGCCTCGAAGCCTATTACCAGGAAATCGGCCGCGCCGGTCGCGACGGCCGGGCGGCGGAGGCGCATATGCTTTACGGCCTTGGCGACATCCGCATGCGCCGCATGTTCATCGACGACGAGGACGCCGCTGTCGAACACAAGCGCCGCTCGCATGGCCGGCTCGATACGCTGATCGGCTATTGCGAGACGGCCGAGTGCCGCCGCCAGGTGCTGCTCGGTTATTTCGGTGAAGAGGCGGTCCCTTGCGGCAATTGCGACAATTGCCTGGAACAGGCGCCGCGCGCCGACGGCACCGCCGAGGCGCGCCTCATCCTGGCGGCGGTGGCGCAGAGCGGCGAGCGCTTCGGCGCCGGCCATGTCATCGACATCCTGATCGGCCACGAGACTGAAAAGATCGCGGCAAGGGGGCATCACAGGCTGCCAGCCTTCGGCAATGGCGCCGCGCACAAGAAGGATTTTTGGCAATCTATGATTCGCCAGCTGGTCGCGAACGGTTTCCTGATGCCGGACCCGGCCGGCCATGGCGGGTTGGCCATCGCGGACAAGGGCCACGCACTCGGCCGGGGCGAGGTGCCGTTCCAGTATCGGGTCGAGATGCGCACGCGCGCCGCGCGCCGCGCGGCTCGCGCCGGGCAGAGCCCTCAGAGCGAAAATGTCGATGCGTCGCTGCTCGCGGCGCTCAAGACGGTGCGGCTGCGGCTGGCCAAGGAACGCCAGGTGCCAGCCTATGTGGTGTTTTCGGATCGTACACTGATCGACATGGCCGAGCGTCGTCCGCAAGACCTCGACGATTTTGCCGAAGTGAATGGCGTCGGCGCCGCCAAACTCAAGGAGTTCGGCAAGGCTTTTGTGAGCGCCATTGCCGCGCACCTTTCCGAGACGCCAGGCTGAAAGGGTTTTGCTGGACCAAAGCCCGATCCGGCATCAGTACGCCTTCAACTTGCCCGCCCGCTTATCCTTTCATTTTGGCGCTACCCTGCCGTAGGGGGAATGGCCTTCCAAATTGTATGGAACCGTGACGACAACACACATTCCTGAATCTATGCGGTCGATTCTTCGGATGGAGCCGTGACTATGGAACCCGCTGTTGCGCGCGGGTGGCGGTTTTCTTGGCCTTGGAGACGCTACGTTGGCAGCCGCTATCCGCTGAGCCGAATGGTATGATTCAGACCATCTTTGTTGTTGAAAACCCGCTTTCGACGGGAGTATAGAACTCGACGTTACCATTGCTTTCGTAGGAGGCTGTGGTGGATAACGTGGGTCCAATCCGCAAAGCATTGCCTTGCGTGGAAGTGGTCGAAGCCGGCGGCGAATGGGTCCGTTCGTGTGGCCAAGGAAGACCAGGAAATTACCCGATCATTCGTGATTGAATCGTTTGCGCTGTCCTATGCTGAGGGCCAGCGGATACGCCTGGATCTCGACAAGTTCGTTCGTCTGTAGAGAGGCTAAGCCCGATGAAAGACCGGTGGGAACCTGACCACCAGTTCATTGAAAGCGCCCGCCGTAGCCAGCTCCGAGCGGAGAGCCAACTGGACTCCCTGCAATCGACCATCGCCGAAACGCGACGCGTCCTAGAGGCTTCACGGAAGCTCTTGGAAAAGATTGCCGAGCGGGAACACCATACCCAGCCATAGGGAATGGCCGGTGCAGGTTGGGCATGCTTGTGGGGCTTCACCGCACCGGCCACTGCGGGAAGATATGAGGCCCCTCGCGCCGCCTAAGATATAGGCATATTAGCAATCGCGCAATTAACCCTATTGCGCTACCCAGCCGTAGAGGCAAGGAAATCGGAGAAGTTGGTGCCGGTTAACCGCCAGCACGCGAGCAAGTCATTCTGAAAGCATGAAAAACGCGATTTTGCTCGTGCCAATTGAGCGTCTGAAATCTAGTTCCTGCTGCCGATTATCCCTAAGTTAACTGAAATACTTATATTCCCGAAGGGTTGCGAATCAGTCGATTGTCAAGCGCATGCCATGGAGCAAGCAAGGGATCGATCTGAGCAGAAGGGCCGCAGCGGTCGAAGCGCGCTGGGAAATCCGAGCGGCTTCGGCAATTGTCCGCTCTGGCTCGCCCGCTACAACTCGACTCGCGCAGTGTGGACGGGCGCTTCAGCCTTTAAGGGCAAGGTGATCAAGGCGATCGGATCGCCGCCTCAGGCGGCTTCGCGTTCGGCCTGCGCAGTCAGGTCCGGCTCCCGGCGGCTGTACTGCCGCGGCGAACAGCCCATGACGCGCTTGAATGCCGTGCTGAAGGCGCTTTCGGATTCGTAGCCGAGCGCCAGCGCGATGACGGAAACCGGATCGCCGGAATGCATCAGCCTGTCGCCGGCCAGCATCATGCGCCAGCGCGTCAGATAATCCAGGGGTGAGGCCCCGACCGTCTGCTTGAATCTGAGCGCAAAAGTCGATCGCGACATGCCCGCGCGCTCCGCCAGTTGCTGCAATGTCCAGCCATGCGCCGGGTCCTCGTGCATGGCGCCGATCGCCGCGCCGATCTGCCTGTCGGTAAGTGCGAACAGCCAGCCGACATTGCCTTGCGCGGTCATATGCAGGCGCAAGGCCTCGATCAGGATCATGTGGGCGAGGTGCTCGACGATGAGAAAGCCGCCGGGACGCCGCTGGCGCAATTCCTGCATCATCCGCTCCACCGGCCAGCGAAGCGCCGAATGGTCGCTCTCGCCGCGGATGTGGACGATGGGCGGCAGCATCCGCAAGAGGATGCCGGCATGGTCGCCGGACAGCGTGAAGCGACTGCTGACCAGGAGGAAATCGCCGCCGCCATTATGGACGGTGATGCCGCCGGTCCGCGCCGGTGAAAAGATCGTTCGCGCATCGACCGTCGGCAGGCCGAGATCGCTGGCAAGGCGGAAAGGCCGGCCGCGCGGCAACAGGAAGCAGTCGCCCACGTCCAGCCGCACCGCGTCAGGGACGCCCTCGACCGACAGCCAGCATCGGCCGGACACCACGGCGCCGCATTTGATGGCGGCCTGCTGGTCAGGAAACTGGATCGCCCAGTCGCCACCGGTTTCCAGCCCAGCCGACAGGTAATTGCGCGGCTTCAGTAGCGACAGCACGTCTGACAGCGGATCCATGAGCGTTCTCGGACGATTGCGAAGATATCTCGGATTTTACAGTATAGATCGTATGATCTCAAACTTCTATCTCCTTCGCAACGGGCTGCCTTTACGGCGTTCGACAAAAACCAAGGAGAAATGATCATGCGTGTGTTCGTTACGGGCGCCACCGGTTTTGTAGGTTCGGCGGTTGTGCGGGAATTGCTCGGGGCGGGCCATCAGGTGCTTGGCCTCGCACGGTCGGGAGCAGGTGCGAAGTCGATCGTGGCAGCGGGTGCCGAGGTGCATCGCGGCGATATCGAGGATTTCGACAGCCTGCGCAGCGGCGCTGCCCAATCGGATGGCGTCATCCACACGGCCTTCAACCACGACTTTTCGAGATTCGCCGCCAGTTGCGCAGTTGACCAGCGCGCCATCGAAACGCTCGGCGCGGCGCTCGAGGGTTCCGAGCGGCCGCTGCTTGTCACCTCCGGCCTCGCCGGTTTTGCGCAGGGAAGGCCGGCAACCGAAGACGACAAACCCGCGCCGCCGTCGGCCTCCATGCCGCGCGCTTCGGAGGCAACGGCCGTGGCGTTCGCAGCGCGCGGGGTGCGCGCATCGACGGTGCGGCTGGCGCCGACGGTCCATGGCGAGGGCGATCACGGTTTCGTGCCGATGCTGATTGCCATTGCGCGTGAAAAGGGCGTCTCGGCCTATGTTGGCGACGGCGCAAATCGCTGGGCGGCGGTGCACCGGTTCGACGCCGCCACCCTGTACAGGCTGGCGGTGGAGAAGGGGGCGGGCGGCGTCAGCTATCATGCGGTTGCCGAACAGGGCGTGGCGAGCAAAGAGATCGCCGAGATCATCGGCCGCCGGCTCGGCCTGCCGGTCGCTTCCATAGGCCCCGAGGACGCGGCTGCGCATTTCGGCTTTCTCGGGCATTTCATCGGCAGGGACTTGTCGGCGTCAAGTGAGCAGACCCGCACTGCGCTGGGATGGCAGCCGACCGGGCCGGGGCTCATCGCCGATCTCGATCGTGCCCGCTATTTCGAGGCCTGATCAGGCCGGCCAGTCGCGTTGCATTGCACGACCGACAGCCTGGCGATCAGCGGCAGTGCCAGCAACACGGCCAGACGCAGCCCGCCGAGCGGGCAGCACCGTCGTGCTGCTGGAACCGCCGCCACATCTGTATGGCGGCAAGCAGAACGAACACGGCGTAGGCCGCCCGCAGCCCGGACGACCTGCTCGCCCGTCGCCGGAAAGCCGGCGAAGGCATGGCCTCGTCATGGCAGACCTACCTTGTTACGGGGATGCGCGCGCGATTCCCGCGCCTAGTTAGAGATCGCCCTTCCTCACCTTGCCGTAAACGATATTCCGGTTCGAGCCATAGTAGACTTTCGCGTCGAAAGGACTCCCGCCGAGGGCGGCATTGATGATGTCCCACATATCGTCGGCCGAACGTAGGATGAGCGGCCAATCCATGAAAGTCTCCATGTAACCATCCGTCGTTATCTCGTCGCTGAAATTGGCAAACAGGAATTCGCCACCGGGCTTGACGAGTTCCATGGCTCTTTGAAGCAGGCGGATGCCGATGGCACGCGGCAGGTAATCGTAAAGCCCCGATGCGTAGACGAGATCGAATGTGCCAAGGGCGTAGGCGCGGCGCAGGATGCCGCGTACGGAACCCTGGACTGCCTCGACTGCCGTGCCGGCAAAGTCGTGGTTCACCGTGGCTACGCTGACGGGGTCCTGATCCAGGCCGATCCAACGTTGCAGTTTATGCCTGGCCAACGCATCGGAGCGTTCGGCTTCCCTGAGGTGGCCGCAGGCAATCGCCAGCACCTCAGCCTTTTCCACACTGCTGGCCGTCTCGTCCACGGTCCTGGCCAGAATATCCCGCCGCTCGCGCCCCGCCACCGAACTGGCAGCTTCACTGGTGTACGCATAAATTTGCCGACCAAGTAAGGTCGACGAGGCCACGATCTCGTCGGCGATCGGATGCTTGTAGTAAATATCCAGCAGGCCTGCATCGCCCGAATACCCGCGCGGTTTTTCGACCGACCACCGCGTGAACGGGTCTTGGAGCAAATATTCCGCGACCCGATGCTGCTGAGCCAAAGGAACGAGTTTCTGCCAGACCGCGGGAGCAACCTGCCGGCGGAGCTTGTGGAGTCGCCCCGCCAAACGATGGACGACGGGGGCGGCCGGTTTGTTTCGCGCAAAGGCTTGATGAGCAAGGTCCAGTATCAGGGCGAGCTGGGCCGTGCTGTCCCTCAACTCGTCGGAGTCAGCCGCCTCTTCGGAGGTCGCAACATGTTTCTTCATCAGCCTGGTGGTGACCAGGCTGTATTGGTCGAGCTGCAGTTTTGGCTTGATAGGCATGCCGTTTACTCTCCGGTTTACCGCCCCGGTCCCCGGCCAGCAGCATAGGTGCGCCGCCAACCAATGCTAACAATTTTAATAAAATTTTAGTAAAATTTTAATCAACGGAACGGCCATCAATCCTGCAAACTGGCTAAATCCGAACCGCCCGTTTACCCTCGGTTAGCGACATCTGACTTTTCTTGCGGACAGGGACGTCTTCATTCCCCGACCGCAGGCGACGTCGGCTGTTGCATTCGCTACTGCAGATCGCGGAGGAGCGTTGCGATGCAACTGAGCGAGGACGTTGCCCAGAAGGTGGCGGCAGCGATTGGACGTCCGCGGTGGCATTCCGCCGATCCGGAACTCCTGACACTGTTCCTGCAGAAGGATGCCGATGAGAATCGCAGCCTTGTGCGATGGGGTATTGCGGCTGCTGTATTCAGCTATGTGGCCTATGGCCTTTTCGATTGGTTTCTTTTTCCGGATATCGCCGGCCGGCTTGTTTTGACGCGCGTTACGCTAGGGATCACTTCCCTGGCGCTTGTCGAATTTGTCGCCCGACGGGGCTTTGCCCTTGCCACCTTGCACCTTGTAGCAGCGCTGGCGATTGTATCCGGTGCCCTTGGGTGGCTCGTCTCCGCTGTTGGAACAGAGCATCAGGATGCCCTCTCCCATTTCATGGTTTTTGGCACCGTGTTCATCCTGGGTGCGAATCTGTTCTTCAACTTCCGTTTTTGGCTTTCAGCCCTTGCCTCCGCGACGGTCGCCGCAAGCTTTGTGTACGCCGCGATGTTCTCCCTTCAGGCCGACATCGCCGGTCGGGTCGTGTTGTCGGCCTATTTCGTGAACTGCCTCGTCTTGTCGCTTTATCTTTCGTGGCGGCTGAGCCTGGAGCGTTACCAGACCTTCCTGCACGCGCTTCGGGCACAATTCCAGGAGCAGGCTGCTATCAAGAAGGGGCAAAAGCTAACCGAAATCGCCGACACCGATCCGCTCACGGGAATGAAGAACCGCAGGGCGATCATTCGAGAATTCTCGGAGCTGCGCGAAGACTGGGCCGCGGACGACGACGAGATAGGGCTCATTCTGATCGACGTCGACTACTTCAAAAGGTTCAATGACGGACTTGGTCATCAGGCCGGCGACGATTGCCTGATCAAACTCGCCCATGTCCTCTCCGAGATGGCGGCTGCCAACAACGCCATCGCGGCCCGCTATGGCGGAGAAGAATTCGTCATTCTCTGCAAGGTCACCGGGCGGGCTCACCTTCATGAGATAACGAAGAAATTCTGTCGCGCTGTAGAGGATTTGGATATCTACCACCCTGATCGGGGCGACAAGCTCAACATCGTAACGATCAGTGCCGGGGCGTCGTTGACGCGCGCCGATCAGAGCATAGAGCTTAGAATCCTGCTGCAGGAAGCTGACCGCGCGCTCTACGCGTCCAAGTTTGCCGGTCGGGCTACGTTCACGATTTACGACCCGCACGCCACCAGCCAGGATCGCTCCGGCGAAAATCTTTCAGAACTGCTGAAGGTGGCAGTTTCCAACCAGCTCGTTTCTGTCGCTTACCAGCCAATTCGCGAGCTGGCGTCGGGCCGCGTGCTGGGGCACGAGAGTCTGATGCGTGTATGCGACTTCGACGGCACCATGATCAGTCCGTCCGTATTCATACCCGTTGCCGAGCAGACCGGAGCGATCGTGGAACTGGGTACATGGCTGATCGATCGAGCCTGCGGTGACATGGCGGAATACGGATTGGGCTCGGTCGTGACGGTGAACGTATCCGTTCTTCAGCTCAAGGCTCCCAACTTTTCACTCCGGATCACCGAAATCCTTGGCAGGCACGGCCTTGCGCCCCAGAAACTGGCCATCGAAATCACCGAAGGCAGTGACATCTTTCTGGAGGCGCAAGCGGTCAGAAACGTGGAGCGGCTGCGAAAACTCGGCGTTCAGATCTGGCTGGACGACTTCGGAACGGGATTTGCCGGCTTGACATGGCTCCGCCGCTTCAAATTCGACGTGGTCAAGATTGATCGCAGCTTCCTCCACGATTGCCAGACGTCTCGTGGCTTGAGCCTGTTGCGGGACATGGTCGGGCTGCTTCGCAATCTCGGCCATGTCGTGCTCGCCGAGGGCGTCGAAACGGAGGAGCAGTACATATTGCTGCAGCGCCTGGGGGTAAATTTGATGCAGGGCTTCCTCACCGGGCATCCAGTCCCGATCGAAGAGGTTAACCAAATAAGGCAAGGCCTTGTTGCCTAGCGGCAGCCTCTACGCTGAAGCTTCGGAGGGCATCCTGCTTCGTTCCGGTCCCCCCTACGCTACTTCGTAGCTTCGGGCGACACTCCTACGCCCAGATGCGGTTCCGGGTGGCCTGCCACCCGAAGCCCGCAGGGCGTAGGGTGGCGGAGAGGGAGGGATTCGAACCCCCGATGGGCTTGCACCCATGCCGCATTTCGAGTGCGGTGCATTCGACCACTCTGCCACCTCTCCGCGGTCATGGTCGGCCGTTGCCGGCGCGGCGCACTAGATAACGGCTGGGCGGGCAGGTTACAAGGCCAAATCCGCGGGGAAATTCAGCTTCCTGTGCGGGCTTTGCCGGGAGGGCTGCGCCGCGGCCACGTCGGCAGATAGGCCAACCGGTCTCGACCAGAGGGATCGGGCGCGGCAAGGAGGCCGCATGGCCAAGGAATCCGGCCGTTTGCCTTGACTCGTACCGAACCTTCGGTTAGGGGAAGCGCGCAATCGGCGTGGAGGGTTCTTCCACGCCGCTTGTTTTTCGAACCCGCAGACTGACAAAAAGACGGCCGAACCGCGTGACGCGGCTCATCGAGGCCGACCGAACAGCGAAAGGCAAAAAATGTTCGCAGTCATTAAAACGGGCGGTAAGCAGTATCGCGTTGCCGCCAACGATCTCCTGAAGATCGAGAAGCTCGAAGCCAATGTCGGCGATATCGTCGAAATCGGCAGCGTCCTCGCCCATGGCGAAGGCGAAAATGTCACCTTCGGCGCCCCGTTCGTCGATGGCGCTCTGGTCACGGCGGAAGTCGTCGAGCAGGGCAAGAACCGCACCGTCATCGCTTTCAAGAAGCGCCGCCGGCAGAATTCGCGCCGCAAGATCGGCCACCGCCAGCTTCTGACCACCGTGCGGATCGCCGAGATCCTGCTGGGTGGCGCCAAGCCTTCCAAGAAGGCCGCAGCCAAGGTGGAAGCCAAGGAAGTCAAGGCTGACGTAGCGCCCGAGGCGAAGGCCGAGGCCGCGACGAAGGAAGCCAAGGCGAAGAAGGAAGCCAAAGCCGAGGTTGCTCCGAAGGATGAAGCCAAGACGGAGGCCGCCGTCGCCGCGCCGCTGTTCAAGGCGCCGAAGGGCGAGCCGGACGATTTGGCCGTGATCAAGGGCATCGGCCCGGTTGCCGCCGGCCAGCTGCACGAGCAGGGCATCACCACCTTCGCCCAGCTTGCCAAGCTGTCGGACAAGGACGTGGCCAAGATCGACGCGCACATGCCCTTCAGCACCGACCAGATCAACGACTGGCGCGAGCAGGCCAAGGAACTGGCGAAGAAGTAAAACGAACCGGCGACAAGGTCGCCGGATCGGACTTGAAACGGAACGCGAACGCGTTCATAAGACCATTCAAGCGCCCCAGGGCGCATCGGAGTTAGTTAGATGGCACACAAGAAAGCTGGCGGCTCGTCGCGCAACGGTCGCGACTCGCATTCCAAGCGTCTGGGCGTGAAGAAGTTCGGCGGCGAAGCCGTCATCCCGGGCAACATCATCATCCGTCAACGCGGCACCACCTGGCATCCCGGCGTCAATGTCGGCATGGGCACGGACCACACCCTTTTTGCGCTCGAGACCGGCGCAGTCACCTTTAACAAAAAAGCCAACGGCCGAACCTACGTATCGGTCAACCCGATTACCAAAGCCGCGGAGTAGCCGGTTCCGCACTATAAAACCGGCGCCCATCTCGGGAACCGGTGTCTGGCCAAACCAGTGAATGGAGCCAGGAAAAGGATCAGGGGAGATGGGTTTTCCATCTCCCCTTTTTTCTTGCCTGGAGGACGTCGAATGGTTGCCGAAGCGGAAGACACCGAAGACGAAAGTTACGCGATAGATTGCCCGGTGCTGGCCACGGAGCGGCTGGTGATGCGCGCCCCGTGTGAAGCCGACATCGCGCAACTGGTCGAGCTTGCCGACAACCGTCACGTCGCCGAGATGCTGGCCCGCATGCCGCACCCCTATGGCGAGGCCGAGGCACGCGCCTTCCTGGCTATGACCCGGTCGCGCCGGGCCGGCATCGCCTACGCCCTGACGCTCGCCGGCACCGACATTTTCGTCGGCTGCGCCGGCCTCAACATGACCGATCGAGGGCTGGAACTCGGCTACTGGATCGGCGAGCCCTATTGGAAGCGCGGCTATGCGACGGAGGCCGCGCACGCGTTGGTCGACCTTGCCTTCCAACGGACGTCGATCCACGTGCTGCAGGCTTCGACGCGGGTGATCAATCCGGCCTCGCGCCGGGTCATCCACAAATGCGGCTTCCAGTATGCCGGCCAGGGCATGCTGAACTCGATCGTCGCCGGCCAGGTGCCGGTCGAGCGGTACCGGCTGGACAGAAAGACCTGGATCAGTCTTCGAAACTGGGTGCATTTCTAGGTGTTTTGATATTCAGGTGAGGCCGGCCTGCAAACGCGGGTTTTATGCGCTTCCGGTGCACGTACTTAAGTAAACTCCGCTCCGGTTCTCGAAAACCAGTGTTTTCGGCTCGGCCTGACCTGAATCTCAACACCTAGGCGCGTGCCTCCAAACGACAGGTTTGGAAACGTTGGTTGTGGATCGGGCTCAACTCAGCCCATCTCGACCCAAATCGGGAGATGGTCCGAACCGACCGCTTGCGGGTCGACCCACAGGCGCTTCAGCGATCCGGCGAGCGAGGCCGAGGTAAAGATGTAGTCGATGCGCTTGTGGCGGCTTGTGTCTTCGGGTCGCGTGGGATCGACCCAGGTGACGACGTCTGGTGTGTTCAGGCGCTGGGCGACGTCGACGGCGAGATCGGCGGTCAAGGGCATGCCGAATTCATGGTCCGGGCGGCCGACGAGTTCGACATATTCGGGCGAGCCGGGCAGCATGTTGAAGTCGCCCATGACGATGAAGGCTTCGGGATAGGGCAGGTCCGGCAGGCCGATCTCGGGAATGCCGGAGAGACCGCCGCCCTCGAAGGCATAGTTCAACAGGCGCTGGCGCAGGAAACGGATCTGGCTGGCGCGCTCAACCGGACTGCGATGGTCGAGATGCGTGGAATAGAAGCGGATGAAGCCGAGCGGGGTCTCGACCAGCGCCTCGAGTGCGCCGCGCTGGAAGTTCATCGCCTCAAGGCTGCGGCTGCGCGGCAAAAGCAGATTGCGCGACAGATGGATCGGCGTCTTCGACAGCACCATGTTGCCGAGCTGGAAAGTGGTGGTGATGGCGCGGCCGGCCTCCAGGCGCGAGCCGACATTGACCTCGAAATTGCTGCCGTAGGCGGCAAAATATTCGGGCAGCGCCTCACCGATCTCGGCGACCATGTCGCGGTTGCCGTTCCTCGGATTGTTGCGGGTCACTTCCTGCAGCGCGATCACGTCGGCGCCGCGAACCGCCTCGGTGATGCGGCCGAGATCGTAGCGGCCATCCAGACCGATACCGTACTGGATGTTGTAGCTCACAACCTTCATTCCCGCGCCCCTCAAGCTCCGTCCGCGAACACTGCTACCGCGTCCCCGACAAAAGGGCATCCGGCGCTTTAGTCGCAAAACGGCCTCGCCCTTGGCCGCGCCTTGGTTTAGAGCAAGGCGCAAGATCTAGAGCAAAGCCGCAAGGCCAACAGAAACTGCGTAGTCCAATGAAATTTCTCGATCAAGCCAAGGTTTATATCCGCTCCGGCGACGGTGGCGCCGGCTCTGTGTCGTTCCGGCGCGAAAAATTCATCGAGTTCGGCGGCCCGGATGGCGGCGACGGCGGCCGCGGCGGCGATGTCTGGCTGGAAGCGGTCAACGGTCTCAACACGCTGATCGACTATCGCTATCAGCAGCATTTCAAGGCCAAGACTGGTGTCCACGGCATGGGCCGCAACATGACCGGCGCCAAGGGCGCCGATGTGACGCTCAAGGTGCCGGCCGGAACCCAGGTGTTTGCCGAGGACAATGAGACGCTGATCTGCGACCTGACCGTGGTCGGCCAGCGCTTCCTGCTGGCCAAGGGCGGCAATGGCGGTTTCGGCAACCAGCATTTCAAGACCTCGACCAACCAGGCGCCTCGCCGCGCCAATCCCGGCCAGCCCGGCGAAGAGATGAATGTCTGGCTGCGGCTGAAGCTGATTGCCGACGCCGGCCTGGTCGGGCTGCCAAATGCCGGCAAGTCGACTTTTCTGGCAACCGTCACCGCGGCCAAGCCAAAGATCGCCGACTACCCCTTCACCACGCTGCATCCAGGTCTCGGCGTTGCCCGCATCGATGCGCGCGAATTCGTCATCGCCGACATTCCGGGCCTCATCGAGGGCGCGCATGAGGGTGTCGGCATCGGCGACCGGTTCCTCGGCCATGTCGAGCGCACGCGTGTGCTTTTGCACCTGGTCTCGGCGCAGGAGGAAAATCCTGGAAAGGCCTACAAGACCGTGCGCGCCGAGCTGGATGCCTATGGCAATGGGCTGATCGAGAAGGTCGAGATCGTGGCGCTGAGCCAGGTCGATATCCTCGACGCCGATGAGCGCAAGAAGAAGGTTGCGTCGCTCAAACGCGCTGCCGGCCGCGCGCCGATGCTGCTGTCGGCGGCCACCGGCGAGGGCGTCGAAGCGGTGCTGCGGGCGCTGATGGCGGTTGTCGGCGAAGCGCGCGACAGGGCTGCCGCTCCCGTCGAGACCCGCTGGGACCAATAGCGATGACGGCGCAATCGCTGACAAAATACCGGCGCATCACAGTCAAGATCGGTTCGGCCTTGCTGGTCGACCGCACCAGCGGCCTGAAGCGCGACTGGCTTGCCTCGCTTGCCGAGGATATTGCGGTGCTCGCCAATGGCGGCGCCGAGATCCTGGTCGTATCGTCCGGCGCCATTGCGCTCGGCCGCACCATTCTCGGTCTCGGCAAACGGGCGCTGAAGCTGGAAGAAAGCCAGGCGGCTGCGGCCGTCGGCCAGATCGCGCTGGCCGGCGCGTGGTCGGATGCGCTGGGCAAGGGTTCGCTGAAATCGGGCCAGATCCTGCTGACGCTGGGCGACACCGAAGAGCGCCGCCGCTATCTGAATGCCCGCGCGACGATCTCGACGCTGCTCAAGATGAAGGCGGTGCCGGTCATCAATGAGAACGACACGGTGGCGACCTCCGAAATCCGCTATGGCGACAATGACCGGCTGGCGGCCCGGGTGGCGACGATGATGGGCGCCGACCTGCTTGTGCTGCTCTCCGACATTGACGGGCTCTATACGGCGCCGCCGGCGCGCGATCCCGATGCAAAATTCATTCCGGTGGTCGACCGCATCACGCCCGATATCGAGGCTATGGCCGGGGCGGCCGCATCCGAACTGTCGCGCGGCGGCATGCGCACCAAGCTCGATGCCGGCAAGATCGCCACCGCCGCCGGCACCGCCATGATCATCACCTCGGGCACCAGGCTGTCGCCACTGATGGCGATCGAACGTGGCGAGCGCGCCACCTTCTTCAGGCCGAGCGCCAATCCGGTGAAAGGCTACAAGACCTGGATCGCCGGCCAGCTCGAACCGGCCGGGCGGCTCACCGTCGACGCCGGCGCCATCGGTGCGCTGCTGTCCGGCAAATCTTTGCTGCCGGCCGGCGTCAGGCTGGTCAGCGGCAATTTCTCGCGCGGCGACACGGTGGCCATCCTGTCGCCGGAAGGGCGCGAGATCGCGCGCGGGCTTGTTGCCTACGATGCCGCCGATGCCGTAAGGATCGCAGGCCTGAAGACCGCCGAGATCGAAACCGTGCTCGGCTACGAGGCGCGCTCGGCGATGATCCACAGGGACGATCTGGTGGTGACCGATCCGGGTGACCAGATACGGCCTGCCGGCCAGCTATGGGCCGGGGGCGAGGTAAGCGGAGGATGAGACATGCTGAAGTTGCATGAACAATCCGGGGATGACACCGTCGCGCTGATGGCTGATATCGGCCGCCGCGCCCGCGCGGCCGCCCGACCGTTGGCGATTGCGACCGCCGCCGCCAAGGATGCCGCACTTCTCGCCATGGCCGACGCGATCATCGCGCGCCAGCAGCAGATTCTCGATGCCAACGCCATCGATGTCTCTAACGGACACGAATCGGGCTTGTCCGGCTCCTTCATGGACCGGTTGAAGCTCGATCCGGCGGGCACCCGTGCCATGGCGGATGGCATCCGTGAAATCGCCGAGCTCAGGGACCCGGTCGGCGATGTGATTGCCGCCTGGGATCGCCCCAACGGCCTGCAGATCGAGCGCGTGCGCACGCCGCTCGGCGTTGTCGGCGTCATTTATGAAAGCCGGCCGAATGTGACGGCGGATGCCGGCGCGCTCTGCCTCAAGGCCGGCAATCCGGTGATCCTGCGCGGCGGCTCGGATTCGCTCAATTCGTCCGCCGCCATTCATGCCTGCCTGGTCGAGGGGCTGAAGGCCGCCGGCCTGCCGGAAGACGCCATTCAGCTGGTGCCGACCACCGACCGCGCCGCCGTCGGCGAGATGCTGAAAGGGCTTGGCGGCAATCTCGACGTCATCATTCCGCGGGGCGGCAAGAGCCTGGTCGGGCGCGTCCAGAGCGAGGCGCGGGTGCCGGTCTTTGCCCATCTTGAAGGCATCTGCCATCTCTACATCGACCGCTCGGCCGATCTCGACATGGCGGTCAGGATCGCCGTCAACGCCAAGATGCGGCGCACCGGTGTCTGTGGCGCTGCAGAGACTTTGCTGGTCGACCGCGCGGTGGCCTCCACACATCTGGTGCCGATCCTCGACGCGCTAAGCGCCGCCGGCTGCGAGATCCATGCCGATCAGGAAGTGATGAAGCTGTTCTTCGACGCCAAGCCGGCGACCGATGCCGACTGGGTGACCGAATATCTCGACGCCATCATCGCGGTAAAGCTGGTAGACGGGATTGCCGGTGCCATCGACCATATCGAGACGTTCTCCTCACATCACACCGAGGCGATCATCGCCGAGGATGCAGAGGCTGTGCAGCGCTTCTTCAACGAGATCGACTCGGCGATTCTCCTGCACAATGCCTCCACCCAGTTCGCCGATGGCGGCGAGTTCGGCATGGGCGCCGAGATCGGCATCGCCACCGGCAAGATGCATGCGCGCGGACCGGTTGGCGTCGAACAGCTGACCTCGTTCAAATACCGCGTGCGCGGGTCGGGACAGGTGAGGCCTTGAGCGCTGGCCTTACCCTCCCCCTTGTGGGGAGGGTGGCGAGCGCAGCGAGCCGGGTGGGGGTACGACGCTGAATTCTGCAATACCCCCACCCCGCTCCGCTTCGCGGATCGACCCTCCCCACAAGGGGGAGGGTGGGGCGCCTCTTTCCTCGCACTACCTCCGCATGCCGCATGCCGAGAAAGGCCTCGCCGTCGGCCTGTTCGGCGGATCGTTCAACCCGCCGCATGCCGGCCATGCGCTGGTGGCGGAAATTGCCTTGCGGCGCCTCGCGCTCGACCAATTGTGGTGGATAGTGACGCCAGGCAATCCGCTGAAGAGCACGAGGGAATTGGCGCCGCTGAGCGACCGGCTGCTGCAGTCGGAGCAGATTGCCAAGAACCCGAAGATCAAGGTCACCGCCTTCGAGGCGGCGCATCATATCCGCTTCACAGCCGACGCGCTGGCGTTGGTCAAGGCACGCAATCCCGGCGTCGATTTCGTCTGGATCATGGGCGCCGACTCGCTTCGCGATTTCCACCGCTGGCAGCGCTGGCGCCAGATCGTCATGACCTTCCCGATCGCCGTCATCGACCGCCCGGGCGCGACGCTGTCCTTCCTGTCCTCGGTCGTGGCCAAAACCTTCGACTATGCCCGCGTCGACGAGGGTGACGCGCCCCGGCTCGCCCGCATGAAGGCGCCGGCCTGGACTTTTATTCACGGCCCGCGTTCGTCGCTGTCATCGAGTGCTATTCGCAAGCAAGCCAAGGGGTAACTCGTAAGGCCAGATCGCCGATGTCGCTTTTACGGCGGCCTTTCGCGATTGGCTGGGCGATGCTGCGCTGGATATGGCCACTTCAGTGAACCAGACCGACATCGACCCCAATCATGGCGCCCCGCCGGCGCCCGTGATCGCCATTGCCAGCGTAATCGTGTCGATGGCGCTGATCGCGGTCGGCAACGGGTTGATGTTCGCCTATATCCCGGTCCGGCTTGGCGTCGAGCGCTTCGATCCGACCTGGGCCGGGCTGATCATCACCGGCCTGTCGGCCGGCGGGCTTGCCGGCTGTATCCTGACCGGGCCGCTGGTGCGCCGCGTCGGGCACGCCCGCGCCTTCATGGTGCTGTCGGCGCTGATAGCGCTGTCCAATGCCGCCATCGGCGCCGGCACCTACCCGCTGCTGTGGATCGCGGCGCGCGCGCTTTACGGTTTTGCAATATGCGGCCTGTTCATCGTCGCCCAGAGCTGGCTCAACGATGCCGTCGCAAACGCCATTCGCGGCCGGGTGATGGCGGTGTTTTACGTCGCCTATGTCGCCGGACTTGGCGTCGGCTATGCCCTGCTGGCGGCGGTCGACATCGCGACGGCGCAGGCGCCGCTGATCGGCATTGCCTTCACCGCGGTGTCGATCCTGCCGGTCGGCATGACGCGGTTGGCTCAACCGCCGCCACCTCGCGCAGCCTCCGTGGCGCTTGGCCGCGCCTGGCGGATCTCGCCGGTCGGCGTGGCCGGCATGCTGGCCGTCGGCGGCCTGTCGATGGCGATCGCCGGGTTCGCACCGATCCATGCCACGGCCAAGGGCTACAGCCAGGCCGATGTGGCGCTGCTTTTGTCGGCCATGCCCGTCGGCACGCTGATCCTGCAGATCCCGCTCGGCTGGATTTCGGATCGTACCGATCGCCGTTACGTGCTGGCCGGCGCTGCGGCACTGGCCATCGTTGCCGGTATTCTGGCTATCGGCTTTGACGGTGGCGCTCTGGCGGTGCTGGTGGTGATCTATGTGATCTGGGACGGCGCTTCGGAATCGATCTATTCGCTGGCCAGCGCACACGCCGCCGATCGCGCCGGCAAGGACGACATGGTGGCGCTGTCGAGTTCGCTGCTGTTTGCCTGGTCGCTGTCGGGTTTCATCGTGCCAGGTATCGTGACGGCCCTGTCGGCCGTCTATGGAACGCAGGCCTTCATCTATGTGGCGATCATCATCGCCACCGTGTTCTGCCTGTTCGTGCTGTGGCGAGTGGCGACGACGCAGGCCGTTCCCGCCACGGCGACCGGCAGTTTCGCGCCGATGTCGGCGCAGGCGCCATTGCCGGTGGAGCTCGCCTACGCCCCGGAAGATCAGCGCTGAACGGTTTCACAGCTCCTACTGCCTGGTGGCGGCAGTTTCCTGTCGGGCCTCCGGCGGAGGTGCGGGAACCGAAATGGCTTCGGCGTCGAAGGCCTGCTTGACGCGTTTGGTGAGATCGATCTGGGTGGCGAAGAAATCCGCCGCCGTGGTCCAGTAGCGCAAGGTGATGGCGACGCTGGCATCGCCTACCGTGGCGACGAAGGCGATCGGCGCCGGCTCGCGTTTGATGCGGCGCTCGCCGCCGGCGACGCCGAGCATGGTTTTCTGCGCCAGGTCGATGTCGTTCCAGGAGCCGATGCTCAGCGTGACATCGCCGCGGCGCACCCCATTGCGGGTAAAATTGCGCACCGGCTGGTTCCACAGCGTCGAATTGGGCGCCAGCACATAGACGCCGTCTGTCGTGCGGAGCTTGGTGGCGAACAGGCCGATTTCCTCGACGGTGCCGGCAATGGCGCCGACCTCGACATATTCGCCGATGCGGAATGGCCTGAGCGCCAGAAGCATGATGCCTGCGGCGATGTTCTGCAGCGTGCCTTGCAGCGCCAGGCCGATTGCCAGCCCGATGGCGCCGATGGCGGCGATGATCGAGGCCGTCTGAACGCCGAACTGGCCGAGCACCATGATGACGACCAGGATCAGGATGGCGTAGCGCACGATCTTCGAGAAGAAATGGCGCAGCGTCGCGTCGAAACCATGGATATGGCCGAGGCCGGCTGAGATCGATCGTTCTGCGAGCCCGGCGACGAGATAGCCGACGACCAGCAGGATGATGGCGCCGATGGCGGAGAAGGAATAGGAAACGATCAGCGTGCTGAGTTGCGCAAGGCCAGCCTGCACGGTGAGCAGCGTGTTCTGGGGGTCGATTGGCATCAGGAAAATCCGTTTGGGGGTGTGTCGATAACCTCTGCCGCGGCCATGGGTTCCGATTTTTCTCAAGGCGCCGGAACCGGAAGTCGTGCACTGCGTTCGCGGTGGCAGGGCCTCCCGTCTTGAAACTGCAAGGGAACTCTGCCTATCTATAGGGTGTCACCTGATTTCGTGGGTGATTTGGTTGTTCTTGCTGCGAAAGGAAATACACTGAGAACAGCATTGCGGAAGAAGGCTGACATCATGCCTTCGCCGGCCAGGATCAGCGTAGATGACGCCGTGTCCCGTGCCATCAAGACAGTCCTTGCCAGTCTGGAAGACTCCAAGGCCGAAAATATTGTCTCAATCGACATTCAGCGGAAATCGAGCCTCGGCGACTATATGGTCATCGCGTCGGGCCGGTCGCACCGTCATGTCTCGGCTGTCGCCGACCACCTGCTCAAGGCGCTCAAGGATGCCGGTCTCGGCACGGCGCGCGTCGAGGGGCTGTCCGGCGCCGACTGGGTCCTGATCGATTCAGGCGACATCATCGTCCATGTCTTCCGCCCAGAAGTCCGCGAATTCTACAATCTTGAAAAGATGTGGCAGGCGCCGGACCTCGAGGAAGAGACCTTGCACTGAGCTTCGTCTCATGTCGTAACCATCCTGGGTGCGACATGGATTGAAAGCTCGCCGAGGCAGGGATGAAGATAGCAGTTCATGCCGTGGGCCGGATGAAGGCCGGCCCCGAGAGAGAGCTCGCCGACCGCTATTTCGAGCGTTTCGCCAAGAGCGGCCCGGCGATCGGGTTCGAATTCTCTGGTGTCGCCGAGATCGCCGAGGGACGAGCCCAGAACGCCAATGAGCGCCGCCGCGAGGAAGGCCAGAAGCTGCAGGCACAGCTGCAGCCGGGCACGGCGCTGTTCCTGCTCGACGAACGCGGCAAAAACCTGTCCTCAGACGATTTCGCCAGCCGTATCGGCCAGCTGCGCGATGGCGGACGCAAGGCGTTGGTCATCGCCATTGGCGGCGCCGACGGGCACGACCAGTCGATTCGCGATCAGGCTGAGCTGATGGTCTCGTTCGGCGCGGCGACCTGGCCGCACCAACTGGTGCGTGTCATGCTGGGCGAGCAGCTCTATCGGGCGGCAACGATTCTTTCGGGACATCCCTACCACCGTTCGTAAATCAGTGGGTCGAGGGTCAATCGTCCGGATTTCCGCCCCAATGCGCGGCTGTTTTGTGCTAGGCTTCGGTTCGATCATGGTTGATGGTTCGTTAACGAAGCCACGCATAGAGTCGGGCTTCAATGGCTGACAACGGGAAATCACGAACGGGCTTCCGGCACGCGCGCTGCGGCATCGCTGCGGCGGTGGTTTTGCTGTCGCTCGGGCTTGCACGGGCCGAAAATACGCTGGACGTGGCGCCCGACCCCGATCTGAGCCGTGCCGAATATGAGAAGGTGTCGGCCGAGATCACGCTGTCGTCCGAACGGCTGGCCAAGCTCGCCGCCGACATTGCTTCGGTCAAGAAGGACCATGCCTCGATCACCGCGGCGCTTATCCAGTCGGCTATGACCGAGCAGAAGCTCGGCCAGGACATCGAGGATATCGGCGCCAGGCTCGAAGGACTGAAGGGCGAGGAACAGAAGATCCGTGTCTCGCTGGCGGCGCGGCGCGACGTGCTGGCCGAGGTGCTGGGCGCGCTGCAGCGCATGGGGCTCAATCCGCCGCCGGCGATCCTGGTCAAGCCGGAAGACGCGCTGTCGTCGGTGCGCAGCGCCATCCTGCTCGGCGCAGTGGTTCCGGAACTGCGCCAGCAGACCGACAAATTGCTGGCCGACCTCAGGGAACAGACCCGGGTGACGGCCTCGATCGAGGCCGAGCGGACGCGGCTGACGGCGGCGGTCGGCGAGCAGACGGCGGAAAAGAAACGCCTCTCCATGCTGCTCGAAGCCAAGCAGAAGCTCGAGGCGGACACCTGGACGGCGATGGCCGCTGAAAAGCAGCGGTCCCAGGCGCTTGCGGCCAAGGCCGGCAGCCTGAAAGAGCTGATCGCTTCGCTTGAAGCCGACAAGAGCCGCAAGGCGGCGGATGCCGTCAAGGCAGGCGAACAGAAAGCGGCCGACAGCGATAAGCCGGACGCCGATAACGCCGATGCAGGCACAACCGCGTCGACGGAGCTGGCTTCGCTGCCCGTGCCGGAAGGCAACCGCCTCACCGCCGCCGCGCCGTTTTCGGCACTTCAGGGACAAGTCTCGCTGCCGGTCACCGGCAAGATCAAGCTGCGTTTCGGGGCCGATGACGGTAACGGCGCGGTGATGCTCGGCGACATGGTTGCGACACAATCGGGAGCCATCGTCACGGCACCGGCGGACGGAAATGTGCTTTATGCGGGGCCTTTTCGCTCCTATGGTCAACTCTTGATCCTCAATGCGGGAGACGGCTATCATGTCGTCCTGGCGGGGATGAGCAGAATCAGCGTCGCGTCTGGCCAGTCGGTGCTCGCAGGAGAGCCGGTCGGCGCGATGGGAGAGGCCCGGGTGGCAAGCACCTCGGCCTCGAAGAATGGAAATGCCACGCCGGAACTCTATGTCGAGTTCCGCAAGGATGGAAAACCCGTCGATCCGACCCCATGGTGGGCGGACCGCTTCTCTGGAAGGACGTGAAATGATGCGGAAACTGTCGCTTCTTATTGCCGGTGCGCTGATGGGCGCGTCAGCGATGAGCCTGGTCTATGGCGCGCCCGGCTCGACGGCGAACGCTGCAGGCTCCGAGACCTACAAGCAACTGGCGATCTTCGGCGACATCTTCGAGCGCGTGCGGGCGCAGTATGTGACGCCGCCGGACGACAAGTCGCTGGTCGAAAACGCCATCAACGGCATGCTCACCTCGCTCGACCCGCACTCCTCCTACATGAATGCCGAGCAGGCGCAGGACATGCGCGTGCAGACGAAGGGTGAGTTCGGCGGCCTCGGCATCGAGGTCACCATGGAGAACGACCTGGTCAAGGTGATCACGCCGATCGACGACACCCCGGCTGCCAAGGCAGGCGTGCTGGCCGGCGACTATATCGCCAAGATCGACGGCCAAGAGGTTCGCGGCCTGACGCTCAACGATGCAGTCGAAAAGATGCGCGGCCTCGTCAACACGCCGATCAAGCTGACCATCCTGCGCCAGGGCGCCGACAAGCCGATCGAGTTGACGGTGGTGCGCGATATCATCAAGGTCAAGGCGGTCAAGTTCCGGGTCGAGAACGACATCGGCTACATGAAGATCACCTCCTTCACCGAAAAGACCTATGACGACCTCGAGAACGCCATCGACACGATCAAGAAGCAGGTGCCGAATGACAAGCTCAAGGGCTATGTGCTCGATCTCAGGCTCAATCCGGGCGGCCTGCTCGACCAGGCGGTGAGCGTGTCCGACGCCTTCCTCGACCGTGGCGAGATCGTCTCGACCCGCGGCCGCGACCCGAAGGACGTCACACGCTTCGACGCCAAGGCAGGCGACGACATCGGCGCCAAGCCGCTGATCGTGCTCGTCAATGGCGGTTCGGCCAGCGCCTCCGAGATCGTCGCCGGCGCGCTTCAGGACCTGCGCCGCGCCACAGTGGTCGGCACGCAGTCGTTCGGCAAGGGCTCGGTGCAGACCATCATCCCGCTTGGCGAGAACGGCGCGCTGCGCCTGACGACGGCGCTCTATTACACGCCGTCCGGCAAGTCGATCCAGGGCAAGGGCATCACGCCCGACATCAAGGTCGACCAGCCGCTGCCGCCCGAACTGCAGGGCAGGGACCTGACGCGCGGCGAATCGGACCTCAAGGGCCATATCAAGGGCGCCGACGAGAGCGATACCGGCTCGGGCTCGGCTGCCTATGTGCCGCCGGATCCGAAGGACGATCTGCAGCTGATCTATGCCGAACAGCTGCTGCGCGGCCAGAAGACCGATCCGGCATTCCCGCCGAATCCGGAGAAGGCAGTGCTCAACCAGTAAAATCGACTGGTAGCTCTGGCTGCCCAATCGAAGCGATGCAATGCTGCCGGGACCGTGAGGTTCCGGCAGTTTGATTCGGGGACCGCTGGGCGCTGCGCCTCAAAAGGCGCAGGGGACGCGCCGTCAGTTTTGGATCTGCGCATGGCGAAAAGATTTCGCTGATCACGCGCCCGGGGGATGCGGCTTGGCTGACGTCGGCAAGGACATCGAACGCCCGCTCGGACAGACCGTCCGACCGCGTGCCGCGTCGCGCGGGATCAGCGCTGGCGCCGTCGCGGCGACGCTGGTCGTGCTGGCCGCGGTCGGCATCTCCGGTGCGATCGCGCTGCGCGAGAAGCCGTTCCGCAAACCGGAAGCAATCGCGCTCTCGACGCCGAAGGTGACGGCGGCGGCCGAGCCCGCGGCCGCAGCGCCCACTGCTCAAGCGACGGCGGCAGCGCCGAAGGCGGAAACGCCCAAGGCCAGCGGTCCGCAGATCATCCATGTGCAGTCCCAGGAGGGTGATGGCCCGCCCAATGCAGCCATCGTCATCCACGACCCGTCGACGATCGGCCAGAGCCTGAAGATCGCGCATATCCCCGACAGGGCGCTGATCGAGGCCAGCGACACCGGCCCGTTGCCGGTTCGCGCCGCTGACGGCCGGCGGCCGTTCGATGTCTATGCGCGGCCGTGGTCGGGTTCGCGTGGCGCTCGAGTGGCAATCGTCATCGGCGGGCTTGCCGTGTCGCAGACCGGCACGCAGGCCGCGATCGCCAAGCTGCCGGCCGAAGTGACGCTGGCTTTTGCGCCGCAAGGCAACAGCATCGGCCGCTGGATGCAGGCGGCACGGCAGAGCGGGCATGAGGTGGTCATGCAGGTGCCGCTCGAACCGTTCGACTATCCCAACGTCAATCCCGGCCGCAACACGCTGACGGTGGCGGCAAGCCCGGACGACAATCTGAAGAATCTGCGCTGGGCGCTGTCGCGGACCACCAACTATACCGGCGTCATGAACTATATGGGGGCGCGCTTTTCGGCCGACGCGACGGCGATGGGGCCGTTCATGGCCGAGCTTGGCAAGCGCGGCCTTGCCTATGTCGATGACGGCTCGTCCGCGCGGAGCCTGGCGTCCGATCTCGCCTTGAAGGACGGTGTGCCATTCGTCGCCGGCGATACGGCAATCGACGCCGTGCAGGACCGCGGCGCCATCCTGAAAAAGCTCGACGCGCTGGAAGCGACCGCGCGTGCCAAAGGCTCCGCCGTCGGCATCGGCTCGGCCTTCGACCTCACCGTCGATACCGTGGCGTCCTGGGTGGTCGAAGCAAAAAAGCGCGGCATCGAGATCGTGCCGATCTCGGCGGTGGCCATCGACCCGGAAAAAGGCTGATCATGACGAAGAAACCTGTCGACCCCGAGACGCTGCCTTACCGCCCTTGCGTAGGACTGATGATCCTCAATGGCGACGGGCTGGTCTGGGTCGGGCACCGCATCGCCGAACCGGACAGCGAATTTGCCGGGACCACGCAGCTCTGGCAGATGCCGCAAGGCGGCATCGACGAGGGCGAGGAGCCGCTGCAGGCGGCCGGGCGCGAGCTCTATGAAGAGACCGGCATGCGCTCGGTCACGCTGCTCGACGAGGCGCCGCACTGGATCAACTACGACCTGCCGCGCGATCTGGTCGGCATCGCCCTCAAGGGCCGCTATCGCGGCCAGACGCAGAAATGGTTCGCCTACCGCTTTCACGGCGAGACCAGAGAGATCCAGATCAATCCGCCGCCGGGCGGCCACACCGCCGAATTCGATGAATGGGCATGGCGGCCAATGCAGGACCTGCCCGATCTGATAGTGCCGTTCAAACGCAAGGTCTATGAGGACGTGGTGACGGCGTTCCGGCATTTGGCTTAGGCGGCTCGCTGTTGCGACGTCCATGATCTGTCCTTACTGATAGGGTTTGTTTCGTGCTCTGGTCAGGAGCGGGGATGAGCAGCGCCTCAGGGAAGTCATTGCATTCTGCACCGGAAGCCGGCTTGCAGCCGATCAGCGAAGCGGCGGCCGGCGCCGTTCTCACCATCGATCTCGGCGCTATCCGAGAGAATTACCGGCGGCTGAAGGCAAAGCTCGGCGGCGTGCGCTGCGCCGGCGTCGTCAAGGCCGACGGTTACGGGCTCGGCGCGCGGCAAGTGGCGGCGGCACTGGTTGCCGAAGGCTGCGACAGCTTCTTTGTCGCGCATCTCACCGAGGGTGTCGCGCTGCGCGACGCACTCGGACCGAAGCTGGAAATCCATGTGCTGAACGGCCTGCCGCCGGGCTCGGAACCTGAAGCGGTGGCCGCCGACCTTGTTCCCGTCATCAACAGCACCGGGCAACTGAAGGCGTGGAGCGAGGCAGGCCAAAAGGCCGGCCGCAAGCTCAAGGCCGCCATCCAGGTCGACAGCGGCATGTCGCGGCTGGGCATGGCGCCGGCAGAGGTCGAGGCGCTTACGGCCGATGCTTTCGCCGGCGTCGATGTCGTCCTCGTCATGAGCCATCTGGCCCGCGCCGACGAACCGACCAATGCGGCCAATGACGCGCAACTTCGGGAATTCGAACGGCTGCGCAAAATGCTGCCCAGGGCGCCGGCGTCGCTCGACAATTCCTCCGGCATCTTTCTTGGGCCGCGCTATCAGTACGACCTCGCGCGTCCTGGCGCTGCGCTCTACGGCATCAATCCGACGCCTGATGAGGCGAACCCGATGCTGCCGGTCGTGCGGCTCGAGGCAAAGATCATCCAGACACGCGGCATCGATAAGGGCGCGGGCGTCGGCTACGGACATGCGTTTCTGGCCAGCGGTCCCTTGCGCGCGGCCACGATCTCGCTCGGCTATGCCGATGGCTGGCACCGGCGCGCGGCTTCGGCTGCCTGGCTCGACGGCGTGCGACTGCCCTTTGTCGGGCGGGTGTCGATGGATTCGATCATACTCGACATCTCGGCCCTGCCGGCCGGCCGGCTGCGCGAGGGCGACCTTGTCGAACTCCTAGGCCCCTCGCAGAGCGTCGATGACGCCGCCGGTCATGCCGGCACGATCGGCTATGAAATCCTGACCAGTCTCGGCCCCCGCTTCCACCGCCGCTATGTCAACTCATAGAGCCGCGACACGCCGCCCCTTGGCGGACGCCGCAGAATCCGGCAGACAGGAGGCGGCGGCCCTCTGACGGAAGTCGTCGTGGAGAGTGATGCGATGAAGATCTTCGTGTTGGGCGGCGGCGTTATCGGGGTCACCACTGCCTATTATCTCGCTGAGGCCGGCCACGAGGTGACGGTGTTCGACCGCCAGAAAGGGCCGGCGCTGGAAACCAGCTTCGCCAATGCCGGCGAGATCTCGCCGGGCTATGCTTCGCCCTGGGCCGGCCCCGGCATTCCGCTGAAGGCAATCAAGTGGCTGTTGATGAAGCACGGCCCGCTGGTGGTGCGGCCGGCCTTCGATCCGTATATGTGGACATGGCTCATCAAGATGCTGCGCAATTGCACCGCGGATCGCTACGCCATCAACAAGGCGCGCATGGTGCCGCTCGCCGAATACAGCCGCGACACGCTGAAGGCGCTGCGCGAGGCGACCGGCATCGCTTATGATGAGCGGACCAAGGGCACGCTGCAGCTGTTTCGCACGCAAAAGCAGCTCGACGGCACCGGCGGCGATGTCGAGGTGCTGAAGAAATATGGCGTTCCCTACGAGTTGCTCGATCCCGAAGGCTGCATTGGGGCCGAGCCGGCGCTGGCCGGCGTGCGGGAAAAGTTTGTCGGCGGGCTGAGATTGCCCGGCGACGAAACTGGCGACTGCAAGATGTTCACCGATCGGCTGGCCGAGCTCTGCGTGGCGCGCGGCGTCACGTTCGAGTACGGTACGCAGATCCGGCGCTTCTCCAAGAACCGCAATCGCATCGTCAGCGTCGGCACCGACCAGCGCTCGCGCGCGGCCGACGCTTATGTGCTGGCGCTGGGCAGCTATTCGGCGCGCTTCATGCGCCTGCTCAGGCGCCCGATCCCGGTCTATCCGGTCAAGGGCTATTCGATCACCGTTCCGATCAAGGACGCGGTCGCCGCCCCGGTGTCGACGGTAATGGACGAAACCTACAAGGTGGCGATCACCAGGCTCGGCGACCGCATCCGCGTCGGCGGCACGGCGGAGATTTCCGGCTTCGATCTCAGGCTGCATGAATCGCGCCGGCGCACCCTCGAACATTCGGTCGGCGATCTGTTTCCGGATGGCGGCGACCTCAAGGCGGCGTCCTTCTGGTGCGGGCTGCGGCCGATGACGCCGGACGGGCCGCCGCTGGTCGGCCGCACCGAGTTCTCCAACCTCTATCTCAACACCGGGCACGGCACGCTTGGCTGGACCATGGCCTGCGGCTCGGCCAAGGTGCTGTCCGACATCATCTCCAGCAAGGTGCCTGATATCGATGTGCGGGAGCTGGGGCCGGAGCGGTATTTGAGGTAGGGGTGCTTTCTAAAGCTCGCGGGCCAGCACCCCCTCTGTCCTACCGGACAGAGGGGGTGTAAAGGATCGCTACAGAACGGCATTCCTTCAGCCTCGCCAGCCTCTCAAAACGCCTCCTTCACCCAGCCCTTCGAGAACAGCCACCGGTAGGCCCAGGGGATCATTACCTTGGTCGATACCGGATTCGAATGGGCGACATAGTCGTCGTAGACCGGCTGCATCCTGGCGTAGAAGGCAGGGTCGAGCACCGTCATGCCGTTCTCCAGATCGTGGAAGAAACTGCGGTTGTTGAGATTGACCGACGAGATCGTCACCAGCCTTTCGTCGATCATCATGATCTTGGAGTGCAGCACGACATCGGGCGCCTTGAATTCGCGGATGTTGATGCGGTCGCCATATTTCTCGACGAACAGCTTGTTGAGCGCGGTCAGCAGCTTGCCGCCAATATCGCCCTTGAGGTCGATGCGGCCGACAATGTCGATCCTGACGCCGCGCGCCAGCGCCCGCTCGATGGCCAGGCTGAGCTTCGGCGTCAGATTAAGGTAGGGATTGACGATCTCGATATGGTGCCGGGCAGTGTCGATCAGCTCGACGAAATAGGTCTCGAGCGCATGGTTGTCCTCGTAGGGCACGGAAATGAAATGGCGCACCGTGCCCGGCGGGCGCCGGCTGTCGGAGCGCACCGGAATGGAGAAGGGCCTTGCGATGTTGGTGTCGGCGTCGCGCAGCCACAATGTCGAGAGATGCGCGGCCAGCGTCTCGACCGTGGCCGGGTCGGCAAACTCGATGTCGAAATCGCTCCAGTTCGAATAGTAGTTGAGCGAGAGGCCGTCGGTCTTGCCGTATTGCTCGAGGTTCGGATAGCGCGACAGGTCGATCGGCTTGTGGAACAGGAAGCCGTCATGAATGTTGCGGCCGCCGATGATGACGCGCGAGCGGGCGGGATCCTCGGCAAGTGTCGCCAGCATCTTGACGTGATGGGTCTTGTGCAGCTGTGACAGTTGCTCGTCGACCGGCGCGCCGTGGTCGGCCCGCCAGCGATATTCCTGCAACTCGACATTGGGATAATCGGCCGCCAGCCGGTGCAGCAGCGCGTCGTCCTTGTCGCGCTCCAGCACGTCTGTGACCATGATGCGCACTTTGGTGCCGAGGCCTGCGTGATGGCGGATCAGCCGCTCGATGACGCGGCCGGAAAAATCGGCCTTGAACTCCAGCGACGACAGATAGACCAGCTTGAGTTTCGGCGCGCGCGAGAAATCGAGCGGCAGTTCGGGGTCGGCCTTGTCGAAGGCGCTGTCGGGTAAAGGCGCGCCGAGCAGCGCTTCGACCTTGGCGTTAAAGCCGTCGCGCGACTTGCGTAACAGGCGCGGTGACCCGAGCGGCAGCGAACAGCTCTGCGACAGCCAGCGGCCGGCGTAAAAGACGCTGGCAAGCTTATCCAGGCGGGATGGATCGGGCACTGGACAACGCTCGTAGCGGCTGTCGAGCGCGGCTATCGCCGGATAGGCAACCTCTTCGCGCAGGATGGTGAGCGGGGCGCCTGCCGGCGCCAGACTGGAGCTGAGCTTGAGGCTGCAACGGTTCAAACCATCGCTGGGGAACAGGCTGGCGGTTTGCCCGGCCGACAGGCGGAGGCGGAAGGCGGCACCGCTCGCCACGCTGCGCGAGCCACCGCCGGCGCGAATCGCCAGCGCCCCGTCGCAGGCGCCAGATATCTCAACCGGCTGCTTTCCCGCCTGGCGCATCACGATCTCGATCGAGCGCGCCTGCAGGCCGGAAAAGCTGAACGTCTTTGGCGCGGAGGGCCGCGCGGCGGCGTTGACATAGAGCGTCTGCCGCGACACGCGCCAACGGCCGTTGAAATGGCCTTCGCCGGTGCCCCTACCTGCCGGCATCTGTTCGGCGCTAACCGGCTTCGCCAGCTGTTCCAGCGTCCGGTAGGTGGCCTGGAAATCGCGGTTGGCGATGGCGTGGCGGTCATGGCCGAACGGACCGGTGCCGTTCGCCCTGTCGATGGCGCCGATCTGGTTGTGGGCGAGCAGCGCCAGGAACTGCCTTTCATAGTCGCTGGCACCGGCATCGCCGAAAAACGCTGCTGCTGCAGTCTGCGGTCCGGGCGTGCCGGCCGATACCGACGGCCGGCCGCAATCCTTCGCATCGGGGAAGAAATCGCAGCTGTGCCGGATCGGGGCGGCGCAACCGACAAGGGCCGCCAGCCCCAGCCCGGCCAGAGCCAGGCAGATGGCGCGGTTCATCCCGTGGCCCCGTTCATCGTCTTCAGCTCAGCCGGGTCGCGCGGCGGCATAAAGCCTTGCGGAAAGACCTTGCAGACGGGAAGTGCGAAAGTGGCGATCAAAAGCTCGGCCTCGCCGCGCACCTTTTTCGGCGCTGTCTTGTCATCACGGATCGCCTTTGCCGAGGCGACGAGCGCGCCGTCGCAGTCGCAATGATTATGGCGCGCGATGTAGCAGGCGTCATGGATTTGGCAGGCGCTGTCGAGGCGATTGACAGGGCGAGCCGAGAGGTCGCCGGTGCGGGTGCCGGGACCGCAGTAATTGCCGAAGACGAAAGGCGACGGGCGGGCCATTGCGATGCGGACCGGCTTGGGCAGTTCGGCTTCCGGAACTGCGGTCCATGGATTGGCGCAGGCGGAAAGCGCGACAAGCGGCAAGATGGCGAGCACCGCTCGCATTTTGATCCGCACCAGCTTTGCAAAAAAGTGTCCCACCCGGCGCAGCCAATCCCTAATGATAGGCGACATCGCGCTTGTTGCCACACTGGCCGATTTTGTGGCGAAGGCAAGGCGGCGCGGCCATCAGACAAACAGCCCGCGCTCTCTCTCGACCGCCTTGGTGATGAAGTTGGCGACGATCTGCACGCGGCGCAGCGGCCGGACCGATTCATGATAGACCAGCCAGTAGGCGCGGCGGATCGGCGTCACGATGTCGACGGGGATCAGCTCCGGCATCGAGCGGGCGACAAAGGTGTGCAAGATGCCGATGCCAGCGCCCGACCGCACCGCTTCGGCCTGGCCCAGCGCTGAGGAGATGGCGAAGCTGGTGCGCCAGTCCGGGCTGAACTCTGCCGCATAGTCGAGCGACGGGCTGACGATCAGGTCTGGGACATAGCCGATCAGCGTATGCTGGCCGAGTTCGGCAGCGGTTTCGGGTAAGCCGTGCGCCTGCGCATAGGCGCGCGAGGCAAACAGGCCGAGTGTGTAGTCGACCAGCTTTCCCGCCACCAGCCTGCCTTCGCTCGGCCGCTCGACGGTGATGGCGATGTCGGCCTCGCGCCGCGACAGCGAGAAGGAGCGCGGCACCGGCACCAGTTGGATGGTGAGTTCGCGGTGCAGCGCGGTCAGCGCGCCAAGACGCGTGGCGAGGAATGCGACGCCAAACCCGTCGGGCGCGCCGATGCGCACGGTGCCTGAGATATCGTCGCCTTCGCCCGACACGGCGGAGCGCGCGGCGATCATGTCGGCTTCCATGCGCTCGGCAATGTCGAGAAAGCGCTGGCCGGCCGGCGTCAGCTCGCTGCCGGTGGTAAGCCGGCGAAACAGTTTTGTCCGTAACGCATCCTCAAGCGCTGCGATGCGGCGCGAGACGGTGGCGTGATTGAGTTCCAGCCGCTTGGCGGCGCCAAGGATCTGCCCGGCGCGGGCCACGGCGAGGAAGATGCGGACGTCATCCCAGTTCATGGGGGTGGTCCGGGCTAGCGGCGAACGCGGCGTTCCCGCCCACCCCCCTCTGGCCTGCCGGCCATCTCCCCCGCAAGGAGGGAGATTGGCAGCTCCGCCACCTGCGTCTCTTTTGCTGCGTTGAAGATTTGCGAAGGCGGCGGCCACATCTGATCTCCCCCCTTGCGGGGGAGATGTCCGGCAGGACAGAGGGGGGTGTGACGGAGCGCAACCTTCGGGCCTTTCAGCAATCTGTAATTTGCGGCAATTAATGCACACTCGTCCTTCGTTGTCTATTTCTTGCACAACGGTTGCGTTTCCCCTCGCGTTGCCTTCGCGCCTGCAAAGGCGTTGAATGCTTCATCACAAACTCAGGGAGAGAAACCATGATCGAATACGGTCATTTCATCGGCGGCAAGCATGTCGCCGGGACCAGCGGGCGCAAGCAGGACGTCATGCAGCCCATGGACGGCTCGGTGCGCGGCACGGTGGCGCTGGCGTCGCCGGCGGAACTGCGTGCGGCTGTGCTGAACGCCAAGGAAGCACAGATCAAATGGGCTGCGACCAACCCGCAGCGGCGTGTGCGCGTGCTGATGAAGTTTCTTGAACTGGTTGCTCGCGACTATGACGAACTGGCCGATCTCCTGGCGCGCGAGCACGGCAAGACCATCGCCGACGCCAAGGGCGACATCCAGCGCGGCCTCGAAGTGGTCGAAGTCTGCATCGGTGCGCCTCACATGATGAAGGGCGAGTTCACCGACGGCGCCGGCCCCGGCATCGATGTCTATTCGATGCGCCAGCCGCTTGGCGTCGTTGCCGGCATCACCCCGTTCAATTTCCCGGCGATGATCCCGTTGTGGAAGATTGCCCCGGCGCTGGCCTGCGGCAACGCCTTTATCCTGAAGCCTTCCGAGCGTGACCCTGGCGTGCCGATGCGCATCGCCGAACTGTTCCTCGAGGCTGGCCTGCCGGCTGGCGTTCTCAACGTCGTCAATGGCGACAAGGATGTCGTCGACGCCATCCTCGACGATCCTGATATCAAGGCTATCGGCTTTGTCGGCTCGACGCCGATCGCGCATTACATCTACTCGCGCGGCACGGCCGCGGGAAAACGCGTGCAGTGCTTCGGCGGCGCCAAGAACCACATGGTCATCATGCCCGATGCCGACATGGACCAGACCGTCGACGCGCTGATCGGCGCGGGCTACGGCTCGGCCGGCGAGCGCTGCATGGCGATCTCGGTTGCCGTTCCCGTCGGCAACGACACCGCCAACCGGCTGATGGAAAAGCTGATCCCGCGTGTCGAAAGCCTCAAGGTCGGCCCGTCGACGGATTCGTCCGCCGATTTCGGCCCGCTGGTGACGGCGCAGGCATTGGAACGCGTCAAGGGTTATGTCGACACCGGCGTCAAGGAAGGCGCCAAGCTGGTCGTCGATGGCCGCGGCTTCTCCATGCAGGGCTACGAGGATGGCTACTATATGGGCGGCTGCCTGTTCGACAATGTGACCGCTGACATGCGCATCTACAAGGAAGAGATCTTTGGTCCGGTGCTGTCGGTGGTGCGTGCGCCGACCTATGAGAGCGCCATCAAGCTCGCCAACGATCATGAGATGGGCAATGGCGTGGCCATCTTCACCCGTGACGGGGATGCTGCTCGTGATTTTGCTTCGCGCGTCCAGGTCGGCATGGTCGGCATCAACGTGCCGATCCCAGTTCCGATCGCTTACTACACGTTCGGCGGCTGGAAGGCGTCGTCCTTCGGCGACCTCAACCAGCATGGTCCGGACGCGTTCCGCTTCTACACCAAGACCAAGACGGTGACCTCGCGCTGGCCCTCCGGCGTCAAGGACGGTGCCGAGTTCGTCATCCCGACGATGAACTGACCGGACGATTTCGAAGATCGGCAAGAAGGCCCGGGTTCAACGTCCCGGGCCTTTCTTTGTACGAAACCGACATTGGCGATCACGTTCAAGCGATGGAACCAAGAGCCTGTCATCTGCCTTAAATTGCATTCCTGCCGTGTGCAGGCCATCAAAATAGCGCCGGTTGCAGCCGGGGTTCTCGTCTGGCGCAAGGAGGTGTCAGATGACACGACGTCTTGTGGCGGCGATATTCTTTGCGGTGTTCGCGATGTCCGGCATCGCCGAGGCCAAAGCCGATCAATGCGCGGCGCGGACCGACTTGGTCAAGGCGCTCGGCGAGAAGTTCCACGAAAGCCAAGCCGCTCGTGGCCTGGTGAACCCGAATGTGGTGCTTGAGATATTCGTCTCCGACCAGGGCACCTGGACCATCCTGGCTACCGACACACACGGCCAAAGCTGCATCATCACGGCTGGCGAAGGCTGGGACGGGGCGACCATGGCCGCAGTCTTGCCGGGCACCTGATAAAGACCGGTCGGAAGTCTGGAGCAGAGACGGAGTTCAGCGTGTGGCGGCCACTTCGGCATGGCCGCGCAGCAGTGCCATAAGGCGTTTGGCGTCCTTGGCGGCAGCCTCTTCGTCACCAGCCAGGATCGAGCGGATTAGCGCGACGTGGTGCTCGGCCGATTCGGCCAGTCCTGTGTCGGCCATGTAGCGGAACCAGAAGCGGCGGCTGTGGGTCTGCAGGGGCGCGGCCAGACGGGCCGCAAACGGGTTGTCGGCGGCCATCGCCAAGGCCTCGTCGAGCGCCTTGTCGGCCTGGATGAAGGCCAGCACATTGCCCGAGATGACGGCCTTCTGCATGGCAAGGGCTGCCTCATGAAACAGGTCGGCGGCCTCACGGGTGACGAAGCGGGCGGCCGAGCGCGCCAGCACCACCTCGACGCCGCGCCTGGCATCCAGCACGCGCAGCCAGTCGCCGGGATGAAGCGGGGCAATGGCGATGCCGGCGCGTGGCCTGACATCCAGCAGTCCTTCCCAGGCGAGGCGCTGGATCGCTTCGCGCACCGGCGTGCGTCCTAGCGCCAGCTTCTCGATGAGGGCGCCTTCGGTGACAAAGCTCGCCGGCGCCAGTTCCAACGTCACGATCATATGCTCGAGTACATGGTAGGCCTTGGCGGCGGCCGGCTCGGGGTATGCTGTCTCACTGGATATCAAAGGTGGGCTCCTGATATATCTCACATATATCATAACGAATTCCGCGTTGACAGCCGGTTTTCAAATAGATATACGGCTGATATATCAGATGGAGAGACGATCATGTGGACCGGAGTTTTCCCCGCCGTCACGACCAAGTTTACTGATGACGACCGCCTCGATCATGCCGAGATGGAGCGCTGCCTTGCTTTGCAGATGGAGGCAGGCTGCGACGGTATCATCGTCTGCGGTTCGCTCGGCGAAGGGCCGATGCTGTCGCATGACGAGAAGATCGAGGTGCTGAAGACTGCCCAGAAAGTTGCAGGCAACAAGCCGGTGCTGCTGACGGTCAACGAGGCGGGCACCCGCGAGGCGGCGAGCATCGCAAAGCGCGCGAGCCGGGAAGGCGCCAACGGGCTGATGGTGGTACCGAGCCCGATCTATCACACCAACCCGGAAGAGACGGTCGCCGCCTTGCGCGCCGTCGCTCAGGCCGGCGACCTGCCGGTGATGATCTACTCCAACCGCCTCGCCTACCGCGTCGACGTCACCGTCGACCAGATGGAGGAACTGGCCGCCGACAAGCGCTTCGTCGCCATCAAGGAGTCCTCCGACGACATCCGCCGCTCGACAGAGATCATCAACCGCTTCGGCGACCGCTACGATTTGTTCACCGGCGTCGACAATCTCGCCTTCGAGGCGCTGTCGGTGGGCGCCATCGGCTGGGTGGCGGGTCTGGTCGTCGCCTTCCCGCGCGAGACCGTCGCCATCTACCAGCTGATGAAGCAGGGCCGCCGCGAGGAGGCGCTTTCGATCTACCGCTGGTTCCGGCCGCTGCTCGATCTCGATGTCTCGACCTATCTGGTCCAAAACATCAAGCTTGCCGAAGTGCTCGCGATCGACACAAATGACCGCGTGCGCATGCCGCGCCAGCCGCTGTCGGGCGAGCGCCGCAAAGCGGTCGAGAAGATCGTCAAGGACGCGCTGGCGGTACGGCCGAAGCTGCCGCAGTTCTGAAGGCTTTCTTCTCCCCGTGCACGTGCACGGGGAGAAGATGGCGGCAGCCAGATGAGGGGCAGCGCCGACGTGCAAGGAAATTCCAGGGACACAGAGGAGGGCCGCCGCCCCTCATCCGCCCTTCGGGCCCCGCAGCCCTTCGCTGGCGCTCCGGGCGTTCGTCGTTCGGAAAGCCAAGCAGTCGGCTTTTCCACCGCTTCGCGGACCACTCCTCACCCCCGTGAACGGGGAGAAGGGGTAGATATCGCCATTGTCGGTGGCGGCATTGTCGGCATCTGCGCGGCGGCCATGCTGGCCGAGGCCGGGCGCAGCGTCACGGTCTTCGACCGCACCGGCATCTGCGAGGAGACGAGCTCCGGCAATGCCGCCGCCTTCGCCTTCTCCGACGTGCTGCCGCTGGCGCATAAGGGCATGATGCGGCACTTGCCGAAATGGCTTGCCGATCCGCTCGGGCCACTCAGCATCCCGCCGGCCTACTTGCCGAAGCTGTTGCCTTGGCTGTTGCGCTTCTGGCGCGCTGGCGCACCAGAAAAATATGAGGCGAGCCTTGCTGCTCAGGCAGGCATGATGAAGCTCGCCGAGGCTGAATGGATGGGCCTGCTCGACCGTTCCGGCACGCGGCTGATGCTGCGCGAGGACGGCTCGCTGGAGCTTTATGAAAGCGAGGCCGAATTTCAGGCCGGGCTGCCGGGCTGGGCGGCGCGCGAGCGCTTCGGCATCGGCTTTCGCCATGTCGAAGGCGACGAACTGGCGCGGCTGCAGCCGGGACTGTCGCCGCGCTTCATCAAGGGCACCTTCGTGCCGGGCTGGAAGACCGTCGCCGATCCGAAACTGCTCGGCAAGGGGGTGTGGGCCTATGCCGAAAGGCTGGGCGCGCGTTTCGAAAAGGCGCGCATAGAGCGCGTCGCCGCCAATCCTGATGGCGCGACGCTGACGCTGACGGACGGCACGACCAGGCAGGCAAGACATCTTGTCGTGGCCGCCGGGGCATGGTCGCATCTGCTGACGAAGGCGCTTGGCGACACCATCCCGCTCGAAACCGAGCGCGGCTACAACACGACACTGCCGAAGACCGCTTTCGACGTGCAGCGGATGCTGATCTTTTCCGGCCATGGCTTCGTCATCACGCCACTCGAGACGGGCTTGCGCGTCGGCGGCGCCGTCGAGTTGGGCGGTCTCGACCGGCCGCCGAATTTTGCGCGTTCGAAGGCCATGCTGGAAAAGGCCAGACAATTCCTTCCGGGGCTGGACGCGTCAGGTGGCCGCGAGTGGATGGGGTGTCGCCCGTCGCTGCCGGATTCGTTGCCCGTCATCGGCGCGGCGCGCACCGCGTCCAACGTCGTCTACGCCTTTGGCCATGGCCATCTCGGCCTGACCCAGGCGGCGGCCAGCGGCCGCTTGATCCGCGATCTTGTTCTCGGGCAAACTTCGCGGATCGATCTTGCTCCCTTCAGCCCGCAACGGTTTTGAGTTCGAGGAAATCATGGCCAAAAAATCCTTCTTTTGCATCGACGGCCATACCTGCGGCAATCCGGTGCGGCTGGTCGCCGGCGGCGGTCCCTTGCTCGAGGGGTCGACGATGATGGAGCGGCGGGCGCATTTCCTGGCGGAGTATGACTGGATCCGCACCGGGCTGATGTTCGAGCCGCGCGGCCACGACGTCATGTCGGGCTCGATCCTCTATCCGCCGACGCGCGAGGATTGCGACATAGCCATCCTGTTCATCGAGACGTCGGGCTGCCTGCCGATGTGCGGCCACGGCACGATCGGCACGGTGACGATGGCCATCGAACATGGGCTGATCAAGCCGAAGACACCCGGCGTGCTCCGGCTCGACACACCGGCCGGGCTGGTCATCGCCGAATACAAGCAAGTCGGCGACTATGTCGAGGAGGTGCGCATCACGAATGTACCGTCCTTCCTTTATGCCGAGGGACTGACGGTCGACTGCCCGCAGCTTGGCGAGATCACCGTCGATGTCGCCTATGGCGGCAATTTCTACGCAATAGTCGAGCCGCAGGCGAATTTTCGCGACATGGCTGATTATTCCGCCGGCGATTTCGTCGCCTGGAGCCCTGTGGTGCGGCAGCGGCTCAACGAGAAGTACTCGTTCGTGCATCCGGAAAACCCCGGCATCAACCGGCTGTCCCACATGCTGTGGACCGGCGAGCCGACGGTGGAGGGGGCCGACGCACGCAACGCCGTCTTCTATGGCGACAAGGCGATCGACCGCTCACCTTGCGGCACCGGCACCTCGGCGCGCATGGCGCAGCTCCATGCCAAGGGCAAGCTCAAGGCCGGCGACAGTTTTGTCCACGAATCGATCATCGGCTCGCTGTTCAAGGGCAAGGTCGAGAAGGACGTCACTGTTGCCGGCAAGCCGGCCATCATTCCCTCGATCGGCGGCTGGGCGCGGATGACCGGCCTGAACACCATCTTCATCGACGACCGCGATCCGTTCGCGCACGGTTTTGTGGTTAAGTGATACGGTAGGCTGCCGATCATCCACCGAGACCAGGACTTGGACCCAGAGCGGGACCTCTTGGCAAACCAGTCAGCGAAAGGTTAGCGCGTTGGGCGAGGCATCCACCGCCATAAGTCGGGAAGTAACCCTGTTGCAGCTGGTCAGTACGGAATGTGGCTAAAAAACGAAACCCGCCAACAACGCAAGGATTCGTCTCATCACCGAATTTTGACCGGGATTTCTTCGAAATGAGGTCGCTGGCCCGGCTGAATCGTCAAAGACATTGCGTTATGCCAATGATAGGGTCCGCGATAGTCCAGGGGTCGGGAGCAAAAAAACGGGCAATCGGAAGGCGTGCCGGCAAAACACGCTCGACGTTTGAAAAATCACGTTGCAATCCGGGCTCGAAACTTTACGACTAGGGGAAATACGAAAAGGAATGCGTCTGCATGGGCGACATTCCAGGGGAGCCATGTACACATGCAGTACTTTGTCCAGCAGCTTATCAATGGGCTGACGCTGGGATCGATCTATGGGCTGATCGCAATCGGCTACACGATGGTCTACGGCATCATCGGCATGATCAACTTCGCCCACGGCGACATTTTCATGGTCGGGGCATTCGCCGCCCTCGTTGTCTTCCTCATCCTCGGCTCCTTGTTCTATTCGGTCCCGGTCGTCCTGGCGCTGCTGATCATGATGATTGTGGCGATGCTGCTCACCAGCCTCTACAACTGGACGATCGAGAAGGTGGCCTACCGGCCGCTGCGCGGTTCGTTCCGGCTGGCGCCGCTGATCACCGCCATCGGCATGTCGATCGCGCTGTCGAACTTCATCCAGGTGACGCAAGGTCCGCGCAACAAGCCGATCCCGCCGATGGTCAGCCAAGTCTACAACATCAACGGCATCAGCGTGTCGCTGAAGCAGATCATCATCGTCGTCGTCACCGCCCTGCTGCTGGCGCTGTTCTGGTACCTGGTCAACAGGACTTCCCTCGGCCGGGCGCAAAGGGCGTGCGAGCAGGACCGCAAGATGGCGGCGCTGCTCGGTGTCGATGTCGACCGTACGATCTCGATCACCTTTATCATGGGTGCAGCGCTTGCGGCCGTCGCGGGCACGTTGTTCCTGATGTATTACGGCGTCATCGCCTTTTCCGACGGCTTTGTGCCGGGGGTCAAGGCCTTCACCGCGGCCGTTCTCGGCGGCATCGGGTCTCTGCCGGGCGCGGTGCTTGGCGGGCTTTTGATCGGCTTCATCGAGAGCATGTGGTCGGCGTATTTCTCGATCGACTACAAGGACGTCGCGGCGTTCTCGATCCTGGCGATCGTGCTGATCTTCCTGCCTTCCGGCATTTTGGGCCGGCCAGAAGTCGAAAAGGTCTGAGACAATGGCGGTTTCCGTATCCTCGGAGCGCGACACCGTCGCCTCCCCCGTGCAGCGTGCATTGCGCGAAGCGTTCTATGCCGGCGCCATCTCGCTGGGGTTGTTCATTCTCTTCATCGGCCTGAAGACCGACCAGAACATAAGCAACCAGCTGATCCTGGTGCAGCGCTGGTTGCTGCTCATCACCGTGGTCGTGCTGACCATGCTTGGCCGCTTCTTCTACATTGCATATGGCCAGCCGTTCATGGCCAATCAGAAGATCACCAATGTCGCCACCGGCCTGTTGCCGGCGAGCGTCGCGTCGCGCTTCTTCCTGCTTCCGGCCTTCATCGTCGCCGTCGTGCTGGCGGTTGTCCTGGTTGCGTTCGGCAGCGCCCTGCCGGTGTTGGTGGGACCCGATCTGGCCGGCTACCTTCAGTTCCTGCGCGCATTGGCCGTCATTTACGCGCTCGCTTGCGTGATCTTCTATTTCCGCTCCTTCATCCACGCCAATTTCACCAAGCTCGGGATTGCGGCGCTGGTGCTATACCCGATCCTCGTCGTCGTGGTGCTGTCGATCTACGCGTGGTCGATAACCGGCGGCCTGCAGGGCTCGTTGAAGTGGGTCGACAATTTCGGCATCCAGATCCTGATCTATGTGATGCTGGCCTGGGGACTGAACATCGTCGTCGGCCTCGCCGGCCTGCTCGATCTCGGCTACGTCGCCTTTTACGCGGTCGGCGCCTATGCCTATGCGTTGCTCGGTTCGCAATACGGCCTGTCGTTCTGGATCCTGCTGCCCGCCGCCGGCGCCATGGCCGCCTTCTGGGGCGTTATGCTCGGCTTTCCGGTGCTCAGGCTTCGTGGCGATTACCTAGCGATCGTGACGCTGGCCTTCGGCGAGATCATCCGCCTGGTGCTGATCAACTGGCGTGAAGTCACCAACGGCTCGGCCGGCATCTCCGGCATCCCGAAGGTCACCTTCTTCGGCCTGATGACGTTTAATTCGACCGACCCGAACTACATCGGCAAGGTGCTGCACATTGCCCAGTCGAGCGCCTACTACAAGATCTTCCTCTACTATCTGATTCTCGGGCTGGCGCTGCTGACCGCCTTCGTCACCATCAGGCTCAGGCGCATGCCTGTCGGCCGCGCCTGGGAGGCGCTGCGCGAGGACGAGATTGCCTGCCGCTCGCTTGGCATCAACACCACCACCACCAAGCTCACCGCCTTTGCCACCGGCGCCATGTTCGGCGGTTTTGCCGGCGCCTTCTTCGCCGCACGGCAAGGCTTCGTGAGCCCTGAATCCTTCGTCTTCCTGGAATCGGCGATCATCCTGGCCATCGTGGTGCTCGGCGGCATGGGCTCGCTGGTCGGCATCGCGGTCGCCGCGCTGGTGATGATCGGCGGCACCGAGGCGCTGCGCGAACTCGATTTCCTGAAAAGTGTCTTCGGAAAAGATTTCACGCCGGAGCTTTACCGCATGCTTTTGTTCGGCATGGCGATGGTCATCGTCATGCTGTGGAAGCCGCGCGGCTTTGTCGGCAGCCGTGAACCGACGGCCTTCCTCAGTGAACGAAAAGCGGTCTCCTCCTCCTTCACCAAGGAAGGGCACGGCTGATGAGCGCGACCTCCATTCAGAAGACCAATCCGGGTATGAAAGACGCCATCCTCCAGGTCGAGCATCTTTCGATGAAGTTCGGCGGCCTGATCGCCATCGGCGATCTGTCGTTCCAGGCCAAGCGCGGCGAGATCACCGCTCTGATCGGACCCAATGGCGCCGGCAAGACCACCGTCTTCAATTGCATCACCGGCTTCTACAAGCCGTCGGAAGGCATGATTACGCTCAACCGGGCCGACGGCTCGAGCTTCCTGCTCGAACGGCTGCCCAATCATGAGATCCCGGCGCGCGCCAAGGTGGCGCGCACCTTCCAGAACATCCGCCTGTTCTCGGGCATGACGCTGCTGGAGAATCTGCTGGTTGCCCAGCACAACAAGCTGATGAAGGCATCCGGCTATACGATCCTGGGCCTGTTCGGGATCGGCGGCTACCGCAGAGCCTCGGCTGAATCGGTGGAGCTTGCCAAGCACTGGCTGGAGAAGGCTGATCTTGTCGATCGCGCCGACGATCCGGCCGGCGACCTGCCCTATGGCGCGCAGCGGCGCCTCGAGATTGCGCGCGCCATGTGCACAGGGCCCGAACTTCTGTGCCTCGACGAGCCTGCGGCCGGTCTCAATCCGAAGGAATCGGCAGCGCTGAATTCGCTGCTGATGGACATCAAGAGCAGTACCTCGATCCTGCTGATCGAACATGACATGTCGGTGGTCATGCAGATTTCCGACCATGTCGTGGTGCTTGAATATGGCCGCAAGATTTCCGACGGCAGCCCGCAATCGGTGCGTACCGACCCGCGCGTCATCGCCGCCTATCTCGGCGTCGACGACGAGGAGGTCGAGACGGTGCTGACCGAGGTCGGCGATGAAGACGTCATCGAGCAGCTGGACATCGGGCCGGATTCGGCTCACGGACCAGGCACATCGTCTTCCTATCTCGCCGGCCCGGTAAGCGACACGATCGGGCACAGCCAGGGCGAGCGGGTCACGGTGTCGAAGAGAGCTTCAAAGGCCACCCAATACGATACAAGAGCCAACTCCGCGCCAACAGCACCGTCCGAGCGTCTAACGGCCAAGTCCAAGCCGGCGCCCACCAAATCCCCGACAGGCAAGCCGCGCGGAGGGCGTAAGTGATGGCCGAGACAACGCTCCTCGACATCAAGGGCGTCGAGACCTACTACGGCAACATCAAGGCGCTGAACGGCGTCGATGTCCACGTCAACCAGGGCGAGATCGTCGCGCTGATCGGTGCCAACGGTGCCGGCAAGTCGACGCTGATGATGACCATCTTCGGTGCGCCGCGCGCTCGTGCCGGCTCAATCACTTTCGCCGGCACCGACATCACCCAGATGCCGACGCACGAGATCGCCCGCATGCGCATTGCGCAGTCGCCGGAAGGCAGGCGCATTTTCCCGCGCATGACGGTGATGGAAAACCTGCAGATGGGCGCCGGTCTCGACAATCTCAAGCACTATGACGAAGATGCTGAGAAGGTGTTCGCGCTGTTCCCGCGCCTCAAGGAGCGCATTGCCCAGCGCGGCGGCACGCTGTCGGGCGGCGAGCAGCAGATGCTGTCGATCGGACGTGCGCTGATGGCGCGGCCTAAGCTGCTGTTGCTCGACGAGCCGTCGCTGGGTCTGGCGCCGCTGATCGTCAAGCAGATCTTCGATGCCATCCGCGAGCTGAACCGCACGCAAGGGCTGACCGTGTTCCTGGTCGAGCAGAACGCCTTCGGCGCGCTCAAACTCGCCACGCGCGGCTATGTCATGGTCAACGGCAACGTGACCATGAGCGGCACAGGCAAGGAATTGCTCGCCAATCCGGAAGTGCGGGCGGCCTATCTCGAAGGCGGCCATCACTGATTTTGGAGCGGAATGTATGCATACGGTATTCCGCTCCAACTTGTTTGTTTGTCGCATGACCTTTGTCCGAAAAGTCTGCAACTTTTCGGGATCATGCTAGGGAGTCTTCATCATGCAAGGCATTCTTCACGAGGAACCTTCCATCTGGCAGTTCTTCTTCGTCACCTGTCTGCTCGGCGGCTGGGCGGCATGGATGACCGGCAAGGCCAGCGCCCAGACATGGCGCAGCCTGCCGGCGCTGTTCGCCTATCTGCTGGGTCTCGGCATAGGCATCAGGTTCATCCATCATGCCTTGTTCGGCGGCACGATGTTTTCGCTGCAATACTATGTCGTGGACACAATCGTGCTCATGATATTGGGATTTGTCGGCTATCAATACACGCGTACGAACCAGATGGTGACGCAGTATAATTGGCTTTACGAACGGGCTTCGATCTTAAGCTGGAAACCGAAAGGTTGACGTTCATCATTAACGCCGTTCCGGGGATGAATCGGCGTGACAAGGGCCTGAAAATCGGCAAAGTACGCTTTCTGCGATAAGGGTGGGCATCGCATGAAAGTTTCATCCACGCCCACCTCGTAAATGGGAGCGTTTAAATGAAGAAATCACTTTTGTCCGCCGTTGCCCTGACCGCGCTTGTCGCGTTCGGTGGCAATGCATGGGCTGACGTTATCGTCGGCGTCGCAGGTCCGATCACCGGTCCGAATGCGGCCTTCGGTGCGCAGCTGCAGAAGGGTGCGGAAGCGGCCGTTGCCGACATCAACGCAGCAGGCGGCATGAACGGCGAGCAGATCAAGCTCGAAGTCGGCGACGACGTCTCGGATCCGAAGCAGGGCATTTCGGTCGGCAACAAGTTCGTCGGCGACGGCGTGAAATTCGTGATCGGCCACTTCAACTCGGGCGTCTCGATCCCGGTTTCGCAGGAAGTCTACGTCGACAACAACATCGTCGAAGTGACGCCTGCGGCGACCAACCCGAAATTCACCGAGCGCGGCCTGTGGAACGTGTTCCGCACCTGCGGACGCGATGACCAGCAGGGCGGCATCGCCGGCGGCTATATCGCGACCAACTTCAAGGACGCCAAGGTTGCCGTCATCCACGACAAGACCCCCTATGGTCAGGGCCTTGCCGACGAGACCAAGAAGGCGATGAACGCAGCCGGCCTGACCGAAGTCATGTACGAAGGCGTCAATGTCGGCGACAAGGACTTCTCGGCGCTGATTGCCAAGATGAAGGATGCCGGTGTTACCCTGATCTATTGGGGCGGTCTGCATACCGAAGCCGGCCTGATCATCCGCCAGTCGGCGGACCAGGGCCTCAAGGCTACCCTGATGTCGGGCGACGGCATCGTCACCGACGAGCTGGCTGCGATCGCCGGCGATGCGGTTATCGGCACGCTCAACACCTTCGGTCCCGATCCGCGCCTGATCCCCGAGAACAAGGCACTGGTCGAGAAGTTCCGCGCTCAGGGCTTCGAGCCGGAAGCCTACACTCTCTACTCCTACGCCGCCATGCAGGTGATCGCCGAGGCTGCTGCCGTGGCCAAGTCGAACGACCCCGTGGAAGTGGCCAAGGCGCTGCACGAGAAGGGCCCGTTCAAGACCGTTCTGGGCGATCTCGCCTATGACGCGAAGGGCGATCCGAAGCTCCCGGGCTACATCATGTACGAATGGAAGAAGGGTCCGGACGGCAAGATCTCCTGGTTCCCGAAGTCGTAATTCGAAACGCAGCTCTATGGAATGCCCGGCGCTCGCGCCGGGCATTTTTGTTGGTGACAGGGCGGCAGCGAGGGTGGCTGGACAAGCCGTTAGCCGGGGTCGAATTTGTGCGGGCACGACAATTAGCGTCACCTCGCGGCGCCAATCGCACGCAGCTTTTCGAGCCGTGGTGCTAGAATCGCATTTAAATCGGTTTAATCTCTCCTCGATTTTGGTTGCACTGCAGCATTTTCGCGTTAATCATGCCTCCGCCCCATCCCTCCCTGTCCGGAGCCTCCTTCCTTGGCCATCACGAAGATCCTCGTCGCCAACAGGTCCGAAATTGCCATCCGCGTCTTTCGCGCGGCAAACGAGCTCGGCCTCAAAACCGTGGCGATCTGGGCCGAGGAGGACAAATATTCACTTCATCGGTTCAAGGCCGATGAAAGCTACCAGGTCGGGCGCGGGCCGCATCTGGCCAGGGACATGGGGCCGATCGAAAGCTATCTGTCGATCGAGGAAGTGATCCGGGTCGCCAGGCTGTCCGGCGCCGACGCCATCCACCCGGGCTATGGCCTCCTGTCGGAAAGCCCTGAATTCGCAGATGCCTGCGCCGAGGCCGGCATCACCTTCATCGGACCGAAGCCCGACACGATGCGCCGGCTCGGCAACAAGGTCGCCGCGCGCAATCTGGCCATCGAGGTTGGCGTGCCGGTGGTGCCGGCAACCGAACCGCTGCCGGACGACATGGAAGCAGTCAAGCAGCTCGCCAAGACAGTCGGCTATCCGGTGATGCTCAAGGCATCATGGGGCGGCGGCGGGCGCGGCATGCGCGCCATCCGCGCGGAAGCCGACCTCGCCCGCGAGGTGATGGAAGGCAAGCGCGAGGCCAAGGCCGCCTTCGGCAAGGACGAGGTCTATCTCGAAAAGCTGATCGAGCGCGCTCGCCATGTCGAGGTCCAGGTGCTCGGCGACACGCATGGCAACGCTGTACATCTGTTCGAGCGCGACTGCTCGATCCAGCGCCGCAACCAGAAGGTCGTCGAACGGGCGCCGGCGCCCTATCTCAGCGAGGCATTGCGCCAGGAGCTTTGCGGCTATGCGCTCAAGATCGCGCGCGAGACCAGCTATATCGGCGCCGGTACGGTGGAATTCCTGCAGGACGCCGACACCGGCAAATTCTACTTCATCGAGGTCAATCCGCGCATCCAGGTCGAGCACACCGTCACCGAGCAGGTGACCGGCATCGACATCGTCAAGGCGCAGATCCACATACTGGACGGCTTTGCCATCGGCACGAAAGAGTCGGGCGTGCCGGCGCAGGCCGATATCAGGTTGAACGGTCACGCGCTGCAGTGCCGCATAACGACCGAGGATCCGGAGCATAGTTTCATTCCGGACTACGGCCGCATCACCGCTTATCGCGAAGCCGCCGGTTTCGGCATCCGCCTCGACGGCGGCACCGCCTATTCGGGCGCGGTCATCACCCGCTTTTACGATCCGCTGCTGGAGAAGGTGACTGCCTGGGCCCCGACACCGGCCGAGGCGATCGCCCGCATGAACCGGGCCTTGCGCGAGTTCCGCATCCGCGGCGTGGCGACCAACCTCACCTTCCTCGAGGCAATCATCAACCACCCGCGCTTCGCCGACAATTCCTACACGACCAGGTTCATCGACACGACGCCGGAGCTGTTCGCGCAGGTGAAGCGGCAGGATCGAGCCACCAAGCTGCTCAACTATCTGGCCGACGTCAGCGTCAACGGCCATCCCGAAACCCGCGGCCGTCCGATGCCCAAGGCCGATGCGGCAGCGCCCGTCGTGCCCTATCTCAACGGCAATGTGCCTGATGGCAGCAAGCAGAAGCTCGACACGCTGGGGCCGGAGAAATTCGCTGCCTGGATGCGTGAGCAAAAAGAGGTGCTGGTCACCGACACGACGATGCGCGACGGCCACCAGTCGCTGCTCGCCACCCGCATGCGTACGCATGACATTGCCGGCATTGCCGGCACCTATGCGCGGGCGCTGCCGCGGCTGCTGTCGCTGGAATGCTGGGGCGGCGCCACTTTCGACGTCGCCATGCGCTTCCTGACCGAGGATCCGTGGGAGCGGCTGAGCAAAGTGCGCGAAGCGGCCCCCAACCTTTTGCTGCAGATGCTTCTGCGCGGCGCCAACGGCGTCGGCTACACCAACTATCCCGACAATGTGGTGCAACATTTCGTCAGCCAGGCGGCGGCCGGCGGCGTCGACCTGTTCCGCGTCTTCGACTGCCTGAACTGGGTCGAGAACATGCGTGTCGCCATGGACGCGGTGGGCGCCGAGGGCAAGCTGGTCGAAGCGGCGATCTGCTACACCGGCGACATCCTCGATCCGGCGCGCGCCAAATACGACCTTAAGTACTATGTCGGGCTGGCGAAGGAATTGCAGGCCGCCGGCGCCCATATCATCGCCGTCAAGGACATGGCCGGGCTTTTGAAGCCGGCTGCCGCCCGCGTGCTGTTCAAGGCGCTGCGCGAGGCGACCGACCTGCCGATCCATTTCCACACCCACGACACGTCAGGCCTGTCGGCGGCGACGGTGCTGGCCGGCGTGGAAAGTGGCGTCGACGCCATCGACGCGGCGATGGATTCCTTCTCCGGCAACACCTCGCAGCCTTGCCTGGGCTCGATCGTCGAGGCGCTGAAGGGAACCGAGCGCGATCCCGGCCTCGATCCGCAATGGATCCGCAACATCTCCTTCTACTGGGAAGCGGTGCGCAACCAGTATGCGGCCTTCGAAAGCGATCTCAAGGGGCCAGCCTCGGAAGTCTATCTGCACGAAATGCCGGGCGGCCAGTTCACCAACCTCAAGGAGCAGGCGCGTTCGCTCGGGCTGGAAACGCGTTGGCACGAGGTGGCACAAGCCTATCACGACGTCAATTTGATGTTCGGTGACATCGTCAAGGTGACGCCGTCGTCCAAGGTGGTCGGCGACATGGCGCTGATGATGGTGAGCCAGGATCTGACCGTTGCCGACGTCGAAAACCCGGCCAAGGACATCGCCTTCCCGGACTCGGTCGTCTCGATGCTGCGCGGCGATCTCGGCCAGTCGCCCGGCGGCTGGCCTGCGAAGCTGCAGAAGAAGGCACTGAAGGAAAGCAAGCCGATCACCGTGCGGCCGGGCTCGCTGCTCAAGCCAGCGGACCTCAAGGCCAGCCGCAAGGAGATCGAGCAGAAGCTGGAGCGCAAGCTCTCGGAGTACGAATTCGCCTCCTGGCTGATGTATCCGAAAGTGTTTACCGACTTCGCCGCCGCGCAGGAAACCTACGGGCCGGTCAGTGTGCTGCCGACGCCGATCTATTTCTACGGCATGAAGTCCGAAGACGAGATCTTCCTGGACATCGAAAAAGGCAAGACGCTTGTGGTGCGCTGCCTTGCGATCGGCGACGTCGATGAGAAGGGCATGGTCACCGTGTTCTTCGAGCTCAACGGCCAGCCGCGCCGTGTCCGGGTGCCGGACAGGGCGCATGGCGCCTCGGCGGCCAAGGCTCGGCGCAAGGCCGAGCCCGGCAACGAGGCGCATGTCGGCGCGCCGATGCCGGGCGTGGTCTCCGCCCTTTCAGTTGCCGCCGGCCAAGCGGTCAAGGCCGGCGACGTGCTGTTGTCGATCGAAGCCATGAAGATGGAGACGGCCCTGCATGCCGAGCGCGACGGCACAGTGGCCGAAGTGCTGGTCAAGGCCGGCGATCAGATCGATGCGAAGGATCTGTTGATCGCGTTTGGCTGACGCGCGGATCCATCACACTGGGGACGGCTGGCAGCAGCCGTTGATGGAGCATCGATAATGGCTTGACCCGCCGCGCCTGCTCGGGCATCGAACCCGCTCCCAATTTACCGCGCCAGAATCGCGGTGCTTAAAAAGTAGCGGAGAAAAAACATGGCCGACGACATCACAGATACCAGCCAGACTGTTGCCGCCGGCCAGTTGCGCGCCTTCATCGAGCGCATCGAGCGGCTCGAGGAAGAAAAGAAGACCATCGCCGACGACATCAAGGAAGTGTTCGCCGAGGCCAAGGGCACCGGCTTCGACACCAAGGCGATGCGGTCGATCATCCGGCTGCGCAAGAAGGACCAGGCCGAGCGCCAGGAAGAGGAAACCATCCTCGATCTCTACAAGGCCGCGCTCGGCATGGTGTAAGGCTGTCTGGAAATTCTACTCCGGCTGATATCGCCGGAGCGAATTTCGAAACAGTCTCGGGCCAAGGAATGATGCTGGAACGGGCATCGAACCATGAGCGAATTCGACTTCGGCGCCCGCCGCGCCTCTGAATTCCGCCAACGCAGCTTCTGGGCGCTGTTCGCCGAACGGCATCCGGAGGAACGCGCTTCCATGGCGCGGCGCGGACCCTGGTTCTGGCAGCGCGGGCTGCCTGACTTCGCTCTGGTCCTGTCGATGTATGTCGCGCCGGCGCAAAGCCAAGTTGGCGTCTTTTTCGGCCGTAACGGGAAGTTCGGCGCGACCGGGGTCTGGTCGCGGCTGAAGCCGTTCCAACCGGCAATCGAAGACAGGCTGAAGCTCAGGCCGGAGCAGAGCTGCGAGGGCCTCGGCATCAATTCGATGTGGCGGGTGAACTGCTATGCCGAGGACAACTGGCCGGCCATGGCCGACTGGCTGGTGACGGAATGCTCGCGCTTCGAGCGCGCCGTCACCGACGTGCTGGGAGAGGGATAGCTATCAGGTGTTGGTGCAAAGCATCGGATCCTTCTTCGGCTCGCGCTGGCAAGGCGCGGTGCCGGTCGAGCGGTTGTTCTGGCGCGATCTAGTCCTTGTCGGCACGGCGATCAACATCGCCTCGTCGGTGGCCGCGCTCATTCTGCTCGGCTTGAAGCTGCCGCTCGCCGTCGTCCTGGCGGTGCATTTCGCGCCCGTGCCCTACAACATCTTTCTGACCTTTGCCGTCTGGCGAACCACGGAAAAATCCAGTGGCGCCAAGGCTTCGTTGATGACGCTCGGGGCTACGCTTTGGCTGATCCTGGTGGTGGTTGTCTGAGAAGATTGACACGAAAAAGGGCGGCCGAAGCCGCCCTTTGAAGATGGTGGTCAAGCTGCGGTTTAAGCCGTCGGCTCGAATTTCAGCGCCACGCCGTTGATGCAATAGCGCAGGCCGGTCGGCGGCGGGCCGTCCTCGAAGACATGGCCGAGATGGCTGCCGCAGCGGGCGCAGTGGCATTCGGTGCGGACCATGCCGTAGCTGCGGTCGACGGTGTTTTCGACCGAACCGGGCACCGGATCATTGAAGCTCGGCCAGCCGGTGCCGCTCTCGAACTTGAGCTTGGATTCGAACAGCGGCTGGTCGCAGCCGACGCAGGAAAAGGTGCCGGCGCGCTTTTCGTAGAGCAGCGCGCAGCTTCCGGGCCGTTCGGTGCCATGACCGCGCATGACCGCATATTGCTCGGGCGTCAGGCGGGCGCGCCATTCGGCGTCGGTGCGGGTGACAGGGTAGGTGTGGGTGTCCATTTGATCTCCTCAGCCTTGGCGGCTTGTTGTTGGTTGCAAGCAATATTCGCTTAGAGATAGGCGTTTGTTACGTGTTTTGCTCGCATTTTCAGCCGAGTTCCTACCCAATCGCCTGAAGATAGCGGGCGATCGACGCATGAAATGCCGTTCTTGCGCCGCCGATGATGTTCTGCTGCCACCACGCGCCGTAGATGTCGTCGAATTCGAAAGGCTCAAGTGCCGCCGCGATGCGTCGCACGGCCGGCGCATTGAGCGGAATGTAGTTCGGATAGCTGTACATGAAGCTGACATGGCGACGCGTCGGCGTCACCTGCAATATGTCGCCGGACAGCAGGGCGTTACCGCCATCGCGTTTCCAATGCAGCACCTGGCCGCCGGCAAAATGGCCACCGCAACGCACGAGTGTCAGCGACGGGTTTATGGCCAGCGTCTCGCCCGCCCAGCTGACGATGGCGTTGTGCGGCCGCATGATCCACTGGCGGTCGTCGGCATGGAGATAGATCGGCACGCCGCCAAACGCCTCGCTCCACTCGACCATCACCGAATAATAGTGGCAGTGCGAAATGGCGATCGCGGCCAGGCCGCCGCGACGGTTGATTTCGGCTACCGCCTCGTCGCTCACCATCGAGATGCAATCCCACAGCACATTGCCGTGCGGCGTCTGCGCCAGCAGCGCCCGCTGGCCGATAGCAAAGCGCGGCTCGATGCCGAAAGCGAGAACGCCGGCATCGTCCTTCATCACAAGCCTATGCCCGGCAGAGAGTTCTTCCCCAGTGATCCAGGCCTGGCCTTCCCAGCGCACATATTGCCGCTCGTCCTCGCAGATCGGGCAATTTTCTGGAGGGGTCTGCGTTGCCGCGAACTGGACGCCGCATTGCGGGCAAAGAAAGCAGGTCATCGGTTTTCCTCTCATATCAATGCTTGCGTGAGAGCTGCTTCGTCGCGGCTTCCAACCCGGCCAGCGTCAGTGGGAACATGCGGCCGCCGAAGAGATCGCGGATCATCGCGATCGAATGGGTGAAGCCCCAGTTTTTCTGGTTTTCGGGGTTCAGCCAGACCGCATTCGGCCATTGCTGGATGAGGCGGCCAAGCCAGACACTGCCGGCTTCCGGATTCCAATGCTCGACCGAACCGCCGGGATGCGCGATCTCGTAAGGGCTCATCGAGGCATCGCCGACGACGATCACCTTGTAGTCGGGGCCGTATTTGTGAAGCAGATCGAAGGTCGGGATGGTCTCGGCATGCCTGCGCCGGTTGTCCTTCCAGACGCCCTCGTAAACGCAGTTGTGGAAGTAAAAATATTCGAGCTGGCGGAATTCGGCGCGGGCGGCCGAAAACAGCTCCTCGACGCTTTTGATGTGGTCGTCCATCGAGCCGCCGACATCGAAGAACATCAAGAGCTTCACGGCGTTGCGCCGTTCGGGGCGCGTCTGCACATCGAGATAGCCGTGCTCGGCGGTGGCATGGATGGTGCCGGGCAGGTCGAACACTTCCTCCGCACCCTCGCGCACCCAGCGGCGCAGGCGCTTCAGCGCCACCTTGATGTTGCGGGTGCCGAGCTCGACGGCGTCGTCGAAATTTTTGAACTCGCGCTCGTCCCAGACTTTCACCGCACGGCGATTTCGGCTTTCATGCTGGCCGATGCGCACGCCTTCGGGATTGTAGCCATAGGCGCCGAAAGGCGAGGTGCCGCCGGTACCGATCCATTTCGAGCCGCCCTGGTGGCGGCCTTTCTGCTCCTCCAGCCGCTGCTTCAGTGTCTCCATCAGCTTGTCGAAACCGCCGAGCGCCTCGATCAGTTTCTTCTCTTCCTCGGTCAGGTGCTTTTCGGCGAGCCGGCGCAGCCATTCCTCAGGGATGTTGGCGACACCGACGGCATCGGGGCCGGTGAGCGCCTCGATCCCCTTGAAGACATGCGTAAACACCTGGTCGAAGCGGTCGATATGGCGTTCGTCCTTCACAAGCGCGGCGCGGGCGAGGTAGTAAAAACCCTGGACGTCATAGTCGACCAGCCCGGCCTCCAGCCCTTCCAGCAGCGACAGATATTCCCTGAGCGAAACGGGAACCCGCGCGGCCTTTAGTTCGAGAAAGAAGGGGAGGAACATGGTTGGCCGTTATCTATGCCGAACGGTCACGGCGGAGTCGCCACGGGCACTGTCGATTTCGCCGGATTGCAGAAGATTTGCCACGGTACGTGGGTTGGGCATGGGCAAGTGCTTTGCGATGCGGGCTTCCGCCCATTCGCGCATAGCCGACGCGGCATCGGCTATCGCTTCAGCCGGGTTTGCGCCGGCCCCGTGGCAGCCGGCGAGATCGGGCATCCGCACTCCCCAAACGCCGTCACTGCCATCCAGGATTCCGACATAGCGGATCATTCGGCTCCTTCCGCGTTATTTCGATCGCGCTCGCATCATAGCAGATCATACTCGATAAACCCTGTCCGCCGCGCGACATGGTCGTAGAGCTTGCGCGCTGTGGTGTTGGTTTCGTGGGTCATCCAATAGACGTTCTTGACGCCGATCTTGCCGGCTGCCTGCTTGACCGCTTCAATGAGGGCCGCACCGATGCCCTTGCCGCGCACATCAGGGTCGGCGAACAGGTCCTGCAGGTAGCAGTTGTTTTTCTCCGACCAGCCGGAGCGGTGATAGAGATAATGGGTCAGGCCGACCGCCTTGCCGTCGAGCGTGGCGATAAACCCCTTCGGTTCGAATTCACCTTCCGTGAACAGTCGTTTCCAGGTGATGTCGTAGACCTCGTCCGGCAGCTTGGTCTCGTAGAAGGTGAGGTAGGCAGTCCACAGCCGCCGCCAGTCGGCATGGTCGGCCAGCGCCAGCGGGCGGACGGTGATCTCGGTCATTTCGGTTCCTCCAAAGCCTTATCGGATTCCGGCGGAATCAGATCGGAAACACCATCGCCTAATCCACCGGCGAATTGTACTCGCGAAATGCGGTCGCCAGCATCTGCAGCGCGTCACGCGCGCGCGGCGCCAGATTGTGCGAATGCAGCACCACTTCGGAAGGGTCAAGCGATGGAAGACCAAGTTTGCGGCCAACCTCGATCAGGCCGGGCGGAGCGACGCAGTGAGCCAGCGCCGAAACGGCAAAGCCCGCCGATATCGCAATGTTGACGGCCGCGCCGCCGCCGCCGACGAAGGCCTCCTCCCAGGCGATGCCTGCTTTGTCCAGCGCCTCGACCGCCCGCACACGATCCGGACAGTTGCACACGGTGCTTAAGAGCGCGAGGCGCAACGGCGTTCCGCGCTGCCACTCGAAGGAAGGTGCTGCGAACCAGCCATAGTGGTTGCGCGACAAGGTCCGGCCAGGACGGCTGTCGCCTTCGCGGTGCACGATGACTGCATCGAGCTCGCCGTGATCGAAAGCTTCCTTGAGCACCGTGCTGGTATCGATCCTCAAACTGAGCGTCAGCGATGGATCGTGCGCATGGAGCTGGGCAATCAGAATGGACAGCGCCGGACCGGCGGCATGATCGACAAAGCCGAGCGCAAGCCGGCACGGTGCTGACGCAAACTCCGCCATGGCGCGCTCGTGCGCGGCAAGGAAGTCACGCGCGGCGGGGAGGAAGACGGCGCCTCGTGCCGACAGGCTGACGCGGCGCGGCGTTCTTTCAATCAATCGCGCGCCGAGCTTCTCCTCAAGGCGGCGCAGCTTGACGCTGATCGTCGCCTGCGTGCTGCCCAGCGCCGATGCCGCCTGGGTGAAGCTCTGCAGATCGGCCACCATCACAAAGGTTCGTACGGCGTCCACATCAAGACTGGTCATCGCAGCACTCCATTGGCCAACCATTCGATTTTGTCATTTCTGATATAGCCGAGCATAGTCTTTTTTCATGGTCAAGTCTCCTCTATGTCAAACTGGTCGCGGTTTGAAGAGCGCCGCATGTTCCGATGGAAAGAGATCGATATGCCAATTCAACGAAACACCATCGCGCTCACCGGCGTGTGCTTGGCGTCGCTCTTGTTCGGGCTCGAAATCTCCAGCGTGCCGGTGATCCTGCCGAAACTGGAAAGCGTGCTCGCCGCCGATTTCAAAGACCTGCAATGGATCATGAACGCCTACACCATTGCCTGCACCACGGTGCTGATGGCGACAGGGACATTGGCCGACCGTTTCGGCCGCAAGAGCGTGATGGTGATCACCACCGTCGCCTTCGGCCTCGCCTCGCTGCTGTGCGGCCTGGCGCCGAGTGCGGCGCTGCTGATCGCCGCCCGCTTCCTGCAAGGTCTCGCCGGCGGCGCGATGCTGACCTGCAGCGTCGCCGTGCTGTCGCATCAGTTCCAGGATGGCCGCGAACGCGGCAAGGCTTTTGTTGCCTGGAGCGTCGTCTCAGGCATCGGGCTTGGTTTCGGTCCCGCCATTGGCGGCCTGATCGTGGCGCTGTCGAACTGGCAGTGGGTGTTCCTCATCCACGTGCCGCTGGCGCTCCTGGCGCTCGCCTTTATCGGCGCCGGCGTCACGCAATCGCGCGATCACAATGCCCAGAAACTCGACTGGGCCGGCATGCTGACGCTGTCGGCTTCTGTGTTCGGCTTCTCCTATCTGATCACGCAGGGTGCGGATCTCGGGACCAGCGCCCGCATCGGCGTGATATCAGCCTCCGTGGCTGCGTTCATCGCTTTCCTTGTCGCCGAGAGGGTCAATCCCTATCCGATGTTCGATTTCTCCGTGTTCCGCATCCGCCAGTTTTCCGGCGCGATCATGGGCGCCATCGGCATGAATTTCAGCTACTGGCCGTTCATCATCTATCTGCCGATCTATTATTCCGGCGTTCTCGGCTACGACAGCACGACGACCGGCCTGCTGTTGCTCGTCTACACGCTGCCGTTCATGGTGATGCCGCCGATCGCCGAGCGCATTCGCGCGCGCTATCAGGCGCGAATTGCCATCCCGCTCGGTCTGCTGACGCTAGCGATCGGTTTCATCGCCATGTGGATCGGCTCCAGGCTCGAGGGCGCCACCTGGCTGACCATGCTGCCGGGCACCCTGATTGCTGGCATCGGCATCGGTCTCACCAATTCGCCGACCACAAACACCACGACCGGCGCGGTATCGCCGGATCGCGCCGGCATGGCGTCCGGCATCGACATCAGCGCACGCCTGATCACGCTCGCTATCAACATCGCGGTGCTCGGCCTGCTGCTGACGCAAGGTATCGTTTCCTACCTGCGGACCACACTCGGCGCGGCTTTGGAGCCGGATGAGTTGCGGGCGCTGGCGGAAAGGATCGCCACCGGCAATCTGGACGGCCTTGCGCAGGGGACGCCGAAGCTCGCAGCCCTCGACCCGTCCGGCGCCATCGTGTATGCCGCCCTGGTCAACGGTTTCGGCTGGGTCATGCTCTATTGCGGGATAGGCGTTCTCGCCCTGTCGGTCATCGGCTTCGTCATCTTCGGGCCGAAGCGCGTCGCGCCGCAGGAGACAGGGCTTGCGGCGGCCGAGTGATCGGCCGAAGCCCGCTCATAGCGCTCAGCCCGCCCGCCGATCCTTATCCCTGCCGCCTGGCCATGAAAGCAAGGCGCTCAAACAGATGCACGTCCTGCTCGTTCTTCAGCAGCGCGCCGTGCAGTTTCGGCAGCGCGTTCCTGGGGTCGGCGCGCAGATCCTCGGGTGCGATGTCGTCGGCGACCAGCAGGCGGATCCAGTCGAGCACCTCGGAGGTCGACGGCTTCTTCTTCAACCCCTGCACGTCGCGGATTTCGTAGAACTGGGTCAGGGCAGCACGCACCAAATTCTGCTTTATGCCGGGATAGTGCACGTCGACGATTTTGTGCAGCGTGTCGACATCGGGAAAGCGGATGTAGTGGAAGAAGCACCGGCGCAGGAAGGCGTCGGGCAGTTCCTTCTCATTGTTGGAAGTGATGATGACGATGGGGCGCACAGCGGCGCGGATCGTTTCGCCGGTTTCGTAGACGAAGAACTCCATCCGATCGAGTTCCTGCAGCAGGTCGTTGGGGAATTCGATATCGGCCTTGTCGATCTCGTCGATCAACAGCACGACCTTCTTACCGGCCGCGAAGGCGTCCCAGAGCTTGCCGCGCTTGATGTAGTTTTTGATGTCGTTGAACCTGGCATCGCCGAGCTGGCTGTCGCGCAGCCGCGAGACAGCATCATATTCATACAGTCCCTGCTGCGCACGGGTGGTCGACTTGACGTGCCATTCGATCAGGTCGAGGCCGAGCGCCGATGCCACCTGGCGGGCAAGCTCGGTCTTGCCGGTGCCCGGCTCGCCCTTGACCAGCAATGGCCGCTCCAGCGCGATCGCGGCGTTCACCGCCACCATCAGATCCTTGTCGGCGACATAGGCCGCCGTGCCTTCGAAACGCATACTTGCTCCTCGGTTGGTGAGCGCGATCGTAAGGACGCTGCTTGACCTGTGCAAGGGCGAGCCGGCTGCGACGCAAGCGTGTGAGATTGAAATGGAAACATCGGCTCATGTCACTAGCGCTTGACCGACCAGCCGCCTATATTGGGCTTGGCGGTCTGCGCTTCCCGGCAGGAGAACATTTTCCCCGGGGCCTTAACGATCCTTAGGGAGCTGTCCCTGGGAAGACCCGTGGGTTTTCTCATACGGCGCCCACCTACTTTGTAGGTTCCCGGGATCGCTCTCTCCACCGGTTGTGTGGATCGTCACTTACCTGTATCCGCCCAGTTTGGCGGATGATGTGGTAGAAAACGTCGCTCATGAAACGTCACCCAGATCCGACCTTTTCTATCGTCCGCGCATGACATCTCCTAAAGACCTGAAAAAGCTGTTGCGCCTCGAGGCACTCGGCCGTCGCGATGCGCTCGATCCGCTGTGGCGGGTGGAGATCGCGCTTGAGATGGCCGAGACGGCGCGCGACCACCTCGCCATCGAGCCGGGTCAGATCGTTTCAGCTTTCTGGCCGATGCGATCGGAAGTCGACGTCAGGCCGCTGATGTTTGCCTTGCGCGAGAAGGGGGCCAGGCTTTGCCTGCCGGCCATCCTCGACAAGACCACCATCGTCTTTCGCGAACTGGTGCGCGGCGCGCCGATGGTCGAGATGGGTTTTGGCACGGTCGGTCCGCATGCGGAGGCCGAGGTTCTCGATCCCGCGGTGATGCTGGTGCCGCTCGCGGCCTTCGACAGCCGCGGTCATCGCATCGGGTATGGCGCCGGCTATTACGACCGCGCCATCGCCAGGCTGATCGACAAGGGCCAGCCGCCACGACTGATCGGCATCGCCTTCGATTGCCAGGAGGTGGGTCTGGTGCCGGATGAGGCGCACGACGTCATCATCCCGGAAATACTCACCGAGAGCGGTTTGCGCCGCTTCGACATCGCTTAAAAGACCGCGATCCCGCTTAACGCGTTTCCAAGACGTGCCGGATAGAATTCCGGCAACACAGTCCGAGCCGATGGCGGCCATCATGTTTGTCTTCGCACGCTTCCTGCTGATGCCGTTCGTCCTCATCGCGGTAACGCTGTTCGCGATGGCATTGCACATTTCCGGAACGGCCCTGCACCACCAGTTCGCCTGGCATCAGACGGTTGCCACAGTGACGGATATCAGTTCCTACAGCGAAGCCCAGGGTAATGGCCTCACCGCGAAAGGCATCAACGTCGCTGTCACCTATGTCGCGAACGATGCACCGATGACGTGGTCCGGCAAGGGAAAGGACATCGGCCTCTACACGGCGTCCAAAGGCGACGCGGTGGAGTTGTATTACAACCCTGCCAATCCATCGATCCTCGATACCGCGGCGATGAAGGGCTGGCGCGGCGGGCTGTTGCTCCTGGCCGCTACTGGTGGGTTCACTGTTTTCTACGTCTGGTTCTTCTGGCTGCGCGGACGCGCCGCACCGCCGGCGTCACCGATGATGCCTTCGGCAGTTCGCGTCGCGGGCGCGAGCGCAAAGCCGTCTCAACAGCAGCGTGGTACTTTCGGCCGGCGTTAGCGCCAATCGCCCGGGTAGCGCTTGCCTAGCGTCCGTGCCTCTGGATAGAAGTGGGCATGAGACTTCTCTTCCTCGGCGACATGGTGGGCAAATCGGGACGTACGGCGGTGTGGGAACAACTGCCCGGCCTGATCTCGGATTTCAAACTCGACTTCGTCATCGTCAATGGCGAGAACGCCGCCGGCGGCTTCGGCATCACCGAAGACATTTTTCGCGACACCATCGCCGCCGGTGCGGATGTCGTCACCACCGGCAACCATGTCTGGGACCAGCGCGACGCACTGGTCTTCGCGCCGCGCGAGGAGCGCTTCCTGCGTCCGTCCAACTTCCCCAAGGGCACGCCGGGGCGCGGCTCCGGCGTCTACATCGCCAAAAACGGCGCGCGCGTGCTGGTCGCCAACATTATGGGCCGGGTGTTCATGCATCCCGAGCTCGACGATCCGTTCCAGGCCGGCGAGCGGGAGCTGGCCGCCTGTCCGCTGGGCGAGCAGGCCGATGCCGTGGTCATCGACTTCCATGCCGAAGCGACCTCGGAGAAAATGTGCTTCGCGCATTTCGTCGACGGCCGCGCCAGCCTCGTCATCGGCACCCATACGCACCAGCCGACGGCCGACCACCAGATCCTCAACGGCGGCACCGGCTACATGTCCGATGCCGGCATGTGCGGCGACTATGATTCCTCGCTCGGCATGGACAAGGAAGAGCCGCTCAACCGCTTCCTGTCGAAAGTGCCGAAAGGCCGCTTCGAGGCGGCGACCGGACCGGCGACATTGTGCGGCGTCGGCGTCACTATTTCCGACCGCACCGGCCTGACCGAGAAGATCGCGCCTTTTCGTCGCGGGCCGCGGCTCGAAGAAACCGCGCCATCCTTCTGGTCTTGACATTGATATAGTCGAGTAAAGTACCTAACTGGCGACGAAACTGCTCTAGATCGTTAAAGAGGGGACGACCTCCATGCAGCTGATCGAGTTCTTTGCGCCGCATTTTCAATTTGTTTCCGATCCAACCGCGTGGGTCGCGTTGCTGACGCTGATCGTCCTCGAGGTCGTGCTCGGCATCGACAATCTGATCTTCATCTCGATCCTGACCAACAAATTGCCTGAGGCGCAGCGCGCCCGCGCCCGCCGTCTCGGCATCTCGGCGGCGCTGATCATGCGGCTGGTGCTGCTCGCAACCATCTCCATCATCGTGCAGCTGACGACGCCGGTGTTCACAGCGTTCGGCCATGGCTTTTCCTGGCGCGACCTGATCCTGATTGCCGGCGGCCTGTTCCTGGTCTGGAAGGCGACCAAGGAAATCCACCACACCGTCGATCCCGACGACCACAAGGATACGATGATGGGCGAGACGCTGCAGATCTCGCTTGCCGGCGCCATCTTCCAGATCCTGCTGCTCGATCTCGTCTTTTCGATCGATTCGATCATCACCGCCGTCGGCATGACCGACGAGATTGCCATCATGTACATCGCCGTGATCGTGGCGGTGAGCGTGATGATGCTGGCGGCCGGGCCGCTGGCCAATTTCATCGCCAAGAACCCGAGCATCGTCATGCTGGCGCTGGGCTTCCTGCTGATGATCGGCATGACGCTGATCGCCGACGGCATGGGCTATCATGTGCCGAAGGGCTACATCTACGCCGCGATGGGCTTTTCCGCCCTGGTCGAGGGCCTCAACATGCTGGCGCGGCGAAGGAAGAAATCCAGCGGTGGGCATTGAGGCTGGGCGATCGGGGCGATCCTAGCGCCCCGGCACGCCCTTCGGATAACGGTCGCCGATCAGGCCAAGCGACAGGCCCTGTTCCAGCCATGCCTTTGCGCCGGCAAGAACGAGTGCGAAGCCGTCGGTCGAGCCGACCGCCTGCTTGACCTGCTCGTCGGCGGTGCCGGCGAAGCCGAAATTGCTGACCTCAAGAAAGGTCGCACCGTCAGGCGTTTCGGCGCCGGGCATCTCCGTGAATGTCCAGACCACAGTGGTCGGCGGATCGCTCCATTGCATGACGATCTTCTTGTTCTCGACGATCTCGCTGACATTGACCATCGCCGAGGCGCCGTACATGCGCCACTCCCAGCGAACCTCTTTGCCGCTATCCAGCCGGCCGCTACTGTGGGTAAACCAGAATTTCGTGGTGATGGCCGGGTCGACGATCGCCTCGAAGACCTCGGCGACCGGCCGCTTAATCAGCATGCCGGCTTCGGCAGTCGGCGTTTTGTGAATTTCCATCGATGCTCCTTCTTGTCCGGTTTGCGCTCACCAGGCGTCAGGCTCGCGCACCATGTGAACGATGCTGGCCGGGTTGGCGATCCAGAAGCCGCGAAAGCCTTCGCCCAGGGGCTCGACCGCGTCGCAACGGACGACGCCGGCCTTGGCGAGATGATCCGCAATGGCTGCAGAATCGTCGGTGAAAAGCTCAAGCCAGACTTCGGCCTGGCTCAGCATCGGCGCCTCGTCGATCCACAGACGGTTGGGGCCGAGCTCGAAGCCGATGGCCGGCGCCTTGGCGGTGAATGGATTCAAGCCGACGACATCGCGATAGAAGGCGATCGTCGCCTCGTATTGGTGCGGCGGCACCTTCATGGCGATGTTGATGCCGCCGGTCATTTTCGCGGTCATTGCGGGCTCCGTTGCGCTGTTCATCTGTTTGTCTCGTTGGCCGGCTCGCCCCTCATCTCGCCGCGGTAGTAGCCGTCGCGCAGATTGATGCCGTATTCGACATAGGCCTTCATGCAGGCCAGCATCTGCGACCAGCCCTCGCAATTGAGGTAGGATTTCTGCAGGCCGACCACGCCTTCCGGCCAGCCGGATTCAGCAATGGTCACAAGGGTGCCGCCATCGTCCAGCGGCTCGAAGTTCATCTCGATGCGTGTCTTGTAGGCGGGCTTGCCTTCGGCATCGGTGGCATCCCAGCGCAGCACGATATGGCGGTCCTTGATCACCTCATCGACTTCGACGGGCACCTTGCCCCACCAGACCACCCCGGTGCCGGCCTTCAGCGGCGCGCTGGCGCCGCCGATGATGGTGAAATAGCCACTCAGCTTTTTGGGATTGACGACGGCGTCGAAGACTTCGGCGACCGGTTTGCCGATGCGCCCGGAAACTCTGAATCCAAGAGACATATCCACAGCTCCTTCCTTGATTGGCTCGACGATATGTTATAGAAACATAACATGTCAAGCCAAACCGCAGACGATCACGTTTTCAAGGCGTTGGCGCATCCGCGCCGTCGCGAATTGCTGGATCGGCTGAAGGATGCGCCGCAGACGACCGGCATGTTGTGCGAGGCGTTTCCCGACATCGATCGCTGCACCGTCATGCTGCATCTCAAGGTGCTGGAAGAAGCTGAACTGGTGGTGGCAAAGCGCGAAGGGCGCGAGCGCTGGAACCATCTCAACGCGCTGCCGATCAAGCACATCCACGACCGCTGGATCAGCCAGTATGCCGGCCATGCGCTCAGCATTATCGACCGGCTGAAGTCCGATCTGGAGGGGTGAACCGGCGCGGCTGGACGAATTGAGCCGATTTATCTATAAGCCGGCCATTCCGACAGAGAACGCCGTGCATCCATCGCGTTGCACCTTGGACGGCTCTGAAAATTTGAGTTCGAGTATCGCGGAAGACGAGGTGAGATCACCTCGTTTCGGGATGCTCTTAGCCTAAGACGACAGAGGTGCCATGGCTGGCCATTCACAGTTCAAGAACATCATGCACCGCAAGGGCCGCCAGGATGCGGTGCGGTCGAAAATGTTTTCCAAGCTGGCGCGCGAAATCACCGTCGCCGCCAAGAGCGGAACACCGGATCCGTCGATGAACCCGCGTTTGCGCCTGGCCATCCAGAACGCCAAGGCGGTGTCGATGCCGAAGGACAACATCCAGCGCGCCATCAACAAGGCATCGATGGGCGATGCCGAGAATTACGAAGCGGTGCGCTATGAAGGCTATGGGCCAGGCGGCGTGGCGCTGATCGTCGAGGCGCTGACCGACAACCGCAACCGCTCGGCCTCGAATGTGCGCGCCGCCTTCACCAAAGCCGGCGGTGCGCTTGGTGAAACCGGCTCGGTGTCGTTCATGTGGAACCGCGCCGGCGAGATTTACTATCCGGCCTCCGCCGGCAGCGCCGACAAGGTGATGGACGCGGCGATCGAGGCCGGCGCCGATGACGTCGAGTCCGACGAGGAAGGCCACACCATCTACTGTGCGTTCGAGAGTATGGGCGAAGTGTCTAAGGCGCTGGAAGCCTCGCTTGGCGAGGCCGAATCGGTGAAGCCGATCTGGCAGCCGCAGAACAATGTCCCGGTCGACGAAGAGCGGGCGCAATCGCTGATGAAACTGGTGGCAACGCTCGAGGACGACGACGACGTGCAGAGCGTCTACGCCAATTTCGAGGTCGACGACGAGACCATGGCCAAGCTCAGCGCGGCGTAGGTCCGTGCAATACAGTCGGATGCGAATATTGCTGTATGACGGCGGCCTGCCTATAGATTAGTCAGTTATCAGGGGGGGCCGATGACCGACTATAAAGAGGCAAGTTTTGCCGATGCGGTGGCCTGGCCTCGCCGGCCCGGCATATGGCGACGGTTTCTCGCTGCACTCATCGACTACTTTGTAATCCTGATCGCTCTCTATTTGCTCGTAGGGGCTCTATTTCTGCTGACCAACGGTGGCGTAAAAGGCAGCTTTTGGCTGAACTGGAAATTATGCCAGGAGGGTACGGTTCACGGTGCCCCGACACTTGCCCGTTATGACTGGCAGGTGTGTAGAACATCAGTACTCGGTTTGCCGGTCGCCATATGGAGCGTGGGTACGGCGCCGGGCTCAAAGCCTGGAGAAACCTCCTCCATCTCGATCGGTCTGGATTCGCAAGGAAATTTCAGGCCTGCAGCATTGGACCTGGGTTTCCTCGAGCTGATCGCTCTGGCGTCTTATCTCCTCATTATGGAGTTGAAGTCCGGCCAATCAATCGGCAAGCGGCTCACGGAGCTCATTGTGCATGATGAGGACGACAGACATAGGGTCGGCCTGCCGGCGAGAAAGGCTGTTCGGCGGCAACTTATCAAGTTTCTCGGCGCATTACCGATCGTCCTGACGGGAAGCTGGTATGCTTTTCAGGCTTGGGGCACCGCTCCCGGTGGCGTGCAGGATTACTCCAGCCTGGAAATAGTGGTTGCATCCGCTGCCCTCGTTTTGGTGCTGATCTGGCCGGTCTGGATTGCGATATCCATAGCTCTGGGCGACGACCCGATACACGATCGATTCGCAAATACCACGGTGCGCATACAGGAGGCCCAGACATGAGTGTGCCGGAGAGGCCCCGCGTGGTCATCACCTATTGCACGCAGTGCCAGTGGCTGTTGCGGGCCGGCTGGATGGCGCAGGAACTGCTCTCCACCTTCGGCACGGATCTTGGTGAAGTGACGCTGGTGCCGGGCACAGGCGGCATCTTCACCGTTTCCTGCAACGATGTGCTGGTCTGGGACCGCAAGCGCGACGGCGGCTTTCCCGATGCCGCCAAGCTCAAGCAGCTGGTGCGCGACGTCATCGATCCGGGCCGCGATCTCGGTCATTCCGACCGCAAGGGTCACTCGCAAAAGGACCCCGCTTGAGGCGAGGTCCTTGCGTTTGCGAAGTGTCATTTTTCAGAGCAATGCGAACATGAAGCAGGCCATCGACACGATGGCGGTGATGGTGCGGACGTGGTTCCACATCACCCATTGATTCAGATGGTTCGCCCACACGGCTGCGCCATTGGCGCTGGCCGGGTCGACGGCGGCGAGCGCATCGTTGAGCGGCACATTGAAGACCATGGTCACGATCGGGTTGCCGATCAAATAGATCACGGCGCCGGCAAGCAGCCAGTATGAGCCGGACTGGCTCCACCCCATGAGAACGGCGGCGATAAGCACCAGACAGAGCAGGCCGGTGCCGAACAGCGCCGTCATGAAGGTGGGCGTGATCACCGTGATGTTGATCGAATTCATCGCTGCGATGCCTTGGGGGACCGGCAGCCGGGCAAGCGCCGCCATGATAAAGTTGGAAAAGGCGAAGAACACGCCGCCGACGACGCCCGAGCCGATGGCGGCGATGATGGTGAGGGTGGGAAGAAGCTTGATCATCTCAGTTGCTCCAGATGCCGGTTGCAGCGGTTTCATTTGCGTAGGCGGAAAAGTCTTTCGGCGCGCGGCCGAGCACACGCTGGACGCCGTCGGTCAGCGTCTCGTTGCGGCCGTCAAGCACTTCGGTGAACAGCTCGTTGAGCAGCCAGGCGATTTCGGGCGGCAGTTCGTATGCCGCCGTCGCGGCGGTGAATTCGTCATGCGAGATCTTGATATAGCGGATGTCGCGGCCGGTCGCCTTGGCGATCTCGGCAACCGCGTCGGCGAAGCTTAGCAGCCGCGGCCCGGTCAACTCATAGAGCTGGCCCACATGACCCGGTTCGGTCAGCGCAACGAAGGCAGCATCGGCGATGTCGTCGACATCGACGAAGGGCTCGCCAACAGGGCCGACAGGCAAAGCCACTTCGCCTTGCCGCAAGGACTCGACGAGAAAACCTTCGCTGAAATTCTGCGAAAACCAAGCGCAACGCAGGATCGTCCAGTCAGCGCCCGAGGCTTTGACCATCTCTTCGGCGCGCTGGGCTTCGGTCTCGCCGCGGCCGGAGAGCAGCACCATGCGGGTGACGCCATTTGCTACCGCAAGCCTGGCGAAGGCGCCGACGGTCTCGGCGGCGCCCGGCACGGCGATGTCGGGATAGTAACTGATGTAGACGGCGCCCACGCCCTGCATCGCAGGCTCCCAGGCCGCCGGACCTCCCAGTCGAAGCGGGGGCTGCCGGAACGCGAGCCGATGCGCACGGGAATGCCCTGTGAGGTCAGCCGCTCGGCGAGGCGACGGCCGGTCTTGCCAGTGCCACCGAGGATCAGGACTGGTTTGGTGTTAGTCATTGGGGTTTTCCTTTGTTTGCAAATGTGAGTAATCCTCACATTTGCAAAACGTGATAAACCCTCGTATTTTGCGAGTCAAGCCGTTTGTTGGCAGATTTTGTCGAGACCGGAGGCCGTCATGGAAGACACAGCAACGCCCGCATCTGCCCAGGAGCAGGTCGCATCGCCGCGACGGGCGCCCACCCAGCAGCGCAGCCGCGAGCGGGTCGAGCGCATGCTGGCCGCAGCCTCGGCGCTGATTGCCGAGCAAGGCAGCGACGCCATACGCATGGGCGAGGTGGCGGAACGGGCCGCGGTGTCGATCGGCTCGCTCTACCAGTTCTTTCCCGACAAGCGGGCGATCGTCTGGGCGCTGGCCGAGCGCTACACCGCCGAAAGCCAGGCCTGCATCTCCTCGGCGCTCAAGGATGTCGTCGACGCCGAGGGCCTGCGGCAGGCGTTTTCGGAGCTGGTGGATATCTACTATCAGCTGTTCCTGGCCGAGCCGGTGATGCGCGACATCTGGTCGGGCACGCAGGCCGACAAGGCGCTGCGCCAGCTCGAACTCGCCGACAGCCGGGCGAATGCCGAATTCCTGACCATGGTGCTGAAGCGGCTGCATCCCGGCGCCGATCCGGTGGCGCTGGAGACGACGGCCTTCCTCGTCTGGCAGATGGGCGAGGCTGCCGTGCGGCTGGCGATCTCGGTCGACCGGCAGGAGGGCGACAGGCTGGTCGCCGCCTACAAGCGCATGGCGCTGCGGGAACTAGTCGGCGCCTGACCGGTGTCGCCCGCCTTCATTTTGTCTCGCCTGGCAACGGCAGGGCCGCGAGCTTTCGGTTTGACAGCCGATGCTCCAGCCGCCAGGCCTTCGGGGTGAAGCCTGTCACGCGCAGGAACTCGCGGTTGAAGTTCGATTTGCTGAGAAACCCGGCGTCGAACATGATGCGGGTGATGGGCTCGTCGCTGGCCGCCAGCAGGCGGCAGGCTTCGCCGATGCGCTGGTTGTTGACATATTGCGACACGCTCGATCCGTGGATGCGGTTGACCGCCGACGACACTTGCCGCGCCGACAGGCCGAGGCGCCTGGCGATACGGCCGAGGTTGAGGTCAACGTCCCTGTAGAGTTCTTTTGACCGCATCAGCGCGTCGACGGCCGCCGCGGCCGCGGAATCCTCGCTCGTCGCCCGTGGCGCGGCTTGCGGCCCATCGTCTTCATCGTCATCCAGAGGCGCGGTTTCGCTGGCCACCGCGGCTGCACCGCCAAGCAGCAGCAGCGCCAGCACATTGCCGGCGGCAATCACCGCGCCGGAATGGGCACCGCCGGTCCATTCGAGGTCGAGGCTGATGATGATGTCGGTGACCGGCGACGCCAGGATCGCCAGCGTCGTCACCAGCAGCGCCCGGTAGGAGCGCAAGACACCGTCCAGACGCGACTCGGCAAGGCCGTCCGGCCCGACCCGCGCAAGCCAAAGAAGGGTGACGCCATAACACAGGAAGACCAGCATGATCACGGGGCCTACCGGCTCGCGCCAGAAGATCAGCAGCAGGGCCACAAGACAGGCCGGCAACAGATGCGGCCACAGCGAAGCCAGGCGATGCCGCGAGCGTTCCCTCGCCAGACCGCTAAAAGCTATCCAGGCAAGCGGCGCGATCAATGTCGCCAACACCGCCTGGAAAGGCATGATTGCCCTGACTTCGTAGCCCCAGCGGATGCCGATCAGCACCGACTGCAAGGCGTAGGCAGCCATCAGCAGCATGAAAAACATGTTTTCGCGCAGATCGGCCTCGTTTCGGCGGATCATCTGCGCAAGCAGGATGACGAGCAGCAGGGCAACGACGAATGGCAAGGGAATGAAGATCATGATCGCAAGCGTGGTTCCAAGGCGGCCGACGATGGACCGGGCGGCCGACAATGACCTGGATTGCGTTCACGGTCGTCCCGGATCGTGATCGAGGTCGCGAAAATCGACGTCTCGGATCATCTGGGCAACGCTGCGGTCCTTTCGCGACCGCCCACCCATGATCGGAGACAATGATGAAATCCGCAATTCTCGTCTTGCTGCCCTTTGCCGCAGTTGCCCTGGCACCGCCGGTGGCCGGTGATGCCGCAAAGACGCTCGATCTCGCCGGTGTGACCGCCATCATCATCACCGGCGAGGCAAGCTCGGTCAAGCTGACCACTTCAGGTGCAGAACCCTACCAGGCGACGATCGGCAGCCGCCGCGAGGGCTGGTTTGCCAGCTGGTATTCGTCCTGGTTCGCCAATGACTGCCGCACCGCCAGCGACATGAAGCGGGAGGCCTCGACGTTGCGCATCAATGTCGCTCCGTCGTCCTGGCTGGATCCTTCGGATTGCAGGGTCGAGATCAACGCCAACATTGCGCCCGAGAGTTCTGCGTCGATCGAGCAGGCGGCCTTGCTGGCCAGTATGACGGGGAATTTCTCCAGCATCGCCATTACCGGCAAGGCGGCCGATGTTTCGCTCGAAGGGCATGCTTCACGCATCGATCTCAAGGGCGAGGCGCTGAGGGCCAATCTCGCCTATGGCAGCGTCCGGAAGGACGAGACTGTCGCCATTGCCGGCAAGGCGCTGGATGCCACGCTGACCTTCGGCCGGCAGGTTCAAATCAGCTACTCGGTGACCGCGTCGGCGTCCTTCGTCGACAGTTCGCTTGCCAACACTGCCGGCGCCAAACCCTCGATCGTGATCAAAGGCGATTTCGTCCGCGCCACGATCCGCTGAACAAAAAACCCGCCACAAGGGCGGGTTCCTGATCTGCGAAAGCCGATAGGCTTAAAGGCCGAACCCTTCGAAGCGCTTCTTGAACTTCGACAGGCGGCCGCCGCGGTCGAGCAGGGTTTGCTGGCCGCCGGTCCAGGCCGGGTGCGTGGTCGGGTCGATATCGAGGTTCATCGTATCGCCTTCCTTGCCCCAGGTCGAACGGGTCGAGTATTCTGTGCCATCGGTCATGACGACCTTGATGGTGTGGTAGTCGGGATGGATATCGGCCTTCATTGTCGTGCTTCCTGGCTTGTGGCGCTACAGACGGGCCCGTGGCCTGCGTCGATGCGCCCCTTTTTAAAACTCGAAGCCGCAGCTATTGAAAAGCCACGGCTTCTAAAACGGTCGGCGAGCCTATACATCAGCCGGAATTGAATCACAAGGCCACGGCAGGCGCATATTGAACGCGCCCACCTGGAAGCGGCCAGAGGAAACGGTCATGGCGGACATCAGCGGCGAGCAAGACGGGCGCAGGCGCTCGCTCGGGCCGCTCAGGCGCCTGTATCCCTATATATTCCGCTACCGCAAACTGGTCATAGGCGCCCTCATTTCGCTCGCCATCGCCGCGGCGACGACGCTGGCGCTGCCGCTGGCCGTGCGGCGCATGATCGACCACGGTTTCAGTGCTTCCGGCACCGTCTTCATCGCCGAATATTTCGCCGCTTTGGTTGCGATGGCAGCCATTCTGGCGGCGGCGTCGGCCGGACGCTACTACTTCGTCATCACGCTCGGCGAGCGGGTCGTCGCCGACATCCGCAGCGACGTGTTTTCGCATGTCACGACGCTTTCGCCGTCCTTCTTCGACACCGCGCAATCGGGCGAGATCGTCTCGCGGCTTGCCGCCGACACGACGCAGGTGAAATCCGCCGTCGGCGCCACCGCCTCGGTGGCGCTGCGCAACGTCATCCTCGGCCTTGGCGCGGTGGCGATGATGGTCGTCACCAGCCCGAAACTGTCGGGCCTGGTGATCGCGGCCATTCCGCTCATCGTGCTGCCGCTGGTCGCGTTCGGCCGTTCGGTGAGGCGCCGGTCACGGCAGGCGCAGGACACGCTGGCGCAAGCGACCGCCTATGCCAGCGAGCAGATCGGCGCGGTGCGTACGTTGCAGGCGTTCACCAACGAGACGCTGGTCACCGGGCGGTTCTCGGCCGCGGTGGAAGCCGCCTTCCAGGCGGCGCGCTCGTCGATCTTCTCCCGCTCGCTGCTCACCTTCTTTGCCATCTTCATGATCTTTTCCTCGGTCGTGGCGGTGTTGTGGTTCGGCTCGCGTGACGTGCTTGCCGGCACGATGTCGCCCGGCACGCTCGGCCAGTTCCTGCTTTACTCCGTGTTTGCCGCAGGCGCGCTGGGCGCACTGTCGGAAGTCTGGGGCGAGCTTGCCCAGGCGGCGGGTGCGGCCGAAAGGCTGACCGAGATACTCGACGAGACGCCGGCGATTCAACCGCCGGCCAATCCGCTGCCGCTGCCCGCCAAGGCGACAGGCGCGATCAGTTTCGACGACGTCTCCTTCTCCTACCCGGCAAGGCCGGACCGTGCCGCCGTCCACGGCTTGAGTTTTCAGGTCAAGCCCGGCGAGACGGTGGCGATCGTCGGCCCGTCGGGCGCCGGAAAGAGCACCGTCTTTTCGCTGATCCTGCGCTTCTACGATCCCGAAACTGGCCGCATCGCCATTGACGGCGTCGACGTGCGCGAAGCCGATCCGGCTGAAGTGCGGGAGCGCATTGCGATCGTGCCGCAGGATGTCACCATCTTTGCGGCAAGCGCGCGCGACAATATCGGCTTTGGCCGGCCGGGCGCGACGAATGCCGAGATCGAGGCCGCCGCCAGGGACGCGCTGGCCGACGAGTTCATCCTCAGGCTCGACAAGGGCTACGACAGCCAGGTCGGCGAGCGCGGTGTGACCTTGTCCGGCGGCCAGCGCCAGCGCGTGGCGATCGCCCGCGCCATCCTGCGCGACGCGCCGATCCTGCTGCTCGACGAGGCCACGTCGGCGCTCGACGCCGAAAGCGAAACGCTGGTGCAGACGGCGCTGGAACGGCTGATGCAGGGCCGCACCACCATCGTCATCGCCCACCGGCTGGCGACCGTGCTGAAGGCCGACCGCATCCTGGTCATGGATGGCGGCCGCATCGTCGAGGAAGGCACGCACCAGAGCCTGGTCGCCAAGGGCGGAATCTATGCAAGGCTGGCCAAGCTGCAGTTCGAAACCGGAGCAAGCGCCTTCAGGGGTGCCGCGGAGTAGCAACCCGCAATCAGGCGGGACCATACCGCTTGCGGAGATGCTCGGTGAAATACGCGGCGTTGAGCTTTTCCCCGGTGGCGCGCTCAAGCAGTTCGGGCGTCGACCAGCGGGATCCCTGCGACCAGATATTGTCGCGGCGCCAGTCATTGATGGCGGCGAAATTGCCCTTGGCGAGGTCGCTGTCGGCTGAAGGATGGTCGCGCGTCAGCGCAGCCCATTGCTGCGCCGCCATCATAGCGCCCAGCGTATAGGACGGGAAATAGCCGAAGGCGGCGCCTGGCCAATGCACGTCCTGCATCGGTCCGTCGGCTGGGTTGTCGATGGTCGAAAGGCCAAGATACTCCCGCATCTTGGCGTCCCAGGCTTCGGGCAGGTCGGCCGCCTGCAGCCGCCCCGAGACCACCTCCTGCTCCAACTCGTAGCGCAGGATGACATGCAGCGGGTAGGTGACCTCGTCGGCGTCGACGCGGATCAGGCCGCGCTCGACCCGGTGCACATGCGGCAGGATGTCGTCGAGCGACCAGGCTTCGCCGAGATGCTTTTCGACCACGGGCAGCGCCCAGCGCCAGAATTCGGGGTTGCGGCCGACCTGTTTCTCGACGAACAGACTCTGGCTTTCATGCACCGCCATGCCGCGCGCCTTGCCGAGCGGCCAGTGCGGCCAGGCCTTCGGCAGGTTCTGCTCGTAGAGCGCGTGGCCGGTCTCGTGCAGCACGCCCATCAAAGCCGACAGGAAATCGGACGTTTTGTAGCGGGTGGTGATGCGAACGTCGCTCGGCACCCCGCCGCAGAAGGGATGGTGCGATACCGACAGAGAACCATGGGTGAGGTCGAAGCCGACCGAAGCCATCATGGCGAGACCAAGCTCGCGCTGTTTGTCGATCGCATAGCTGCCGGAGAGCGGCTTCAGCGGGCGCTTGGCCAGTCGCGCTTCCTGTACGGCCAGCGCTTCCGGCACGAAGCCCTTCAGGAATGTCTTCAGCTCGGTGAAGACCGGCGTGATGTCGGCGGCGCGGTTGCCAGGATCGTATTGCTCCATCAGTGCGTCGTAGGGATCGAGGCCGAGCGCGTCGGCGCGCAGGGCGGCTTCCTCGCGCACCAGCGCGATGACACCTTCGAGCGCCGGCAGGAATCCGGCCCAGTCATTCTTGCCGCGCAGGTCGCGCCAGAGCTGCTCGGAGCGCATACGCGCCACCGTCTGGCGCTCGACGAATTCGACCGGCAGGCAGGTCAGGTTGGTGTATTGGCGACGCAGTTCGCGGACCGCCGCCTGCTGCTCCTCGTTCAGCGCCTCCTGTTCGGCGGCGGCGAGCCAGTCGGCGATCTCCGGCGCCGTTGCCCTGATATGCAGCATCCCGGCCAGGGACGACATGGCTTCGGCGCGCTTCTCGCCGCCGCCGACGGCCATGTGGGTCGCCTCGTCGGCGCCGAGGATAGCGAGCGCATGTTCCAGCGCTTCGAGCTTGTGGCCGAGATCATCGAGCTTCTGAAAAGACATGACAGGTTCCGCGTTTTGGACCGCGGGAAAAGATACCAACGCGCCAGGATTGGCAACCCTCAAAGGTGGCTATGCAGCTTGCGCCGGTGAGCTGGTGCGTGGAATGCTGGCTGACGGTGGAACACCGCCATGGAGGGGAGACTAAGATGATCGGCAATATCCTGGTCGGGCTGGTGGCCCTGATCCACCTCTTTATCGTCTATCTGGAGATGGTGGCGTGGGACACACCGCGCGGGCACAGGGCGTTCAACCTCAAGCCGGACTTCGCCAGCGCATCGAAGGTGCTCGCCGCCAATCAGGGGCTCTACAACGGCTTCCTTGCCGCCGGGCTGATCTGGGGCCTCTATCTCGGCGCGGCGGGATTCCAGATCAAGGTGTTCTTCCTGCTTTGCATCGCCGTCGCCGGCCTCTATGGCGCGGCGACTGCCAGCCGGAAGATCCTCTATATTCAGACCGTGCCGGCGGTGCTGGCCCTCGCTGCGCTGTGGCTGGGCTGGTGACAAAAAAGACGCCCTCGGAGCCAGATCCGGGGGCGTCAGACAGTCCCTTCCTCATTCCTGGAGATATCAGAGCGGATCTCAGCCGTTCGGATAATTCCCGCCGTCGGAGCCATCACCGATCATGAAGCCGCTGCCGGTGTCGGACATCAGCCTCTGATCGACATTGTCGAGGCGGCGCAGCAGATCGTGATATTGCGCGGCCGGGATCCGGCCATGGTCCGAAGCGGCGACCCGTTCGGCGGCCTGGCCGATATGCGCCGCACGCAGATGCAGCCACTGCGCTTCCGAGGTCGAGATGCCCTTGGTTTCGCGCGCATCCGCGATGCCCTGTTCGACGCCCCGCACCTGCTCGATCAGGCCGGTCACACGCGGACCGGTCATGTCGGTCGGGTCGCTGGCGTCGAGGGCGCCCTTGTGATGTCCGGCGGCATAGGCGCCGGCGAGTGGAACAGTGATCAGAAGTGTCGTGAGGGTTGCGGTCCTGAGAGTCTTCAAAGAGCGCATGATGTGCGTCTCCTCCTGCTATGGAAGGGGCAAGCGCTTTCGCTCCGCCTTCCGGAAGCGGGCCGTCCGGTTCCGTCGCGTCGCGATGGGAGGCATCGCCGGCGGTTCTCGGCCCTGCGCGTCAAAGTAGGAGCCCGGAAACGCGAAGTGTAATTAAAGAAAGATAATGTTTTCAGGCCTTGCCGGCCTGGCGTTTCGCCCTAGAGTTGAGCTGGCAAACAATTTCGCGTGACTGAAAATCACCGTTCGGTGAGTTTCAGTTCAATGCGTCGGTTCTTGTTGCGGGCGTCTTCGGTGTCGGCGGGGTCGAGCGGCTGGAATTCGCCGAAGCCGGCCGCAACCAGCCGGTTGGCGGGCACGCCGTTCTCGATCAGGAACTTGACCACCGAGGTCGAACGCGCCGTCGACAATTCCCAATTGTCGCGATAGCGGCCGGCGCCGGACAGCGGCTTGTTGTCGGTGTGGCCGTCGACGCGCAGCACCCAGTTGATCTCGGGCGGGATTTCCTTTTGCAACTCGATGATGGCGTCGGCGAGCTTCTTCATCTCGACCTTGCCGGCATCGTTGATCACTTCGGAGCCGGTCGGGAACAGAACTTCCGACTGGAAGACGAAGCGGTCGCCGACGATGCGGATGTTCTCGCGATCGGCGAGGATTTCGCGCAGGCGGCCGAAGAAGTCGGAGCGGTACCGGTTCAGTTCCTGCACGCGCTGCGCCAGCGCGACGTTGAGCCGACGGCCGAGATCGGCGATCTTGGTGTTGGAATCGCGGTCGCGCGTTTCGGACACGTTGAGGGCGTCCTCGAGCGCGCCGATCTGCTTGCGCAGTGCCGCGATCTGCTGGTTCAGGATCTCGACCTGGCTCAGCGCCTGCTGGCTGATCTGGCGCTGGCTGTCGAGTTCGCCGCCGAGCTCCGCGGCGCGCTGGTTGGCGGCGTCGCCGGCGCCGGCGCCTTGCGCCAGCAACTGCTCGAGCCGGCTCCTTTCTGCTTCCGCCGCCGACAGCGACGCCTGCAGATTGGCCAGCGAATCGTCCTTGTCCTGCGCGGTCGAACGCTCCAGCGCCAGCAGCTGCGTCAGTTCGTTGATCTGCGAGTTGAGGCGCGTGAGCGCCGTATCCTTGCCGGAGAGTTCGCGGCCGAGCAGGAACTGCGCCAGCACGAAAACGGTAAGCAGGAACATGATGGCGAGCAGCAGCGTCGACAGCGCGTCGACGAAGCCCGGCCAATAGTCGATCCGGCGATCGGTGCGCCGGCCCCTGGCGAGAGCCATGCTAGTGGACCCCGGGTTTCTTCAGCGCGTCGGCGATCTTTTCCAGCGTGTTGCGCATCGCCTTCTGCTCGTCCGACTGGGCCTCGACCCAGTCGCGCATGATCTGCTGCTCGGAGCGCATGTTCTTGACCAGGCCGGAAATGCCGTCGGCGAGATTGGCCATGGCGGTGGCGACGCGCGGATTGGAGCCGCCGCCGCTTTCCTGCATGCTGCGCAGCCGTTCCGACAGGACCCGGATCTCGTCGGAGGATTCAGTCTTGGCCGGGTCGGCGACGGCGATGTCGGAGGAGAGATCGGTGACCGAGGACAGCCAGTTTTCAAGCTCGGTATAGAATCGGGTCTGGGCGCGGCCGGCCTGCAGGTCGAGGAAGCCTAGCACCAGCGACCCGGAAAGACCGAACAGCGAGGACGAAAAGGCCGTGCCCATGCCGGCCAGCGGCGCCGACAGCCCCTGCTTCAGCGAATCGAGCACGGCGGCGGCGTCGCCGGTGCCGGGATCGAGCGATTCGATGGTTTCGCGGATCGAGCCGATGGTGTTGAGCAGGCCCCAGAAGGTGCCGAGCAGACCGAGGAACACCAGCAACCCGACGAGATAGCGCGAGGTGTCGCGGCTTTCGTCGAGGCGGGTGGCGATCGAATCCAGCATGGTGCGCATCGAAGACGTCGAGAAGGCGACCGTCGAGGAGCGGCCGATCATCGCCTTCATCGGCGCCAGCAGCACCGGCTCGGTGGTTTCGGAACCGGCGCGGAAGGAATTGACCCAGCGCACTTCGCGAAACAGTCGTCCGACCTGGGCGAAGGCGAGCAGGATGCCGACCACAAGGACGCCGACGATGAGGCCATTGAGGCCGGGATTGCTCCCGAAAGCGGTCGAGATCTGGCGGGTGAGGATGGCGGCGATGAAGGCGACGATGACCAGGAAGATGACCATGGTCAGGAGGAAGACCTGCGGGCTCGACAGTTTGTGCGGATCGTACATCAGGACATCAGAACGCCTGCCCACGCCGAAGGATCTGAGAAAAGCCATCCGTGCCCCGTTTCCGATGCTCTATTTGCCTTGACGCAATTCCGAACGGGAAGCCGCTCATACTTCCCTGGAACTGCTCCAGTGCCGCCGATCACGTAATTCGCGACTCTAAACGGAATTGTGACCAAATTGAATGGCGCTTGGCAATATTGCCCGACTGTCGGGCCGCACCACGCCGTTCAGAGGCGGTTGACGACCAGGCAGTCGACCATGGCGGCAAGATGCAGCCCGGCGCCGGTGACGACAAAGCCGTGCCAGAGGGCATTGTGAAAGCGCAGGCGTTTCCAGGCGAAGAAGATGACGCCGCAGGAGTACACGATGCCGCCGGCGACAATCAGCGCGATCGAGGTCGTCGGCAACGTCGCCACCAGCGGCTTGACCAGGACGACGCCGCTCCAGCCGATGGCGAGATAGAAGACAATGGCCAGACGATCGAAGCGGCCGGGCAGGAACACTTTCATGGCAATGCCGGTCAAAGCAGCGGTCCAGACAAGGACAATCATCGGCAGCGCCAGCGGCGAGCCGTCGAGCTGGGCCAGAAAGGGCGTGTAGGTCGCGGCGATCAGGAGATAGATCGCCGCATGATCGAAGCGCCGCAAGATCCACTTCGCCGGCGACGTCACCGGCCACAGATTGTAGGTCAGCGAAATCGACAGCACAGTCAGCAGCGACACCACGAAGAAGGCGGCGGCGATGTATTCGCCGGGACCGGCATGGAAGGCGGCCAGCGCCAGCAACGCCGAGCCGGCGGCTATCGCCAGCACGATGCCGACCGCGTGGACGATGCCATCGGCGATCATCTCCGCACGCGAATAGTGCCAACGCCCGACAAAAGGGATTTCAATTGGCTGGTCTGGCTGCGCTTCTCGCGAGGATAGTGAAGGTATGCTCGTCATAAAAGATCCTGCGTCACCCTTATCTGGGCGGCCGCCGGGCAGTATTTCAAGCTTTGATTGCGGTTTTGCGACTGCGGCGCTTCAGCGCGCCGCGCCGGCATGCCAAGTGATCAGCGCGCCGAAAGCGGCTTCTTCACGGCCTTGAGCAGCGCGCGCTGGATGACCTCGTTGCCAGCGACGAGCGAACCCGCCTCGAGCATATCCTGGCCGCCATCCATGTCGGAGACGAAGCCACCGGCCTCGCGGATCAGCAGCAGGCCGGCGGCAATGTCCCAGGCCGACAGGCCGGTTTCCCAAAAGCCGTCCATGCGGCCTGCGGCGACATAAGCGAGATCGAGCGCGGCGGAACCCAGGCGGCGCACGCCCGAGACCTCGGCCATCACATTGCGCAACTCGACGAGGAAATTGCCGTGCTGGCCGCGGCCGAGATGCGGCACGCCGCAGCCGATGACGCAGTCGGTGAGCTTGCTGCGGCCGGCAACGCGCAGCCGGCGATCGTTCATGAAGGCGCCGCCGCCGCGCTCGGCGGTGTAGAGCTCATCCATTGCCGGATTGTAGATGACGGCGGCGACCAACTGGCCCTGTCGCTCCAGCGCGATCGAGATGGAAAAGATCGGAATGCCGTGCAGGAAATTGGTGGTGCCGTCGAGCGGGTCGACGATCCAACGGTGCTGGTCGTCGTCGCCTTCGACCATGCCGCGCTCTTCCATCAGGAAGGCATAGCCCGGGCGCGCCTTCGACAGTTCGGCAAACAGGATGTCCTCGGCCTTGCGGTCGGCTTGGCTGACATAGTCGCCCGGTCCCTTCATCGACACCTGCAGGTTCTGCACCTCGCCGAAGTCGCGCGACAGCGAACGGCCGGCCTTCATGGCGGCCTGGACCATGACATTGAGAAGTGCGGAGCGTGCCATCGTATCTGTTCCTGCCTACGCGTCAGTCTGCGCGGCGCATGTAGGTGAGTTCGTTGGTGTCGACGACGATGCGTTCGCCGGCGCCGATGAATGGCGGCACCAGCACGCGGATGCCGTTTTCCAGCACCGCCGGCTTGTACGAGGACGCGGCCGTCTGGCCCTTCACCACCGGGTCGGCCTCGGTGATGGTCAGCGTCACCTGGTCGGGCAGCGAAATGCCGATCGGCCTGTCCTCATAGAGCTGGACCGTCACCATCATGCCGTCCTGCAGGAAGGCGGCGCGGTCGCCGACGAAATCTTTCGCCAGCTCGAGCTGCTCGTAGCTCTGCGTGTCCATGAACACCAGTGCGTCGTCCTGGGCGTAGAGGAAGGAAAAATCCTTCAGGTCGAGCCGGATCTGCTCGACGGTCTCGGCCGAGCGGAAGCGCTCGTTGAGCTTGGTGCCGTTGATCAGGTTCTTGAGTTCGACCTGGTTGTAGGCGCCGCCCTTGCCGGGCTTGACGGTGTTGGTCCTGACGGCCACCCAAAGGCCGCCATCGTGCTCGATGACATAGCCGGGACGGATTTCGTTGCCATTGATCTTGGCCATGATGAGATTGATCCGGGATGCTAGCAACGGCTTGGCCGTTGATATGAGGATGGTCGCTGGATAAGCGATTTCGGGCTCCCAAGACCACAAATCGGCAGGAGAGGCAAGGGATGCCAGATCGCCCGACAAGGGCTGGTAGCCTCAAACCTGGGCCGCAATGACTTTGCCGACGGCCTCGACGATGGCGTCCGCAGCCTCAGTCAGCCGGTTGAGATGAGGCGAACGAAGTGCGGCGACCTGCAAGGAAAGGTCGACATCTTCCGTGTTGACCAGCATGAGGCCGTCGGGAAGTCCGCGCCTTGCAAGACGCAACGGCACTAGCCCAAGGCCGTGCCCCCGACGGACCCATTCCATCTGCAAGGCCGGATCCTGTATCTCCGCCGCGATCTCGAAATAACGCCTTCCGCCGACCAGAACGGACGTGAGCTTCTGGCGCGCGTCGCAAGGTGCCGGACTAAGCACCCACGGCATGGGTGTCCGGCCACCGTCTTCCGGATCGGCGACGGTGGACGCAGCTATGACGCCAAGACGTTCAGTGCCAAGCGCTTCCGGTCCTGGCTTGTCCGACGATCGCAGAACAATCGTCACATCGAGCTCGCAGCGTTCGAATTGATCGATCAGTTCGGCGCTCCAGCCGGTCTTGAGCCGTAGCGACACTTTCGGGAACGCCGCCGCGGCGTTGGCGATGGCCCCGGCGATGTCGCGGTCCGAGAGGCCATGAGCGAGGCCAAGGCGGAACAGACCTTCCGGCTCGGTCTTTCCGGCGAAGGATTTTAGCGCTTCTACGGAAGCGATGATATCGCGTCCGCGCGCCAGCACTTCCAGCCCCGTCGGCGTCAGTCGCGGCGGCTTTTGCCGGCGGTCGAGCAGCGTCGTGCCAAGCATGTCCTCCAGCCGCTGGATTTGCCGGGTCACAGCCGGCTGCGTCAGCGGCAGGCGCCGGGCGACCTTCTGGATCGAGCCCTCCTCGGCAAACAGGGCGAGCGTGCGCAATTCCTCAAGCATAGCTAGAACTATGTCTCGTAAGCATAATCATTGTAAACATTATGAATTTGAAATCCATCGCCTGGCAAGCAATTTTCCTTTCAAACGAAAGGACGACGACAATGAAGGCAATCGAACTGCAGAAGCCGGGCGGCATCGACAATCTCAAGATGGTCGAACGACCAATGCCGGAGCCCGGCCGTCAGGAGATGATCGTCCGCGTCAAGGCGACGGCGCTCAACTATCGCGATGTCGAGATCGCGCGCGGCAGCTATCACACGACATTCCCCTTGCCGCTGGTGCCGCTTTCCGACGGCGTCGGCGAGGTCGTCGCGCTTGGCCCCGAGGTCAGCCGCTTCAAGGTTGGCGACCGGGTCTGCGGCACGTTCTGGCAGCGATGGGTCGGCGGCAGCTTCGCCATGGCCGAACCTTCCTACCAGCGCGGCGGCCCGATCGACGGTTTGCTGAGCGAATTCGCCCGGCTGGACGAACAGGCGGCTGTCATCGCGCCGGCGCATCTCAGCGACGTAGAGGCGGCGACATTGCCTTGCGCCGCCGTCACTGCCTGGCATGCGTTGTTCACCGAGGGCAAGCTCAAGCCAGGCGAAACCGTGCTCAGCCTCGGCACCGGCGGCGTGTCGCTGTTTGCCGTGCAGTTCGCAAGGGCGGCCGGAGCGCGCGTCATTGTTACGTCGAGCAGCGATGAGAAGCTTGCCTGGGCGAAGGGGCTTGGCGCGCATGATGGCGTCAACTACCGCGACGATCCGGATTGGTCGTCGGCCGTGCTGGCGCTGACCGATGGCCGCGGCGCCGATCACATCATCGAAGTCGGTGGTCCCCAAAGTTTCGCGCAGTCGCTCAAGGCGTCGGCGCGCGGCGCCCAGATCAACGTCATCGGTTATCTCGGCGGCAGCGAAGGGGTGATCAATCCGCTCGACATCTTCCGCCGCCAGGTGAAAGCACGCGGCATACCGGTCGGCTCGCGCGAGTCCTTCGAAGCGATGAACCGGGCGCTCGCCGTCCATCGGCTGCGGCCGGTGATCGACCGGGTCTTCCCCTGGGCAGAGGCAGCACAGGCCCTTCGCCATCTCGAACACGGCTCTCCCTTCGGCAAGGTCGTGCTGGATCATACACAGTGACGTTGCGTGTCAGGGCAGGCGGTTGGCCTTCTGCAAGGCTTGCTTTGTCTGGTCGTCGGTCAGCCCTTGCAGGAAATCGTCCATCTCCGGATCGATAAGGCCGGCGCGCCGGGCGACCACATACCAGGCCCCGGCCAGGATCAGGTCGGGGTCGGTGCCGATGCCGCCCATATAGAGCTTTGCCAACCGGTTCTGGGCAGCGACATTGCCGCCTTCAGCTGCCTGCTTCATCCAGTTGAAGCCGGATTTCAGGTCGCGAACACCGCCCCGGCCCTCGATCATCCAGGCGGCAAGATCGATCTGCGCGGTGTCGTAGTTCTGCCTGGCAGCCTGTGCCAGCAAGCTGCGCGCCTTTGCATCGTCCCGCGTCTTGCCGCCGACGCCATTGGCATAGACCTGCGCCATCGCATACTGGGCGTCGGCAAGCCCTGTCGCCGCGGCACGCTCATAATAGGGCACAGCCCGGGCGATGCCGGCATCGCCCGGATCCTGCTGCACGAGCAATTGCGCGAAGTTGAACTGCGCCAGCCGGTTGCCGGCCTCGGCGGCGGCCTGCATCAGCGCATAGGCTCCCTTCTCGTCCTTCTTGACGTAGCGGCCGTCGAGCAGCATCAGCGCATACTGGAACTGCGATTCAGGAATCCCCTGCTCGGCGGCCTGCGCATACCATTTGGCGGCCTCAGCCGGGTTGAGCGGCACGCCCAGCCCGCGCGACAGAATCTCGGCCACCAGCGTTTGCGCCGCCGGGTCGCCATTCTTGGCCCGCACCAACGCCAGATTGTAGGCGGTCTTGTAAAGACCGCGCTGGAAAGCGCCATAGGCGGGGTCCGCCGGCTTGGCGCCGAAACGTTCGGGGTTGATCGCGTCGGCCGACGGCAGCGGCGCGGTTGTCGCCGGCTGCGGCAGCGGGATGTTGATCGGCTTGTCGATATGGACGCCGGAATCCGTGGCACCGGCTTTTGGGGCACCCGCATCGGGGGCGACCGCATCCGGCACGCTGAGGGCGGGCGCGCTGGTGTCCGGCCTCGGCTGCGGCAGCGGAACGGTCTCCGCCGCGATCGCTGCCCCGCTCATCAAGGCCGCAACGAGAACCGCGAGAGGAAGTCCAGGTCGGCCCACGTCAGCCCTCGAAGCGCGGCGCGGTTTGGTCGAGCAGCGCATTGGCGGCAGCAATCGCCGCCTTCGGATCGGCGCCTTCGGCAAAGACGGCGCTGGACAGCGCCACGAACTCGGCGCCAGTGGCGGCCACCGCTTCTACCGAAGCGATGGCGGAACCGGCCATGACGATGCAAGGGATCTCAATCACGTCCGCCCACCATTGCCCGAGCGACAGGTTGCGCGGATGCGGTTCCGGCTTGTTGTCGTAGTCGAAGCGGCCGAAGAAGATGTAGTCGGGCCTGGTTTCGCCGAGTTCCAGCGCGTCGTCGCGCGTCTTGGCGCCACCGGCGCCGACCATCATCTTGCCCTGGAAGTGTTCGATGGTCTCGGCGAGCGCGTCCTTGGAAACCTCGACATGAATGCCGTCGGCCTGGACACGGCCGGCAATGCGGGTATCGCCGGCGATGATGACGGCGATGCCGGCCGCTTGCGCGGCCGGTACGATCTGTTCTGCGAAGGCCTGGAAGGCAGCCTCGTCCATGCCGTTCTCAGGCAGGATCAGGGAAGCGATATCACCGCCGTCGAAGGCAGCCGCAATGCGCTGCGCCGGAGCGTCCTTGGGTGCGATCAGCACGATGCGGCAGCGGTTGGGGGGTGTTGCGTCGTTCATGGCTTTCGATCCCGGGTTTCGCCTATGCCGGGCGAAGATGGTTGCATTGCGGCATAGAACAAAGCGCCCGCCTTGAACAGGCGGGCGGGGATCGATGAGATGGCTTTGGTTTACGATAGCCCGCAAGAAGACGGTCTGCCGCTCATTTGACGGCTTGCGGGCTTTCGACCGTTGGTTTGGCTTTCCACAAAGTCCAGCCGAGGTTCATGCCGGCGGCGGCGACCAGGATCGCGGCGGCGCCGACGAGCTGGGCCGGATGCAGCCGGTGGCCGAAAGCCATGACATCGACCAGGATCGCCACGACAGGATAGATGAAGGACAGCGACCCCTGCAGATGCGTCGGCAGTTTCTGGATGGCGGCGTACATCAATATGTACACCAGGCCGGTGTGAACGACGCCAAGCGTGGCCAGCATGGCCCAGCTCCAGGCATCGGCGGGCAAATGCGAGAGGTTGGCGAAGGGCGCCAGCATGACGACGCCGACGCAGACCTGGATCAGCGCGATCAGATGCGGCGGGGTGCCCTTGAGCTTCTTGGCGACGATTGCCGCGACAGCCCAGAAGAAGGCCGCTCCGAGCGCCATGACGATGCCGATGACATAATCTGTGCCGGTTATGCCGGAACCGACACCCGCATCGGGCCCTGTCTGCACGATCAGCAGCATGCCGGCGAAGGCGATGCCGAGCCAGGTCAGCTTGGCCAGGGTCAGCCGCTCGCCGAAGAACAGCGCGCCGAAGCCGACCAGCATGAAGGGCTGCGTGTTGTAGACCGCCGTGGCAATCGAGATCGAGGCGCGGGAGAAGGCGCTGAACAGCAACAGCCAGTTGATGACAATGGCCGCGCCGCCAAGAGCGGCGATGGCAACAATGCGCAGCGTCAGCCTGCCGCGCAGCAACCCGAGTGCCGCGCAGGTGATCAGCAGCGCCACCGCGCCGAAGGCGCAGCGCCAGAACACCACGTCCATAACGGGCTGGCCCGACATGACGACAAACCAGCCGATCGTGCCGACGATCGTCATCGCCGCCGTCATCTCGATCGTGCCGCGTACCGTGTTGTCCATGACAATACCTCTATCTGTTGAGGCCATAATCTCATGCCGCCTTGAGGGTTTATATGCCCTATGAAAGGTGATAAGGGCACAACACCTTATTTAATAAGGCGCGCGCTGCCCTTTTGCGAGGAGATGAAAATGCTGGACGAGTTGGACAGAAAGCTTCTCGACATCCTGATCCTGGATTCGCGGACTTCGTTGAAGGATCTGGCGCAGCAGGTCGGGCTGTCGTCGCCGAGCGTCTCGGAACGGCTGCGGCGGCTCGAGGAACGCGGCGTCATCCGCGCCTTCACCATCGAGATCGACCCGGAGGCGCTGGGGTTTCCGCTGCAGGCGATCGTGCGGGTGCGGCCACTGCCGGGCAAGCTGCACATCGTGCAGAAGCTGATTGAGGAGATCCCGGAATTCGGCGAATGCGACAAGGTCACCGGCGACGACTGTTTCGTGGCCCGGCTCTACGTGCGCTCCATCGGCGAGCTCGACAAGCTTCTCGACCGCATCGCCGACAAGGCGGAGACCAGCACCGCCATCATCAAGGCGCAGCCGATCCGGCGCCGTCCGCCGCCACTGAATTAAGCTCCAGCTTGTAGCCGATGTGGCTGGCCTTGAAGCCGAGCCGGTCATAGAAGCGATGCGCGTCCTGGCGGCTCTTGTTGGTGGTCAGCTGGACAATCTTGCAGCCGCGTTCACGGCACTGTTCGACCGCCCATTCCAGCAGACGCTGTCCCAGCCGTTCGCCGCGGCGGTCCGCGGCGACGCGCACAGCCTCGATCTGGCCGCGCAAGGCGCCCTGCAGCGACAGCCCGGCGAGATAGCTGATCTGCAACGTGCCGATGACGCGGCCGCTATCCGTCATCACGGCAAGAAACTGGTTGGGGTCGGCGTCGATGGCGGCAAAGGCGTCGCGATAGGCCTTGGCGAGTGGCTCGGTCGCATCCTCGCGGCTGCGGCCAAGCGGATCGTCGGCGAGCATGGCTACGATGGCAGGCAGGTCGGCCGCTTCGGCGCGGCGGATGTGGGGTTCGCTCATTGTCAAAAACCTGGGGTCAAAAACCTGGGGTCAAAACCTGGGGCCAAAACCTGGGGTCAAAACCTGATGTGCATCGGACGGCGCCCTTATGCATCGGCGGCGATCTTGCCGTAAATCCGGAACCGTCGCTTTACGCACAGTTGATCGACACGGCCGGCATTTTCCCGGTCGCGGCGCAAGGGTTTCTGGGCTATTGCAGGGCAACCGTCTTCCCTCCAGCATTTCCAGTTCATGTCAGGTCTGCTCGCCGATCCGTGGTTTTATGCCGCCGCCATTCCGGCGGTGATACTTGTCGGGCTGTCGAAAGGCGGCTTCGGCGGCGCTGTCGGCTTCGTTGGCGTGCCTTTGATGGCGCTGGCCATGCCGCCGGTGCAGGCGGCGGCCATCCTGCTGCCGATCCTGTGCCTGATGGACATCGTTTCGGTGTGGACGTGGTGGGGCGTCTACGACAGAAAGATGCTGGTCGACATGATGCCGGGCGCGGTGATCGGCATTGGGCTCGGCTGGCTGACGGCAGCGCTCGTAACCGAAGAGATGGTGCGGCTGATCGTCGGCGCTGTCGCGCTGATCTTCGTGCTGCGCTGGCTCTATCTCCAGTTCCGCCACGGTTCCGACCATGCGGCGGCGCCCAACCGCATCGCCGCCGCCTTCTGGGGCACCGTCGCCGGCTTCACCAGCTTCGTCGCCCATGTCGGCGGGCCCCCCTTCCAGGTCTATGCGCTGCCGATACGGCTTGATCCGAAGGTGCTGTCGGGGACATCGGCGATCTTCTTTGCCGCCACCAACGCGCTGAAGCTGATCCCCTACTTCGCGCTTGGCCAGTTCGACACCGCCAACCTGACGGCGTCGGCCGTGCTGATGCCGCTGGCGCCGCTGGCCACCATCGCCGGCGCCTGGCTGGTGCGGCGCATGCGGCCGGAGATTTTTTATCCCTTCACCTACGCGACCGTGGCCGTGGTCGCGGTCAAGCTGCTTTGGGACGGGATCGCCGGCCTGCTCTAAATCCCGCTCAGGCGGCTGCCGGTTTGGTTCGCGGGGCGCTCGCAAAGGTCAGCGATGCACCACCAACGACCACGACCGCCATGGCGCCGAGAGTGGCGATGTCGTGCGCGGTCGGCTTCAGCACCATGTCGGCGACGACGGCGATCATGATGACGAAATCGAACTTGACGATCCGTATCATGCGGCGCCCAAACGCTATGGCAGCCGGGGTCATGCCGTCCGCGGCAAGCATTGTGGCAAGCTTTTCGAACGAAGGCTTCAGCACGAGGATACCGGTCAGAAACGCGGCGGCGTAGCCGCAAAGGCCGATGACGACCCAAAGGTCGGAGAAGCCGGTCCATAGCGAAGTCAGCACCAGACCAGAAGCCAGGGTCGCGATAGACGCCGGCACGAACAGACGCAAGCCGAGTTTGTCCGTCGTTCTCAGCATGACCATCAGCGTCTCGTCGTCGCCGGCGCGATCGGCGAGTATCGAAACCAGCAGCATGGCGAAACCGCCGCCGAGCCAGAGGATCGCTGCCATGACATGCAGGAATTTGAAGAGAGAATACCAGTCCATTGCCGCTCCTTGTGCATCGTTCCGGGGTAAACGCTGCTTTCGCGCGTCTGCTTCCGAAGGAGGGCGGATTATCTCCGTACATGTATCCAGAAGATGCCGCGTGGGTGCCGGCTTGTTGCGGTGGCGCCGTCGCCGGATTTTACCGCCAGCCCGCACAATACCCGGCATTTGCCGGATAGACGCCGTGTCGGCATTGGCTGGTTTCGCGGCATGATCCTGAAACCTGCGGGGACTAAGCCGCTCGCGACCGACGCTCCATTTTGGCCGCGCGCGGTCGGACCAAGTCTGCAACAACCAACGAGGGTATCCCATGTAAGGCGTAGCACGAATTTCTTCACCCTGGCCGTCATCTATTCCCTCTGCGGCATGGCGCTCGGCCTGGATATGGCGATCTCCAATGACCATGGGCAGATGCCGACCCACGCGCACACCATGGTGGCGGGCTGGCTGATGTCGGCGGTGTTTGCTTTCTTCTACCACCTGTTTCCAGCGGTCGGGCAAAAGACGATTGCGGTCGTGCATTTCTGGCTGACGGCAATCTGCGGCATCGCACTGATGATCGGGCTTTACTTTGAACTTGCCGGCCATCCGGAGATCGAGCCGGTGCTGGGTTCCTCCTCGATGGGCTTTTATGCGGCAATGCTGCTGTTCGCCTTCATTTCCTTGCCGGCTGTATGGAAGAAGGCATGAACAAGCTGACGATCAGGCTTCGGGGGTCGTTGTGCTGATACGGCACAGAAGGGCAGCGGTCGATCAAGAAATATCCGCGCCGTTAAGGGTTCATTAAGCTTTACAGGTGTTTACTATGTCCATCCAGTGATCTGGATTCTTACCGAGTGGTTGGAGCCACTTCGTTTGACGCCTCCCTGTTAAACTCCTGAGAGCCGCCTTATCCGCGGCTCTTTTTTTGTCTGCTTTTGGTCCGCTTGGCGCCCCTGCGCAGGCGTTAACCGTTTGTTAAACATGTGCTTGCCTTCGCCGGCGGCGAAGCGCATTTTCAAGCTTCAGTCATCTAGGGTGCCGGCGTGACGGCGAGAAGCCGAATCAGCCGACGGGGCAGTGCAGGGGCGTATCGATGAACGAGCCTTCGAAGGGCATCGCGAAAACCATCAAGCTGGCGGAACGCCGGGTTTTCTCCCAATCCTTCAAACCGCTCTACCAGGAAGGCATGGGCCTGGTCGAACAGGCAGCCGAGTATCTTGACGGCAAGGGCCGGGCCGAGGCCAAGAAGCTGTCCAGGCTGGCGGCGACGCTCTATGCGGCCGAATCGATGCGGCTGACCACAAGGTTGATGCAAGTCGCCTCCTGGCTGCTTTTGCAGCGGGCGGCAAATTCCGGCGAGATGACCCGCGACCAGGTCGCTTCGGAAAAATCCAAGGTGCGTCTCGACACCGCCTCGGCGCATGACGAAGCGGTCGGCTGGGGCGAACTGCCGAAGGATTTCCTCGACCTCGTCACCCGCTCGCTGCGCCTGCAGGCGCTGGTGCGCCGCATGGACGAAGAGATCTATGGCGGCGCGTTTGCCGAGACGCCTGCCGCCGCCCGCCGCGCCAATCCGGTTTCCGACCAGATCACGCTGCTGAACACGGCTTTCGCTCGAGGTTAAACGCTTCCCGTTTCCGGTTTGTTCACATTTCGCTGACATCGCTGTGCGCCGGAGGTAGACTTCGCGCATGAGGGAAGCGATTCGCATTATCGGTATCGATCCGGGGCTGAGGCGCACCGGCTGGGGCATCGTCGAGAGCCTCGGCAACTCGCTGCGCTTTATCAGCTCCGGCACTGTACGCTCCGACGACAAGGCGGCGCTGGCGACACGGCTCTGCCAATTGCATGACGGGCTGGCCGAGATCCTGCATGCGGCCATGCCCCAGGAAGCGGCCGTCGAGCAAACCTTCGTCAACAAGGATGCGGTGGCGACACTGAAGCTCGGCCAGGCGCGCGGCATAGCCATGCTGGTGCCGGCGCGCGCCGGCCTTGTTGTGGCCGAATATGCCCCCAATGCCGTCAAGAAGGCGGTGATCGGCGTTGGCCATGGCGACAAGAAGCAGATCCACATGATGGTAAAGGTGCTGTTGCCGAAAGCCGTTTTCGACACCGAACATGCCGCAGACGCGTTGGCTATCGCCATCTGCCACGCGCATCACCGGCAAAGCGTCGCCTACAGGATGGCGCTGGCATGAGGGATCACGCATGATCGGCAAATTGAAAGGCACGCTGGACGAGATCGAGGAGGATTTCTGCCTCGTCGATGTGCACGGCGTCGGCTATGTCGCCTATTGCTCGGCGCGCACGCTGGCCGCGCTGCCTTCGCCCGGCGAGGCGGTGGTGCTGTTCATCGAGACCTATGTGCGCGAGGACATGATCCGGCTCTACGGTTTCCAGTCGGTGCTTGAGCGCGAATGGTTCCGGCTGTTGATGAGCAATGTGCAAGGCGTCGGCGCCAAGGTGGCGCTGGCCATCCTGTCGACGCTGGCGCCGGCAGACCTCGCCAATGCGATCGCGCTGCGCGACATCGCCATGGTCAGCCGCGCGCCCGGCGTCGGCAAGAAGGTGGCCGAGCGCATCGTCACCGAGTTGAAGAACAAGGCGCCGGCCTATGCCGGAACCGCCTCCGGCACCATCGGCCTTAAGCAGGAGCTCGGCGAAGGCGTGGCGCCGGCGCCCATTACCGACGCCGTCTCGGCGCTGGTCAATCTCGGCTATTCGCGCGACACAGCAGCCAATGCTGTCGCGGCGGCGCTGAAGACGGCCGGCGAGGACGCCGATGCCTCGAAGCTCATTCGTTTCGGGCTGAAGGAACTGGCGCGGTGAGTGATTGCTTGTCCGGTCCTTTGCCCTGTGCGAGGAAGGCCGCATGAGCCTTTCACCCCGCCTCATTGCCCCGGAAAAGCGCGGCGAGGATGCTGAGCAGACCTTGCGGCCGCAGACGCTCGCCGATTTCGTCGGCCAGGCCGCGGTGCGGGCCAACCTCAAAGTCTTCATCGAGGCCGCCAAGGGCCGCAGCGAGGCGCTTGACCATGTGCTGTTCGTCGGGCCGCCGGGGCTTGGCAAGACAACGCTGGCGCAGATCATGGCGCGCGAGCTCGGCGTCAATTTCCGCTCGACCTCCGGTCCGGTGATCGCCAAGGCCGGCGATCTCGCCGCACTTCTCACCAATCTGGAAGACTGCGATGTACTGTTCATCGACGAGATCCACCGGCTCAATCCGGCAGTCGAGGAAATCCTCTATCCGGCGATGGAGGATTTCCAGCTCGACCTGATCATCGGCGAAGGTCCGGCGGCACGCTCGGTCAAGATCGATCTTGCCCGCTTCACGCTCGTCGCCGCCACCACCAGGCTCGGCCTTTTGACCAACCCGCTGCGCGACCGTTTCGGCATTCCGGTGCGGCTCAATTTCTATTCGGTCGAGGAACTGGAGCAGATCGTGCGCCGCGGCGCCCGCATCCTGCAAATGCCGCTCGGCGACGACGGCGCGCTTGAGATTGCGCGCCGCGCCCGCGGCACGCCCCGCATCGCCGGCCGGCTGTTGCGCCGCGTGCGCGATTTCGCCTCCGTCGCCGGCGACGGCCACGTCGACAAGCAGATTGCCGACGAAGCTCTCACCCGGCTCGAGGTCGACGCGCTCGGCCTCGACGCGCTCGACCGCCGCTATCTCTCGATGATCGCGCGCAATTTCGGCGGCGGGCCGGTCGGCATCGAGACCATTGCCGCCGGCCTGTCCGAGCCGCGCGACGCCATCGAGGACATTATCGAGCCCTATCTGATCCAGCAGGGTTTCATCCAACGCACGCCACGCGGCCGCGTGCTGACCGCCAACGCCTGGCGCCATCTCGGCCTCGACGCGCCAAAGGATCTGGCACAGCAGCAGATCAACCTGTTCCAGGAAGAGTAACGGAGATTTGTTCTTCGGAACGGATTTCTGTGCAGAATCTCCTCAAACCTGCCAGCGTGAAGGCGCATTCCTCGATTGTATCGGGCGTCGCAATGTCGGCGCGAACTGCTCCGATCAAGGTCGGAGCCAGAAAAGTGATCACCAGACGCGGGTTCCTGAAATTCGCCGGAGGTTCGTTCCTCTCGCTGGCTTCGCTCAGTGCCTATGCGGTCGGCATCGAGCCGATGCTGTTGACGCATGTGAAGCGCTACCGGCTGACGCCGCCGCATTGGCCTGCAGATCTCAAGCTGCGCGTTGTAGCACTTGCCGATATTCACGCCTGCCGTCCCTGGATGACGCCTGAGCGGATCGCTTCGCTCGTCGAGGGTGCGAACGTGCTGCAGCCCGACCTGATCGTACTGCTCGGCGACTATTTCTCAGGCATGTCCCTGGTGACGAACCGGGTGGAGGCCCATGAATGGGTGCCGGCCTTGTCAGGACTGAAGGCGCCGCTTGGTGTCCTGTCGATCCTCGGCAATCACGACTGGTGGCACGATCCTTTCGCGCAGCAGGCCGGAGCGGGGCCGACTGTGGCGCGCAAGGCATTGGAGGAAGCCGGCATCTCGGTTCTGGAGAACGACGCTGTGCGTCTGGAAAAGAATGGATACGGCTTCTGGATCGCCGGACTCGCCGACCAGCTGGCCCTGTTACCGAACAAGGCCGCAGGCCGCGACAAATTTGAAGGCCTCGACGATCTCGACGGCACGCTGGCCAAGATCACCGACCAGGCACCGATCATCCTGCTTGCGCATGAGCCTGACATCTTTCCGAAAGTGCCGTGGCGGGTTTCGCTGACGCTGTCGGGACACACCCATGGCGGGCAGGTCAGGCTGTTCGGCTATTCGCCGGTGGTGCCGTCCAGCTTCGGCAACCGTTTCGCCTATGGCCATGTCGTCGAGAATGAAGACCGTAACCTGATTGTATCAGGCGGGCTCGGCTTCAGCATCGCGCCGGTGCGCTTTGGCATGCGGCCGGAAATACTACAGATCGACCTAGGCTAGGGCATGCCGGTATTCAGGTGATGCCGGCCTGCAAATGAGGTGTTCCTGCGCTTCCGGTAGTCACGGACCAAAGTCCGCTCCGTTCCGGTTCTCGGACCCCTCATTTCCGACTCGGCCTGATCTGGATCTCGACATGCCCTAGGGCTAATGGAGCGAGCGGATTGCATCCATCACGGCGGGTTCGGCCTTTTCGCCGTTGAAGGCATCGACGATGCCGAAGGCGCCGCCAAAACTCCACACCGACCATGAGAAGCCATGCGCCTCGGCGCGCGCGATCATGTCCTTGACATAGGCGGCGCGGTATTTGGGCGGCATCACATAGGGGTTGCCATACTCCTGGCGGATCATGCCGAACTCGCCCAGCGTGATGTTTTCCGGCTTGATGGCGTTGGCCTTCGCCCAGGCCTCGACCTTTTCGAACGGCGCATCCATGACGCCGAGCAGCTTTTCGTCCGTGTCCATGCTGGCGGCTTGTTCATCGAGATAGGCGAGCAGGCCGTTCCGTCTGGTCCATGGCGCCTCGGCTTTTATCTTGGCGCGGATCGCATCCAGCGTCGCATCGAGCTCGGCGCGCGGCACCGCGGTCAGCGGATAGGGCAGCCCGGTAACATAAAGAATGAAATCGCCGGCCCAGGTCGCGCCCTGATGCGTCAGCAGGAACGGGTCGTAGGAGTGGAAGGTCCAGATGAGATTGTCGTCGGGGATCGACTTTGGGTCGATCTTGACCAGCGAAGCCGCATTGGAATAACAGGCGCCGGTCAGGATCAGCGTCAGCCTGGTGGCCGAGGCGCGCGCGGCCGCGAACAGCTTTTGCTGACGCTCCGGCCACAGGCTGGTGCCATCGCTGTCGCAGTCGACGATAGGCTCGTTCATCGGCTCGAAAGCGACCTGCGCCGGGTCCTCAGTGGCAAGCGTGTGCGCCATTTTGCGGACGACCTCGACATAGGCGTCGAAGGTTGCGGGATCGTCCATCACCTGGCCCATGCCGATCTCGCGGCCGCCGCCGGCCGGGATCAGGTGCATGTCGACGATCACTTTCAGACCGGCCCGGTTGATCATGCGCGCCGAGTCCCGCACGCTGGCATAAAGGTCGTCACGCAGCGCCAGTGTCTGATCCGACATAAACGGCGAGGGATCGACCGGCATGCGCAGAAAGTCGAAACCGGCGGCCTTCAGCGCCTTGAGGTCACCCTCGTCGAGGAACTTGCGCCATTCCGGATAGGGCAGGATGGCTTGTCGGTCGTTCCATCTGTCTTCCCCGACCCAGGTCGTCCACTGGTCGAGGTTGAGGCCGCGCTTCATCGAAAAGCTCGCGGCCTGACCGGGAAGCGCAGACGCCGCCAGCACCAGCAGCGCTGCCATCAAGGTCTTGATCCTCGCCGTCAACAGTGCCATCCGGTTTGCTGCGCTGGTGATTTTGGCAAGACAGGTGCCCCGCCGGGGGCAAAAAGGAAAGCGCGATGGACGATCATGGTGAATCGGCGGCGCTTGCTGCCGGGCTTTCCGGAGCCTTGACGGAATTCGGCCATCGGCTGATGGCGCGAGTCTATTATGCCGACACCGACTTCTCCGGCGTCGTCTACCACGCGCGCTATCTCGAATTCTTCGAGCGCGGCCGCTCGGACTATCTCAGGCTGGCGGGCGTCCACCACACAGAACTTCACGAAGGCAAGCACGGCGAACGGATCGTCTGGGTGGTGCGGCGGATGGAGATAGATTTCCGCTCGCCTGCCCGCATGGACGACATCCTGACCATCGACACATCGACGCAGGATATTTCCGGCGCTCGCATCGTCATGGCGCAGCAATTGAAACGCGGGACAGAGGTACTGGTCGAAGCAAAGGTCGAGGCGGCGATCATCGGCGAGAACGGCCGGCCGAAGCGCTTTCCGAAAGAATGGATCGCGGCCTTTCTACCAGGAGCAAGCTGATATCCAGGCCTGCCGGCCGGCAACGAGCGGCCAATCGGCAGCGCATTCGATTGTGGATGGATGGCCCGCGTCGTGCCTTGGCGCGGCAATGCGCCGCGCCATATTTCCTAACCCATCCTTAACCATAACGGTTCATGAAGAGATCGGTGAAGATTGGAAGAATCCGCGCGCCTTCCTTTCACCAATATTTGCCCTGAAAAGGCCGCCAACGGTGCATTTTGGGGTTAATCCGGAAGCCAAGCGCGAACGGACCACAAGGGATGCCCATGGGCCAGCCGCCAGCGATGCCCGGAAAATCTTAAGGACTGAAGCATGGAAACTACCGCACTCGCCGATCCGGCAGCGCAATTGTCGATTTGGGCGCTGTTCACACAGGCCAGCTGGGTGGTCAAGCTGGTCATGATCGGTCTGCTCTGCGCCTCGGTCTGGACCTGGGCGATCATCGTCGACAAGCTGGTCAGCTATGCCCGCATGCGTCTGTCGCTCAATCGCTTCGAACAGGTGTTCTGGTCGGGGCAGTCGCTGGAAGAGCTCTATCGCACGCTTGCCGACCGCAAGACCACGGGCATGGGTGCGATCTTCGTTGCGGCCATGCGCGAATGGAAGAAGAGCTTCGAGAAGGGGGCCAAATCGCCGCTCGGCCTGCAGACCCGCATCGACAAGGCGATGGACCTGGCGTTGACGCGCGAGATGGAGAAGCTGGAGGGCCGTCTCGGCTTTCTCGCCACCACTGGTTCGGCCGCACCCTTCATCGGCCTGTTCGGCACCGTCATCGGCATCATGACCTCGTTCCAGGCGATTGCCGGTTCGAAGAACACCAGTCTCGCGGTTGTTGCACCCGGCATTGCCGAAGCGCTGCTGGCGACGGCCATCGGTCTTCTCGCCGCCATACCGGCGGTTATCGCCTACAACAAGCTGTCATCCGACGCGAACAAGATCGCGGTGCGGATGGAAGGGTTCTCGGATGAGTTCTCCGCCATACTCTCGCGCCAAATCGATGAAAAAGTAGCGCCTAAGGGCTGAGGTAAGAAGATGGGTATGTCGGTTGGCATGGCAGGACGCGGCGGGCGCGGACACAGGCGGCGCGGCCGCCACCATGCATTGATGTCGGAAATCAACGTCACGCCGATGGTCGACGTGATGCTGGTGCTCTTGATTATCTTCATGGTCGCCGCACCTATGTTGACGGTCGGAGTGCCGGTCGACCTGCCGGAGACGAAGGCCAAGGCTATGAACGCCGACACCCAGCCGATCACCGTTTCGATCGACGCGGCCGGCAAGATTTTCCTGCAGGAGACCGAAATCCCAAGGGAAGAGCTGGTCGCCAAACTGCAGGCGATTTCCAAGACCGGCTACGAAGAGCGCATCTTCATCCGCGGCGACAAGGCGACCAACTATGGCGCCGCGATGGAGGTGATGGCCCTCATCCAGGCCGCCGGCTACAAGAATATCGGCCTGATTTCACTGCAGCAACAGGATCAGTAGACGCACGATGAAGACCGGCCTCACCACATCGGTGATACTGCATACGGTGGCACTGGCTTTCGGCCTGTTCACCCTGTCGGCGCCGGCCGCGCTGCCGTCCACGGATGTCGAGTCGATAGCGGTCGACATCGTTCCCATGGAAGCCATTGCGCAGACGCTGCAGGGCGACAAGAAGGCGGTGATGCACGAAAAGCCGGCGCCGATGCCGACCAAGCGTCCCGACATCGTGCCAGATGCACAGAAAATCGGCGAGAACAGCGTTGATACCGACAAGCCGGTGACGGACGAGCCCAAGCCGAAGCTGGTGGAGAAAACAGCGACGGCTGCTCCGGCGCCGACCCCGACCGAAAAGCCGAAGACCGAGGACACGCCGAAGCCAAAGGAAGCGCCGAAGCCGACACCTGCGACGGAGGTGGCGCCGGAGCCGCAGCCGAAGGAAGAGGTCAAGCCCGAGCCGGTGAAGCAGGTTGAACCGAAGCCGACCCCGGTGAAGGAGCCTGCACCAACACCGCAGCCGGACACGACCGCCGCCATAGAGCCGAAGCCACGCGTGAAGCCCGATGCGGTCGCCGAAGCCATATCGGATCAGCAGCCTCTGGAAGAAGCGCAGCTTCCGACTTCCGCTCCTGCTCCCGAAGCACGGCCGAAGCCGCAGCCGGCGCAGGCCGAAAGCGCGAAGGCACCGGACCGCAAGGACGCTGACAAGCCAGTCAAGGAAGCCTCGTCGAAGCCGAAGTCGGATGACAAGCAGTTCAATGAGGCTGACATCAAGGCTTTGCTCGACAAGCAGAAGCCATCCGGCGGCGGCGCCAAGCGCTCGACCCAACAGGCATCGCTAGGCGGCGACAAGGATCAAGGCCAGAAGCTGTCGAAGTCCGAGCAAGGGGCATTGGAAGAACAACTCGGTGGCTGCTGGACCCTCCCGGTTGGGCTTGAGGGTTCTGAGGATTTCACCGTGGTGATCCGTTTCAGCCTGGATGCCTCCGGCAAGCTGGAGGGCCGTCCGACCGTCGAGAAGTCCAGCGGCAACCCCCAGTTCGACAGCAGCGCGGTTCGCGCTGTGCAGAAATGCGATGTCGCCGGCCTGCAGGTGCCCGCCGGAAAGCATGACATTTGGTCCGACGTTCGCGTCAACTTCGATCCCAGAGCGATGCTTGGCCTGTAGCCTGAGCACCCAGAAATCAGCAAGAGAAGCGAGAAGACATGAAATCCATCCTCAAGCCGCTCCTGATGGTCGCCGCGATGGCGATGGGCATGAACGCCGTCGTCACCTTGCCTGCTCGAGCAACCCTCGAGCTCAACGTCAACAAAGGCAATGTCGAACCGATGCCGATCGCCATCCCAGATTTCCAGGGAGGGCTCGGCGCGCAGATTTCCGAGATCGTCACCGCCGACCTGAAGCGCTCCGGTCTCTTCGCACCGATAGACAAGAACGCCTTCATCGAGAAGATCGCCAATCCGGATGCGCAGCCCCGTTTCGACGACTGGAAGGTGATCAATGCGCAGGCGCTGGTCACCGGCAGCGTGAGCAAGGAGGCGGACGGCCGAATCCGCGCCCAGTACCGACTATGGGATATTTTTGGCAACCAGCAGATAGCCGGGGAGCAGTTTTTCGCCAACGACGCAAATCAACGCCGTGTCGCCCACATCATCGCCGATGCGATCTATGAGAAGCTCACCGGCGAGAAGGGCTATTTCGACACACGCGTCGTCTTCATCGACGAATCCGGCGCCAAGAATGCGCGCAAGAAGCGGCTCGCCATCATGGACCAGGACGGCGCCAATGTGCGCTATCTCTCCGATGGCCGCTCGATCGTGCTGACGCCGCGTTTCTCGCCCAACCGGCAGGAAATCACTTACATGTCGTACGAAAGCGGTCAGCCGCGGGTCTATCTGCTGCAGATCGAGACCGGGCAGCGCGAACTGGTCGGCAATTTTCCCGGCATGACCTTTGCGCCGCGCTTTTCGCCCGACGGCCAGAAGGTGATCATGAGCCTGCTGCGCGACGACGGCAATTCCAACATCTTTGCCATGGATCTGCGCAGCCGCTCGACCACCCGGCTGACCAACTCGACCGCCATCGACACCTCGCCCTCTTATTCGCCCGACGGCAGCAAGGTAGTGTTCACTTCCGACCGTGGCGGCCGTGCGCAGATTTATGTGATGGGCGCCGACGGCTCGGGCCAGACCCGCATTTCGTTCGGCGACGGCGTCTATTCGACGCCGGTATGGTCGCCGCGCGGCGACCTCGTCGCCTTCACCAAGCAGACGGGCGGCGAATTCCAGATCGGCGTCATGAAGACCGACGGTTCGGGCGAGCGCATCCTTTCCTCGGGCTTCCAGCAGGAGGGACCGACCTGGGCGCCCAACGGCCGCGTGCTGATGTTCTTCCGCGACTCCGCCGGCGGCCCAAAACTGGTTTCCGTCGATCTCACCGGCCGCAACGAACAGTCGATCCCGACCGCGAATTTCGCGTCGGATCCCGCCTGGTCGCCGCTGCTGGAGTAGGTTCGGCCGAATTGCCACACCTGCTAAAAAGGGGCCCGTTTGGCCCCTTTTCCATTCATTAGTCGCGTTTCGGCCGCATTTCCGCCTAGGGTCCGCGCCAACTGTGACCGTGGATTTGAAGGTCGTGGACGGACGATCGAAACCAAACATTAACCGTATTTCTTGAATGCCGGTTAACCCAAACGTGGTTACTGGGTGATCAACGAAATCACTCGAAATACGATCACTCGAATACGAAGGAGAGGCGGCATGGGCCGTATCGCAGCACTTACCAGAAACCCGGCGATGATCGCCCTGATCGCAATGCTCGCCATCACCGGTTGCGCCTCGAAGAAAACCCCGAACAGCGCTGAAGAGCTCGGCCTCAACGGCGCGGGTGCGGCAACGCCCGGCTCGGCGAAGGACTTCACCGTCAACATTGGCGACCGCATCTTCTTCGACACGGACTCGACCGCGATCCGCGCCGATGCGCAGACGACGCTGTCGCGCCAGGCGCAGTGGCTCAACCAGTACAAGCAGTACGCCATCGTCGTCGAAGGCCATGCCGACGAACGCGGCACGCGTGAATACAATCTGGCTCTCGGCGCCCGCCGCGCCGCCGCCACTCGCGACTTCCTGGTCGCCAGGGGCGTTTCGGCGAGCCGCCTGAAGACCATTTCCTACGGCAAGGAACGTCCGGTCGCGGTCTGCGACGACATCTCCTGCTGGTCGCAGAATCGCCGCGCCGTCACCACGCTCTCCGGCGCCGGCTCCTGATGAGTAAGACGGCGGCCTTAGTCGCATAATTGCAACACTTCCATGCGAAAGGCGGCCTTGTGGCCGCCTTTTTCAGTTTCGGTCCCGGAAACAAACCCGGAAACAAAATTTGGCCGAAGTCTCGCCTCCTGCTAAGAGCCGAGGGCGTCGTGCCGGTCCCACTGTGATCGGAAGGCGCGAACAGGCTCACGATATTCACGGCGAGAGGCACATGCATTTCAGATCGGTCTTGAGCGGCACGCTTGCGCTGCTGCTCGTATCAGGCTTCGCGGCTTCCGCGAGCGGCACCGGACAACCCGCGGATAGCGGCTTTTCCTTCCATCTGCCGACGCTCGGCATTTTCGGCAAGAAGGAGAAGCCGGAGCAGCAACAGATCGCGCAGCAGCAGGACGGCACCGCCGCCGCGGGGCTGGAAGATCAGCTCCGGCAGATGAACGGCAAGCTCGAGGAACTCAACTTCCAGATCCTGCAGATGCAGGAGCAGATGCGCAAGCAGCAGGAAGACAACGAGTTCCGCTTCCAGCAGTTGGAAGGCGGCTCCAGCGGGCAGCCGCCGGCCCAGAAGAAATCGGAGGCCGCGCCGCAGGACGGTGGCGCGGGCACCGGCGTCGCCGAGGCCCCGGCAGACCAGGCGCCGGCCGATGCCGGCGCGCAGCCGGATGGCGGCCAGAGCGTCGGCGAGGTCATCGTCGAATCGCAGACCGGCGATCCCGGCAAGGTGATCAACGGCACGCCGCCCAAGACCTTCGGCACCATTACCGTCGACAAGAACGGCAATGTAATCGACGCCGGCGGCAACACGCAGGCAGCGGCGCCGGCGGAAGGTGCGGCTCCCGCCGCCGAGGCGCCGGCTGCCGGGGCTAAGACCGGCAAGTCGGACGGCACGGTGGTGGCGGCGCTGCCTGCCACCAACAACCCGGAAGAGATCTACCGCAACTCCTACCAGTTCATCCTGTCGGGCGACTACAGCACCGCCGAGCAGGGTTTTCGCGACCACATCGCTCGCTTCCCGAAGGACGCCAAGGCGGCGGACGCGCATTACTGGCTTGGCGAATCGCTGCTTGGCCAGCAGAAGTATCATGACGCTGCCGAGGTTTTCCTCTCCGCCAGCAAGGACTATCCGAAGGCCAAGAAGGCGCCTGACATGCTCCTGAAGCTTGGCGTGTCGCTGGTCGGCCTCAAGCAGAAGGATGTCGCCTGCGCCACCTTCGGCGAGATCGGCAAGCGCTATCCCGATATTTCGGCCGCGCTCAAGGAACGCGTCAAGCAGGAGAGGGCGCTGGCGGCGTGCTAGTCTTTGCCGTGTTGTCCCAGAACCGGGACCACTTTTGCGCGACATGCATTGATGCTCGATACCGAGCCTGACCTTTCGAATTTTTCGCAGATCGACTTTACCAACGGCGCGCTTGCGGCCGTGTCCGGCGGCAGCGACTCGACCGCCCTCCTTCTTCTCCTCAAGGCTCACCTCGACCGCAGCGCCCCGACAGCCCGGCTGCTGGCGGTGACGATCGACCACGGCCTGCGTCCGGAAGCAGCAGCCGAAGCGCGCAGCGTGGCAAAGCTTTGTGCCGAGCGCGGCATCGCGCACCGGACGCTCAACTGGTCCGGCGCCAAGCCGTCGGCCGGCCTGCCCGCGGCGGCGCGCGAGGCGCGCTACCGGTTGCTGGCCGAGGCAGCGCATGCGCAAGGCATTGGTGTGATCGTGACCGGCCACACCGCCGACGACCAGGCCGAGACCGTCCTGATGCGAGCCGCGCGGAATGATGGGCGAGAGCTCGGTGAAACGGCAGGCCGAGGTCTCGCCGGCATGGCGCCGGCCACCCTCTATGACTGGCGGACCTGGATCGCGCGGCCGCTGCTCGGCGTGCGGCGCGCCGCATTGCGCGCCTTCCTGCAGCGCGAACATGTCGGCTGGGTCGAGGATCCGACCAACATCGACACGAATTTCGAACGCCCGCGCATCCGGGCCGTGCTCGGCGAAGACCGGAGCGGGCAGCGTTTTGCCGAGGCAATCGGCCTGGCTGGGCGGGCTGCCGGCGATCGCGAGGAACTCGGTCGCCGCGCCGCCGCCCTGATCGGTGAATTTGCCAGCCGGCCGGCGAGGGGTCTCATCCGTCTCGATCCCGGTTTTGCCGAAGCTGACGAAACGCGAGCCCCGGTCTATGCGCTGCGTGTTCTGCTGGCGGCGACGGGCGGCACCGCCTTGTTGCCGGACCAGGCGCGCGGCGAAGCGCTGTTCGAGCAAATGCGGGCCGGACCGCTTTGCGCCACATTGTCGCGGACGGTCGTCGATATCAGGCGAAACGGCATCTTCCTGCGCCGTGAATCGCGCGACCTGCCGCGTTCCGCGCCGGCAGCTGGCACTCTGCTCTGGGACGGTCGCCGGCGGATCACGCCAGACATCGAAGCCGGGGCGATCACATTGGATGACAGTCCGGGTGCATGGTTGATCGCGCCGCTTGGCGCCGCTGCCGCCGCCAAAACGCCGATTGCCGGGGATGGCGCGCCGCCAAGCCTTGTGCGCGCCGCCCTGGCTGCGGAACCGGCGCTGTGGCGCGGCGGCGAATGCCGTGGTTTTGCAGGGGATGTAGCGGCGGCGGCGGCAATCGCGGTCAGCCCCGCCGCTGCCCCCTTTGCCCGTTTCCTGCCTTGCTTCGATCTGGTGTTGGCGCAGGCCGTCGCCGAGTTGATCGGCGCACCGCCTGTTCCGGCTTGCCCTTTGGCCGCCACAGTGCCGGTTGATCATGGCGCGAAAGCTTAACCCAGACGTGCTGTTATGCTTGGCAAGGGGGGGCGCTCTCCCTATGTTAGGCGCAAGTTTCCTCTCATGACGCGTGTCCCAGCGGGCACCAACGGGACAATTGATGAATCCGAATTATCGCAATCTCGCGCTCTGGGCGATCATAGCGGTCCTGCTCATTGCTCTCTTCAATCTGTTCCAGACGCCGCAGACTCGCGGGGCCTCGACCGACGTTCCCTATTCGCAGTTCCTGCAAGAGGTCGCGGCCGGCCGGGTCAAGACGGTGGTCATCGCCGGCGCCCGCATCACGGGCACCTACGCCGACAACGCCAATGGCTTCCAGACCTATTCGCCTGGCGATCCGCAGCTGGTCTCGCGGCTGCAGGACAAGAACGTCACCATCAATGCGCGGCCTGAGTCGGACGGTTCCAACTCGCTGTTCAGCTATCTGATCTCCTACCTGCCAATGATCCTGATCCTTGGCGTGTGGATATTCTTCATGCGCCAGATGCAGTCCGGCTCCGGCCGCGCCATGGGTTTCGGCAAGTCGAAGGCCAAGCTTCTCACTGAGGCGCATGGCCGCGTCACCTTCCAGGATGTCGCCGGCGTCGACGAGGCCAAAGAAGATCTGGAAGAGATCGTCGAGTTCCTGCGCGATCCGCAGAAGTTCCAGCGCCTCGGCGGCAAGATCCCGCGCGGCGTGCTTCTGGTCGGACCTCCCGGCACCGGCAAGACGCTGCTCGCCCGCTCCGTCGCCGGCGAAGCGAATGTGCCGTTCTTCACCATTTCGGGTTCCGACTTCGTCGAGATGTTCGTCGGCGTCGGCGCAAGCCGTGTCCGCGACATGTTCGACCAGGCCAAGAAGAATGCTCCCTGCATCATCTTCATCGACGAAATCGACGCCGTCGGCCGCCATCGCGGCGCCGGCCTCGGCGGCGGCAATGATGAGCGCGAACAGACGCTGAACCAGCTGCTGGTCGAGATGGACGGCTTCGAGTCCAACGAGAGCATCATCCTTATCGCCGCTACCAACCGGCCCGACGTGCTCGACCCGGCGCTGTTGCGTCCGGGCCGTTTCGACCGCCAGGTGGTGGTGCCGAACCCCGACATCGTCGGCCGCGAGAAGATCCTCAAGGTGCATGTGCGCAACGTGCCGCTGGCGCCGAATGTCGACCTCAAGGTGATAGCGCGCGGCACGCCGGGCTTCTCGGGTGCCGACCTGATGAACCTGGTCAACGAATCCGCTCTGATGGCGGCGCGCCGCAACAAGCGCCTTGTCACCATGGCCGAGTTCGAGGACGCCAAGGACAAGATCATGATGGGCGCCGAGCGCCGCTCGTCGGCCATGACCCAGGCCGAAAAGGAGCTCACGGCCTATCACGAGGCCGGCCATGCCATCCTGGCGCTCAACGTGCCGTCGGCCGATCCGCTGCACAAGGCGACCATCATCCCGCGCGGCCGCGCGCTCGGTATGGTCATGCAGCTGCCGGAAGGCGACCGCTATTCGATGAGCTACAAATACATGATCTCGCGGCTTGCCATCATGATGGGCGGCCGCGTCGCAGAGGAGTTCAAGTTCGGCAAGGAGAACATCACCTCGGGCGCCTCTTCGGACATCGAGCAGGCGACAAAGCTGGCGCGCGCCATGGTCACGCGCTGGGGCTTCTCCGACAAGCTCGGCCATGTCGCCTATGGCGACAACCAGGAAGAGGTTTTCCTCGGCCATTCGGTGGCGCGCACGCAGAACGTCTCGGAAGAGACCGCGCAGATCATCGACGCCGAAGTGCGCCGGCTGATCGACGAGGCCTATGTCACGGCCAAGTCCATTCTGACCAAGAAGAAGAAGGAATGGATCGCTCTGGCGCAGGGCCTGCTCGAATACGAGACGCTTTCGGGCGAAGAGATCAAGCAGCTGATCGCCGGGCAGAAGCCCGCGCGAGATTTGGGGGATGATACCCCCACAAGCCGCGGCTCGGCTGTGCCGAAGTCCGGCCGCCGCAAAAAGGGTCCCGAGCCCGAAGGCGGCATGGAGCCTCAGCCGTCGAGCTGAGCTGACATCACTTGATGCAAGAAAACGCCGCGGCTCAATCCGCGGCGTTTTGCTATTCAGGGTCTCTCAAAGAGCATGCGGGACGGATGCATTTGCTTTGCCGGGGCGCACACCGTCAGTCCGGCCAGCATGTTGCTTGCCCCATCTGGCCAGCGGGATCAGGGCATTGTCCAGCTCGATGCCGAATTCGGTAATCGAGTATTCGACCCTCGGCGGCACCTCGGGAAAGATTTCGCGATGGACGATGCCGTCGGCCTCCATTTCGCGCAGCTGTTGGATCAGCATCTTTTCGCTGATGTCAGGCACCAGCCGCTTCAGCTCACCGAATCGTGCCGGCGCCTTGTGAATCTGCCAGAGCAGTAGCGCCTTCCATTTGCCGCTGATGACCTCCAGCGCCGGCCCCAATCCGCAACTATCTGGCTGTTTCTTTCCCATGTTTCATCCAATTCTGAGCAATCGGTGGGTAGCTTACATTTTTGTCGGTACTTGAGAAAAACCAAGCCGGTCCATAGCTTCAAACCAGCTCGCCGGCATCGGCGAACACCACAACATCATATCGGTACCTCGCTTCGACCTGCAAAGGCCGTCGGCGGCCGGATTTTGTCAAAAACGGATGGATCATGACACGATACGCAAACAAGAAGGCCGTTGTCATAGGCGGGACGCACGGCATGGGGCTCGCCGTTGCCGAAGCCCTGATCGAAAGCGGCGCCGAGGTCTTGGTCACTGGCCGCGACCAGCGCAACATCGAGGCCGCGCGAGCCAAGCTGCTTTCGCGAGCTCATGTCGTGCGGTCCAATATCTCAGACATGGCCGATATCGTCACGCTCGGTGCCGAAGTGGGGCAGAAGCTTGGCCAGATCGACTTCCTTCACGTCAATGCCGGGGTGGCCAATCTCGAACCCGTGGAGCGGGTCACCGAGGACAGTTACGATCGCACCTTCGACATCAACACCAAAGGCGCTTTCTTCACCGCGCAGCGCCTGCTGCCCCTCATCAGGGATGGTGGCGCCATAGTCTTCACCTCGTCGATCGCCGACGAATCCGGCACTGGCGGCATGAGCGTCTATTCCGGATCGAAGGCGGCACTGCGCGCCTTCGCCAAGGTCCTGGCCGCCGAGCTTCTGCCGCGCCGGATCCGCGTGAATGTGGTCAGCCCTGGTTTCATCGATACGCCGACGATGGGTGTGGCCGACGCCTCGGCCGAGGAGCGGGCCGCCTTCATGGCGATCGGCGACGCGGTCACGCCGATGAAGCGCCACGGCACGATGGAGGAGGTGGCGCGCGCAGTGCTGTTCCTGGCGTTCGACGCGACCTTCACCACGGGCGCGCGGCTGACCGTGGACGGTGGCCTCGGCCAGGACCTGAGCCCGATACCGGCGTAACCGCGCAACCAAACCAAGGAGAAGCGGAATGAGCGACATATCAGTAATCGGTCTCGGCGCCATGGGCACGGCGCTTGCCGAAGCCTTTCTGAACCAGGGACATGGGGTGACGGTGTGGAACCGTTCTCCGGCAAGGGCTGAGGCTTTGGCAGCCAAGGGCGCCATTGTGGCCAAGAGTGTCGAGGAAGCCGTCAGATCGAGTCCACTGATCGTGGCGTGCCTGCTTGTCTATGACACCGTTGGTGAGGTGCTCGGCCCAAGCCGAGCCGCGCTGTCGGGCCGCACATTGGTCAATCTCACCAACGGCACGCCCGAGCAGGCGCGGGCGATGTCGGGCTGGGCGGTGAGCCAGGGCGCCAGCTATATCGACGGCGGCATCATGGCGGTGCCGCCGATGATCGGCGGGCCGCACGCCTTGATTCTCTACAGCGGTTCGCGCCAGGCGTTCGATGCCTGTTCGGGGCAGCTCGGAGCGCTCGGCACCAGCAAATTCCTCGGTGAGGATCCAGGCCTCGCGCCGCTCTATGATATCTCGCTTCTGACCGGCATGTACGGCATGTTCGCGGGCGTTCTGCAGGCGTTGGCATTGACGGGCGCAGCAGGAATCCCGGCCGGCGAGTTCATGCCGTTGCTGGCCTCCTGGCTTCAGTCGATGCAAGGCCTGCTGCCGAAGTGGGCGGAACAGATCGACAGTGGCGATCACACCAGCAATGTCGTTTCCAACCTGGGCATGCAGGCTGATGCCTATGTCAATCTCATCGATGCCAGCAGGTCGGCTGACGTCAGCACCGAACTCGTCTTGCCGATGCAAAGCCTGATGAAGCGCGGGGTGGCTGCCGGCCAGGCCAATGCCGATCTTACAAGCCTGGTCGCACTGCTCTCGAAACAAGGCGCTTGACGGGGAAGACCCAAGAGAAGGCCCGCCAACCTTGCGGTTGGGGGCCTTCGATCTTCAAACGCTGCTGGTCGATCAGCTCTTCAGCTTGGCGTTGCAGAGGCTGTAATAGCCGCCGCCCTTCTGGATCCAGCGAAGGCCGTTCAACGTACCCGCGTCCTTGTTGCCGTGGTAGCCCTGCAGGCATGTCTTCATCCGCGCCTTCGAGGGCTTCTCGGTCTTGAATTCGGCGGCGAGGGTGGTCGGGAATGTCACGCCCGTCGGCGCTACAGCGAGGGCGACCGCCGCGCTGGTTTCCTTCTGCGGCTGCGGCTCGGTTTTGACCGCATCCGCATTGGCACTCTCCGCAGCTGACGTCGCACACTTCTCTGTGCGGAAAGCGGTCCAATCCATGCCGTTCAGAGTGCCGCCTTCCTTGGCTGTGCGATAAGCCTCGCCGCATTCCTTCATTGTCAGTGCGCTTGCAGGGGTGACGCTCCACGCAATCCATGCCGTCACAGCCAATGCCGCCAATTTCAATCTGGACATAAGACCCTCCTGGTTGACAAAAGTTCGATGTCCTTTTGTATACCATTTGTTCTGCATATGTTCAATTGGAATCTTTGCGAACCACCGATATGTCTGGGGTGGGCAGTGTGGGCGAATAGATGATGCCGACAGCTTCCGCGATATGTAGACGTCGATCAACGCCGGGTGTGTTCGAGCGCAATAAAAAGGCCCGCGCATGCTGCGATGCGCGGGCCTCTGTCTGGAGAATATGGCTACGCGATCAGCTCTTCAGCTTGGCATTGCAGAGGCTGTAGAAGCCGCCGCCCTTCTGGATCCAGCGCAGGCCATTCAGCGTGTTGGCGTCCTTATTGGCGTAGTAGAGCTCGAGGCAGGTGTGCATGCGGCCCTTGGCCGGCGTCTCGCCGGCGTATTTCTTCGAGATCGCGGCCGGGAACTTCACGCCCTTGGGAGCGGTGACCGAGGGCTTCTCGGGCTCGCTGGTATAGGTCGCCTCGCTCGGAGCGGGCACGGTGTCGTCGTCATCTGCGCCTGCGCCGCATTCGGCCTTGCGGAAGTCGTTCCACTTCTTGCCGCCCAGAGTATTGGCAGACTTGGCAGCCTGGTACTTGGCGCTGCAATCGGCCATGCTCAGGCCCTTGCCGCTGCTGTCGGCAGCTGCCTTGGTGGTTGCCTTGGCGGGTGCTGCCGCGGCCGAGGCCCCGGCGGCGCATTCGGTCTTGCGGAAGTCATTCCACTTCACGCCGTTCAGCGTGCCGGCGGCCTTTGCCGCCTGGTATTTGGTGCTGCATTCCTTGGCCGTCAGGCCCTTGGCGCCATCGTCGGTTGTGGCTGCGGCCTTGGTCGTGGCCTTGGCCGGTTCTGCCGAGGCGGATGCGCCGGCGGCGCATTCGGTCTTGCGGAAGTCGTTCCACTTTGCGCCATTGAGCGTACCGGCGGCCTTGGCAGCCTGGTACTTAGCGCTGCATTCCTTGGCCGTCAGACCCTTGGCGCCGTCATCAGCAGCGGCGGCCTTGGTCGTGTCCGTCTTGGCCGCAGCGGCCTTCTTGGCCGCCGGCTTTGCGGTCTCGGTGGTGGCCGCCGCGTCGGTGCCGCACTCGGCCTTCCGATACTGATTCCAGGTCTGCCCGTTCAGCGTGCCGGCGTCCTTGGCGGCATTATACTTGGTACTACACTGGGCCATGGTCAGCGCGTTGGCGGGCGCCGCCATGAACAAGGTTGCGACGGCAAGACCCGTCAAAGTTGCAAGTCGGTGGATGAGCATGGCGTTCTCCCGTTGCTGCGCCCATAGGTTGTACCTGTGTCAATCAATAGCTCTCAACGCTAGGCTGCGCCAGATGCTAAACGGCGTTCTCCCGATAAGGTGATGGACCCTTGCGATCTGCCCCTCCAACAGTCCGGCTTACCGGCCCAATCTGCGCAGTGTGGCCCAGTGTGAATGCTATATTGCGGCAACACCGTGTCATGATACGCTGCCAACGCTCCGAACAGCCTGCTACAATGATTTTCTAAGAATTGGTAATATACAATCACACAATGTGATAGTCGGGCTCGGACCAATTGTGGCATTACGAGCCGGCTGAAAACCGACGGGGATTCTGGCAAGCATGGCAGGACGTTATTTTGGCACCGACGGCATTCGCGGGCGCGCCAACAAGTTTCCGATGACGGCTGAGATTGCGATGCGGGTCGGCATGGCCGCCGGCCTGTCGTTCCAGCGCGGCAGCCATCGCCACCGCGTCGTGCTCGGCAAGGACACCAGGCTGTCCGGCTACATGATCGAAAACGCCATGGTGTCCGGCCTGTGCGCGGCCGGCATGGATGTGTTCCTGCTCGGCCCGATCCCGACACCGGCGGTCGCCATGCTGGTACGCTCGCTGCGCGCCGATATCGGCGTCATGATCTCGGCCTCGCACAACCCTTATTACGACAACGGCATCAAGCTGTTCGGTCCCGATGGCTACAAGCTCTCCGACGAGATCGAGGAGCGCATCGAGAGCATGCTCGACAAGGATATCGAACTGGCGCTCGCCGATTCCGACGGGCTCGGCCGCGCCAAGCGCGTCGACGGCGTGCATGACCGCTACATCGAATTCGCCAAGCGCACGCTGCCGCGCTCGATGTCGCTGTCGGGTCTCAGGATCGTCGTGGATTGCGCCAATGGCGCAGCCTACAAGGTGGCGCCTGCCGCACTTTGGGAACTGGGCGCCGAGGTCATTGCCATCAATGTCGATCCGAACGGTTTCAACATCAACAAGGAATGCGGCTCGACCCATCCGGCCGGCCTGCAGAAGAAGGTGCATGAAGTGCGCGCCGATATCGGCATCGCACTCGACGGCGATGCCGACCGTGTCGTCATCGTCGACGAGAACGGCGCCATCGTCGACGGTGACCAGATCATGGCGCTGATCGCCGAGTCCTGGCACCAGAGCGGGCGATTGGCCGGCGGCGGCGTCGTCTCGACGGTGATGTCCAATCTCGGCCTCGAACGCTTCCTTGGCGACATGAAGCTGCAGCTGCATCGCACCAAGGTCGGCGACCGCTATGTCGTTGAGCATATGCGCGCGCATGGGTTGAATGTCGGCGGCGAGCAGTCGGGCCACATCGTGCTGTCCGATTTCTCGACCACTGGCGACGGGCTGGTCTCGGCGCTGCAGGTGCTGGCCTGCATCAAGCGGCAGAACCGGCCGGTCAGCGAACTGTCGAAGAAATTCGAGCCGGTACCGCAGCTGCTGAAGAATGTCCGCATCGCCGGCGGCAAGCCGCTTGAGGAAGCCACGGTCAAGGCGGCGATCGAAGACGCGCGCAACCGTCTCGGCAAGGCCGGCCGCCTGGTCATCCGGCCCTCCGGCACCGAGCCGCTGATCCGCGTCATGGCCGAGGGCGACGACCCACAGCTGGTCGAGGCCGTGGTCAACGACATCGTCGACATCATTTCGGAAACGCGCAGCGCCGCCTGATTGCGCTGCCTACAACGGCAGGGGCGGACTGCCGGCTCAAGACTTCAAGCCCGCCTGCAGGCGGGCTTTTTGTTTCGGCCAGGGTTGGTCCCAGCGTCATGCCGGCGGAGGCCGTTTGCTAAAATGTCGAGAATTCGTGGTTAATCGACAGGGTTAAACGCCTTTTAACTTTTGCAATTCATTATCCACAACTGAGGTCAAACACATTCGAGCGGATTCAAAGTTCCGACGGGTTCTCAGGGGTGACAAACATGTTCAATGCAGCAAAAATGGCTTTCCTTGCCGCGCTGTTCGCAGGCGTGGCCGGGCCAGTATTCGCCGCCGATCTGGCGGAGCCGCCAGTGGTCGAAGAGGCGCCGGCGCCGATCGCCTACGAGCAGCCGGCCGATTTCGGCGGCTGGTACATCCGCGGCGATATCGACTATCACTGGTCGAAGTTCCGCGGTGGTGACTATATTACCTACGGACCCGGCACGAACGACTTCGACACCGGCAAGCTCAAAAGCGCATTTTCGGCCGGCGCCGGTGTCGGTTACCAGATCAACCAGCATTTCCGTACCGATCTCACACTCGACTGGATGAGCAAGTCCAAATTCCGCGGCTCGACCAGCGGAACCTGCGGCGATCTGCTTCCTTGTACTTCCGTCGACACTTCCTCCTATTCGGCATTGTTGCTCCTCGCCAATGCCTATGTCGATATCGGTACTTGGCACGGCGTGACGCCCTATGTCGGCGCCGGCATCGGCGGTGCATGGCTGAAGTGGGATACGCTGCACAACACCGACAGGGACGGTTCGTTCGAGCACCGCGGCGGCAAAGGCTGGCGTTTCGCCTACGCCCTCATGGCCGGCGCCTCCTACTGCCTGACCGACCGCGTCAAGCTCGATGTCGGCTATCGCTACAGCCACATCAATGGCGGCCGCATGTTCGAATACGCTTCTGGACTGGGCGGCACCACCGGCGCTGGTCCGGGCTTCGATCGCGGCATCAATGTGCACGAAGTGCGCGGCGGCCTGCGCTACCAGTTCGGCCGGTCGGACTGCGCCCCGCCGCCGGAGCCTTACCAGCCCGAGCCCGAGCCGATCTACACCAAGTAAACGCTTCGAAACTTCCAGTTCGCGAACCGCCCGGCTTTTGCCGGGCGGTTTCGTTTGTGGTCTCAAAGAGACCTTCCAGACGGCGTTGACCGCCAGGAAAAAGCCCGGCGAAATCAATTCGGTAACGCTCCGTTATCCTTAACCCTGACTTAACCACTATGGTTAACAATGCTTGCTGAAACGGCGCCCGCGATTAAGGACGGGCGCCAATTTCAGGAGCCGGGGACCCATGAATTTCAAATTGCTGACAGCGCCGGCACTTGCCGCACTCGCGCTAGCGCTGCTGACGCCGGCGCAAGCCGCGGACTACGACCCGCCGATCTATGTCGATCAGGCGCCGGACTATCAACCGGTCGAGGTCGGCTCGGGCTGGTATCTGCGGGGGGATGTCGGCTACGCGTTCAGCCATCCCTTCGAGCATGAGGAAGCGACAACCGGCCCGCTTAACAGCTTTACCGATGAGAGCAGCCTTTTCACGGGCAGTTTCGGTATGGGGTATCATGTCAACGACTATCTTCGGGTCGAGCTGAACGGCGGGATTCTTCCGACCGACAAATTCGGGGAACACGCCAAGTTGGCAGCCACTTGCGACGGCCATACGCTTGTGGACGACGGTTTTGGCACCATCAATTCCGTCGCGGCTACGCAGGCATGCGATCTTTCCGACAATGCTTCCAACAAAGGCTACAGCATCATGGCCAATGGCTATGTCGATCTCGGCACCTATGTTGGAATCACTCCATATCTTGGCGGAGGGGTCGGTGTCGCATACAATAAATATTACAGGAGCATTGGGGCGAAGGATTGCGTGGAAGTGGCCCCCAATTCGTCCGGCACGGGCGGGTTCTCTTGTGATGATCCGGCCGGCTACGAGGGTGCAACGGATAAAGAGGGCAAATTCAACCTTGCTTATTCGATAGGGGGCGGTCTTTCCTATCAGGTGGCCAAGAACGTGTCGGTTGACCTTGGCTACGAATATTTCTCGGTGCCGGGCGCCAAATACGTCGCTTATGACAGCGGCGCCTTCAACATCCACAAGGGCATCAATTATCAGACGGTCAAGCTCGGGCTGCGCTACGACCTCTGGTAGGCTGGCTGCAGATACGAAACCCGACGGCGGATCTCTTCGATCCGCCGTTTGCGTTTGGGCTCACGAAATCCTGATCCCGGACTGCTTCTATCTTGTCAGCGACAAAAACTTTCCTCTTGACGCCTGAGGGCTGAACGCATATCGCCGTCCGTGGGCCACCCCTCCCCAACGAGGGGCCACTATCTGGAAGGATAGACCACGATGACGACGCATACGAAGCCCGGACTCCGTCCGGCAAACCCCAATTTCTCCTCAGGTCCCTGCGCAAAACGCCCCGGCTGGTCGGTCGAGGCGCTGAAGAATGCTGCGCTCGGCCGTTCGCACCGCGCCAAGATCGGCAAGACCAAGCTCGAACAGGCCATCGAGTTGACGCGCGAGATTCTCCAGGTTCCGGCCGATTACCGTATCGGCATCGTGCCGGCGTCGGACACGGGTGCTGTCGAGATGGCGCTGTGGTCGCTGCTCGGTGAACGCGGTGTCGACATGGTGGCATGGGAAAGCTTTGGCTCGGGCTGGGTGACCGATGTCGTCAAGCAGCTGAAGCTCGCCGATATCAGAAAGGTCGAGGCAGGCTATGGCGAACTGCCGGATCTCACCAAGATCGATTTCGACCGCGATGTGGTCTTCACCTGGAACGGCACGACCTCAGGCGTGCGCGTGCCGAATGGCGATTTCATTCCAGCCGACCGCAAAGGCCTGACCATCTGCGACGCGACCTCGGCCGCATTCGCGCAGAGGCTCGATTTCCAGAAGCTCGATGTCGTCACCTTCTCCTGGCAGAAAGTGCTGGGCGGCGAGGGCGCACACGGCATGCTGATCCTGTCGCCTCGCGCCGTCGAGCGACTGGAAACCTACAAGCCGGCGTGGCCGCTGCCGAAAATCTTCCGCCTGACCTCGGGCGGCAAGCTGATCGAAGGCGTCTTCAAGGGCGAGACCATCAACACGCCGTCGATGCTGTGCGTCGAGGACTATCTCGATGCGCTTCATTGGGCGAAGTCGATCGGCGGTCTCGATGCGTTGATTGCCAGAGCCGATGCCAATGCCGCCGTGCTCGATGGCTTTGTCGACAAGTCGTCCTGGCTCGGCCATCTCGCGGTCGATGCGGCGACACGGTCCAACACGTCCGTATGTCTGTCCTTCACCGACGCCGATGTCGCGGCGCTCGACGCCGACGGGCAGGCGGCCTTCGCCAAGGCGATCGTCTCTGTGCTCGACAAGGAAGGCGTCGCCTACGACATCGGCTCCTATCGTGACGCACCTTCCGGTCTGCGCATCTGGTGCGGCGCCACCGTCGAGACCTCCGATCTCGAGGCGCTGCTGCCCTGGCTCGACTGGGCCTTCGCCACGCAGAAGGCTTCGGTGAAGGCAGCAGCCTGAGAATTCGTGGCGGCCTGCGGGCCGCCATTTCCCGACAATCCAGTTCAAGGAGGCCGCCATGGCGCCCCGCGTTCTCGTCTCTGACAAACTCTCCACCACCGCCGTCCAGATATTCAAGGACCGCGGCATCGAGGTCGACTATTTGCCCGATCTCGGCAAGGACAAGGAAAAGCTGCTCGAAGTCATCGACCAGTATGATGGTCTTGCCATCCGCTCGGCGACCAAGGTCACGGAAAAACTGATCAACGCAGCGACAAGACTCAAGGTCGTCGGCCGCGCCGGCATCGGTGTCGACAATGTCGACATCCCCGCGGCGAGCCGCAAGGGCATCATCGTGATGAACACGCCTTTCGGCAATTCGATCACCACGGCCGAACATGCGGTGGCGATGATCTTTGCACTCGCACGGCAGATCCCGGAGGCCAATGCCTCGACCCATGCCGGCAAATGGGAAAAGAACCGTTTCATGGGCGTCGAGATCACCGGCAAGACGCTGGGTGTCATCGGCTGCGGCAATATCGGCTCGATCGTCGCCACGCGCGGCGTCGGCCTGAAGATGCATGTCGTTGCCTTCGACCCGTTCCTGTCGGACAAGCGCGCCGAGGAACTCGGCGTCGACAAGGTCGAGCTGGACGAGCTTTTCGCCCGCGCCGATTTCATCACGCTGCACACGCCGCTGACCGACAAGACGCGCAACATCATCGACGCGGCGGCGATCGCCAAGATGAAGAACGGCGTGCGCATCATCAATTGCGCGCGTGGCGGGCTCATCGTCGAAGCCGACCTGGTCGCGGCGCTGAAGAGCGGCAAGGTGGCGGGCGCCGGCGTCGATGTGTTCGAGGTCGAACCGGCGGAAAACAACGCGCTGTTCGGCATGGAGAATGTGGTGGCAACGCCGCATCTCGGCGCCTCGACAGCGGAAGCGCAGGAAAATGTCGCGCTCCAGGTGGCCGAGCAGATGGCCGACTATCTGATCAAGGGCGCGGTTTCGAATGCCATCAACATGCCCTCGATCACGGCCGAGGAAGCACCGCGGCTAAAGCCGTTCGTCAAGCTCGCCGAAGTGCTCGGCGCCTTTGTCGGCCAGGTCACCGAGGACCCGATCAACGAGGTCGAGATCCTGTTCGACGGCTCGACCGCGACGATGAACACGCGTGCCTTGATCAGTGCCACGCTTGCCGGACTGATCCGGCCGCAGGTCGCCGACGTCAATATGGTGTCGGCGCCGATCATGGTGAAGGAGCGCGGCATCATCGTCGCCGAGGTCAAGCGCGACAAGTCGGGCGTGTTCGACGGCTACATCAAGCTGACGGTGAAGACCGAGCACATGACGCGCTCGATCGCCGGCACCTGCTTCTCCGACGGCAAGCCGCGCTTCATCCAGATCAAGGGCATCAATCTCGACGCCGAGGTCGGCCAGCACATGCTCTACACAACCAATGCCGATGCGCCCGGCATTATCGGCCTGCTCGGCACGGTGTGCGGCGAGAACGGCGTCAACATCGCCAACTTCCAGCTCGGCCGCAACCGGCCGGGCGGCGACGCGATCGCGCTGCTCTATCTCGACGCGCCGTTCCCGGAGAAAGTGCTGGAACAGGTCAAGGCGCACAAGTCCATCGACTCGGCCAAGCGGCTGCAGTTCGACGTCAACGCAATGTAGTTGACGGCGTGGCGGATGCGGCGGTCCTCCCCCCATCATTGGGCGGCCGTCGCAGAGGCCGGTTCAGGTCAATTCGTCTGAGCCGTCGGAGACGCCCACGCGATGCCGATAGACCAGTTCCCAGCCCTTCCACCCTGTAAACAGCAGGATCAGAACCACGATCAGCGATAAGATAAAGCCGGTCGGGATCACAGCCGCCGCTCCACCGACATAACGAGAGTACCAGTTATAAAGCTCGATCAGCACGACGAGCACGTTGCCGCCGGCATGGAGCCATGCCGTCGTGAGATTGCGGATCTGAACATCGCCGAGAACATCCGTCAGGCCGGTAAGAGCGGCCAAGGCGCCCATGATCAGGCCGGCGCCGAGAAGCCAAAGCGATCCGGTGACACACCTGGGATCGGCTGTCTGCCAGAAAATCAGATCGCAAACGAAGGTACCGACAAAGAAGGCGATCGGAAACGGAATCAGCATTGGATGAATGGGGTGACCGGCAATGCTTGCTGTGCTGCGAGGGTTATGGCTCATCTTGTTGCCTCCCACGCAAGCAAACTCCGCCAGAGGTAAAATGTTCCAGGTCGGCGCGCGGCAGCAGTTATCGCGACGGCGGCGCAGCGCGGCAGCGGCCAAATGTTATCCGCAGCGGTTCGGTGCCGACATCTTGCGCCCGCTGTATTCGGCGAGCGAAATGCCGCCCAGCACCAGGGCAAGCGCCAGCGCCTGGTAGAGCTGGAATGTCTCGCCGACGATCAGCACTGACAGCAGCGTGCCGAAGATCGGCACCAGATTGATGAACAGCCCGGCACGGTTGGCGCCGATCAGTTCGTTGCCCCTGATGTAAGTGATCTGCGAAATGACCGAAGCGCCGATCGCGGTATAGACGATGACCACCCAGCCGCTGATATCGGGGACGATAACCTTGCCGGCGGCGACCTCCCACAGGAAGAACGGCAGCGAGGTGATGAGGGCAGCGATCGCCAGGGACAACATCAGGCTCTGCCAGCGCATCACCGGCTTCAGCCGCAGCCCGACCGAATAACCGCTGTAGAGGACGACCGCGACCAGCATGATGGCGTCGCCGAAATTGAGTTCCAATGTGAGCAGCCGGCGCGGATCGCCGTGGCAGGCAGTCAAGATGACGCCGAAGATGGTCAGCACCACGCCCGCAATCTGAGCCCAGCTCACGCGCAGGCGGAAGAAGAAGAAATTGGCAATGATGATCAAGACCGGCATCGCCGCCTGTTCGATCGAGACATTGATCGCCGTCGTGTAGTTGAGCGCGGTGTAAAAAATGGTGTTGAACAGAGTGAAGCCGCTGGCGCCAAGTGCAGCCAGGACGAACCAGTGTTTGCGCACCACCGGCCAGTCCTCCCTGATCGTGCGCCAGCCGATCGGCAGCAGGATCGCGACGGCCAGCACCCAGCGCAGGAAGACCAACGTCATCGGCGAGACGTGATCGACCGCCAGCTTGCCGGCGACGGAATTGCCGCCCCACAACAAGGTGGTCAGCAGCAGGAACAGGTAGGCGCGTCGATGCATTGCGGGATTCCGGCCGCTTGGGGAGTTGTGTTTGCCGGCCTATTGCCCCCGCCGACGCAAGTAAATGATGTCAAAGCCGAAAATTGTTGTGCCTCAGGGCATTTTCGGCGGCAAAGAAAGGTCGCGCTTGCGAGGTCTTGACGCTATAGAGGCCTGTCGTTTCGAACCATATCCAGGCCGCCAGGGCGGCATCTCAAGGGAAAAGAAACATGGCCAATGTGGTGGTCGTCGGCTCGCAATGGGGCGACGAAGGCAAGGGCAAGATCGTCGACTGGTTGTCGGAGCGCGCCGACGTGGTCGTGCGCTTCCAGGGCGGCCACAATGCCGGCCATACGCTGGTCGTCGACGGCAAGGTCTACAAACTGTCGCTGCTGCCGTCGGGCGTGGTGCGGCAAGGCAAGCTGTCGATCATCGGCAATGGCGTCGTCTTCGACCCGCACGCCTTTGTCGCCGAAGTGGCAAAACTCAAGGCGCAAGGCGTCGAGGTCACGCCGGACCGCCTGAAAATAGCCGAAAACACCGCGCTTATCCTGTCGCTGCACCGGGAGCTGGACGGATTCCGCGAGGACGCCGCCTCCAATTCCGGGACGAAAATTGGCACGACGCGTCGTGGCATCGGCCCAGCCTATGAAGACAAGGTGGGCCGGCGCGCGGTTCGGGTGATGGATCTGGCGGATTTGGAAACGCTGCCCCTCAAGGTCGACAGGCTGCTGACGCATCACAATGCGCTGCGTCGCGGGCTTGGCCATGGCGAAGTCACGCATGAGGCGATCATGACCGAGCTGACCTCGGTGGCCGATGAGATCCTGCCCTATATGGACCGCGTCTGGAAAATCCTCGACGACAAGCGCCGCGCCGGCGAACGCATCCTGTTCGAGGGCGCGCAAGGCACGCTGCTCGACATCGACCACGGCACCTATCCGTTCGTCACCTCGTCCAACACCGTTGCCGGCCAGGCAGCCGCCGGCTCGGGGGTGGGCCCCGGCGCCATCGGCTATGTCCTGGGCATCACCAAGGCCTATACGACGCGTGTCGGCGAAGGCCCGTTCCCGACCGAGCAGAAGAACGAGATCGGCGAATTTCTCGGTACGCGTGGCCACGAATTCGGCGTCGTCACCGGGCGCAAACGCCGTTGCGGCTGGTTCGACGCCGTGCTGGTGCGCCAGGCCGTCGCCGTCAACGGTATCAAGGGCATCGCCCTGACCAAACTCGACGTGCTCGACGGGCTGGATGAGATCAAGGTCTGCACCGGCTACCGTCTCGACGGCGAAACGATCGACTATCTGCCGGCCAGCCAGGGCGCGCAGGCGCGTGTCGAGCCGGTCTACGAGACGCTCGAAGGCTGGAAAGGCACCACAGCCGGCGCGCGCAGCTGGAACGACCTTCCGGCGCAGGCCGTCAAATATGTCCGTTACATCGAGGAGCTGATCGGGGCACCCGTCGCGCTCCTTTCCACCAGCCCGGAACGGGACGACACGATACTTGTGACCGATCCGTTTCAAGACTAGTTTTCTGAAGCCTTTCCGGGCATCGCGGCCGATTTGCGGGGGCCGGCGCGGAAACAAAATACAGGTCGACTGAAGCATGGCAGATTTCGTTGCTATTCTGAAAAAGGCGCTCGACAAGCACGGCGACGAAACGCCCGAAAAGCGTACGCGGATCTATGAAAGCGTTCGTACCATGCTGGCGAAGAAGCTTGCGGAGTATTCGCCGCCGCTGGCCGCCGAAGCCATAAGCACGCAGAAGCGATCCCTGGAAGATGCCATCTCGAGCGTCGAGCGCGACTATGCCAGGGCGGTGCCGGCATCCGATCCGCTGGCGGAGCTGGAGCACATCTTCTCCTCCATCGACCGCAACAAGAACCAGTCCAGTCATGTAAAGCCTTCCGCCACGCCTGCGCCGGCCTGGCAGCCGGCGAAACCCGTGCAGCCGGCGCCGACCGCCAGGACAGAGCCGAGCTGGCAGAGGCCCGCGCCGACACCGCCGTCGCCTGCGGCGCGTGCAGAAACCATCGACAAGCAAGCCGTGGAGCTGGACGCCGACGACGACAGCGCCGATGTGTTCGCCAATGACGAGCAGCCGGCGGCGGACACGTTCCAGCGCCTGCGCCCAGCCGAGCGCAGGCGCAGCTATGGCGGGTTGATCGCGGCTGTCGTCGCGCTTCTGGTGGTCGCCGGCGGCGGCTATGGCATCTGGCTGAACAAGGATGCCTTTGGCTCGATGCTGGGCCTCGGAGGCGACACCAAGACGGTCTCGACCGAACCGCTGGTAAAGCCGGCGCCGGCCAAGCCCGCGGCCGATGCACCCGCACCGGCTGCTGCCGGCGAGGGAACGAAGTTCACCCAGCGCCTGTCGCCCGAAGGCGGTGAAACCGACCCCGGTCCCGCGGCCGGTCAAAGCGGCATCGGCGAGGGCGAGTCCGTCGCCGCGCTGACCACACCGCCACCCCCGGCTCCAGCGCCTGCGCCGGCGCCAGCGTCTGCGCCGGCGCCAGTGCCTGCGACCCCGCCGGCCGGCGACGCCGCAGCCACGGGCGCGCCCGCCACGCCGGCGCCCGACGCTTCCGCCACGCCACCGGCAACGCCGCCCGCCGATGGCGTCGCACCGCCGGCCAATGGGGCAGCACCGGCTGATGCCGCCGCCACGCCGCCCGCTGCGCCGGCGGCCGCCGCTCCCGCGCCGACCGTTGCGGTCGGCCAGAAGGCGATCTTCTACGAGGAACGCACCTCGACCGCGCAAGGTTCGGCCGAACCCGGCAGCATCGTCTGGTCGCTGGTGCAGGAATCGCCCGGCGGCGACCTGCCGCCCGAGCCGGCGATCCGCGCCGAGGCGACCATTCCCGGCAAGGACATCCAGCTGCGCATGACCATCCGCCGCAATACCGACCAGACGCTGCCGGCCAGCCACATCATCGAGATGATCTTCCTGACGCCCGAGGGCTTTGACGGCGGTGGCGTCGACAACATCCTGCGCGTCGCCATGAAGAGTTCGGAACAGGATGCCGGCAGCCCGCTGATCGGCATTCCGGCCAAGATCGCCGACGGCTTCTTCCTGGTGGCGCTCAACGACACCAAGGCCGACGAGGACGCCAATATGACCTTGCTTCGAGGCCAGGACTGGATCGACGTGCCGGTGGTCTACAAGACCGGACGCCGGGCGCTGCTGACCATGGAAAAGGGCATTCCGGGCGAGAAGGTGTTCGACGAGGCGCTGAAGGCCTGGCAGGCCAAGACGGCAGGTTGACGGGCGGCAGTAGCGGCTGCCTTCGCTCAGAAGCCCTGGAACAGCATGTCGAGGGCGGCGACGATGTCGTCGTGATGTCTAGAAAGGTTTCCCTCTGGCATCCGCAATTCGGACGCGCTGAAGGCCGACACAAACTGTGTGACCATCACAAGATCTTTGCCGTTTATAGCGAAGGTCGGGTTCAGGCGGCGGCCAGGAAGCGGGGCAATCTCGGGCGGCATCAAAGGAACGACCACCCTCGTGCTCAGCCCTTCAAGCATATCTGACTGCACGTCGAGAAGATAACCGTCGCTCTCGGTACTCCGATAGAAATCGTAACGCGCCATCAGAACGGCCGGTGTTTAGCCAATGGCAGTCCGTTCTTTCGGACATATTCGTTGGAGCTTTCGATGGCTTCCCTGTTTTCTTCTTGCCATCGACGCGTTTTCTCCGCCGCAATCGCTTTCGCGATCCCTGCTTCGGCAGCGCGGGAGATGTTGATGCCCAACGCTTTGGCGTCCTTGATCAACTGAGAGTCAATGGACGTGTTGACAGGGGTCCGCTGAGTTTTTGGCGTCGATTGAAGCACGGAGATGCCTCCTTTCATGCGCACAATATACGCGCATAAAAGACCGCAGGCAATGCTACCCCTCCATCTCCTCACGCAGCATTTCCAGTTCCAGCCACTCTTCCTCGAGTGCGGCCAGCGTGGCGCGTTCCTTGTCGAGGGCGGCGATGGTCTTTTGGAACGAGGCCGGGTCGCGCTCGTAATAGGCGGGATCGGCGATGTTGTTTTCCAAACGCGAGATCGAGGCCATTACCGCCTCGATCTTCTTGGGCAGCGATTCCAGGGCGAATTTCTGCTTGAACGACAGTTTCTTCGACGGCCCTTTTGGCGCTGCCGGCTCGCTCTTGCCCGGCGCCGGCGCATCGCTGGCTTCGGCCTTGGCGCGCGCCTTGCGGTCGTCGAGCCGGGTGCCGCCGCGCTGCGCCAGCATGTCGGAATAGCCACCGGCATATTCGATCCAGCGGCCGCCTCCGTCCGGGGCGATGATGCTGGTGACGGTGCGGTCGAGGAAGTCGCGGTCGTGGCTGACCAGGATGACCGTGCCGGCAAAGCCGGCGACAAGTTCCTGCAACAGTTCCAGCGTCTCCATGTCGAGATCGTTGGTCGGCTCGTCGAGCACCAGAAGGTTGGCCGGCCGCGCCAGAACACGCGCCAGGAGCAGCCGCGCCCGTTCGCCGCCGGACAGCTCGCGCACCGGGGTGCGCGCCTGTTCCGGCTTGAACAGGAAATCCTTCATGTAGGACACGACATGGCGCTGCTCGCCATTGATGACGAGGTTTTCGCCGCGCCCGTCCGTGAGATACTGCGCCAGGGTCTCGGCCGGATCGACCGCCTCGCGCTTCTGGTCGAGCGTGGCGATTTCCAGATTGGTGCCGAGCCGCACCGAGCCGGCATCGGGCTTCATCTCGCCGGTGAGCATCTTCAACAGCGTCGTCTTGCCGGCGCCGTTCGGCCCGACAAGGCCGACGCGATCGCCGCGCTGGATGCGGGTCGAGAAGCCCTTGACCACGGTCAGGTCGCCAAAACTCTTCTCGATGTTCTTGGCCTCGATCACCAGCTTGCCGGATTCGGCGGCGTCGCTGGCCACCATGGTCGCCGAGCCCTCGGCGCCGCGATGGCCGCGAAAACGCTGGCGCATGGTCTGCAGTTCGCCCAGGCGGCGCATGTTGCGTTTGCGGCGAGCCGTCACGCCATAGCGCAGCCAATGCTCCTCGCGCACGATCTGGCGGCCGAGCTTGTGCTGTTCGCGCTCTTCCTCTTCCAGCACAAGGTCGCGCCATTCCTCGAAATGGCCAAAGCCCTTGTCGAGGCGGCGGGTCTGGCCACGGTCGAGCCAGACAGTGGCGCGCGAGACGCGTTCGAGGAAGCGACGGTCGTGCGAGATGACGATCAGCGCCGAAGACGTCCGGACAAGCTCTTCTTCCAGCCATTCGATGACCGACAAATCGAGATGGTTCGTCGGCTCATCAAGCAGCAGAATATCGGGTTCGGGCGCCATGACGCGGGCAAGTGCTGCGCGGCGCGCCTCGCCGCCGGAGAGATCGTTGGGGTTCTCCGTGCCGGCGAGGCCGAGATGCTCCATCAGATATGTGGCGCGGTAGGGATCGTCGGCAGGCCCAAGCCCGGCCTCGACATAGGCGCGCACATTGGCAAAGCCGTCCATGTCGGGCATTTGCGGGAGATAGCGCACCGTTGCCGAAGGCTGGCGGAAGACCTCGCCGTCTTGCGGCTCGATCAGACCAGCAGCAATCTTCAGGAGCGTCGACTTGCCGGAGCCGTTGCGGCCGACGAGCGCGATCTTGTCACCGGCGGACGCCGTCAGTTCGGCGCCATCGAGCAGCGGCGTGCCGCCAAAGGTCAGTCTTATGCCGTCGAGGTTGAGAAGGGGCGGGGCCATGTCAGCTTTCAGGCAAGGGGTAGGGGTGGGCGAGCAGCAGCGCGCGGCCATGGCCGAGCGCGATTTCGAGGCCGCCCCCGGTCGTGTTGGACTTGACCTCGTTCGAGATGGTCAGCGACGAGCCGAACACGACCTCGACATGGTCGAGCGGCCACTTCGCGCCGGACACGGTGAGGCCCGAAAGATCGGAAAAGCCGAGCACCGAAAACAGCGTTCCGTCGGCATAGTCGAAGCCGGCCTTGCCAGGCAGCAGAGGGGCGCCTTCCTGCGCTCCGCTGGTCAACAGCAATTTTGTGCCGGCCTCGGCCAGCCGCAGGCTGAGCGCCAGATGGAGGAAGGCGTGGTCGGCGCGCTTGCCGCCGAAAGCGCCGGCCAGCACCAGGCTGGTGGCGCCGCGTTCCAATGCCGCCGCGATCGCCAGTTCGCCATCGGTCTTGTCCTTTTCGGGAGGAAACACCTCCCGCGGCACGGCGGCGAGATCGGCAGGCAGGTCCGCCGGCACGGAATCGAAATCGCCGACCCACAGCTCCGGCATCACGCCGAGCAGGCGGGCATGATCGATGCCGGCGTCGGCGGCGATGACGCGCGTGCCCGCGACCTGGCGGTCGAGCCGCGGCGTGCGGACGAGATCGCCGCCAAGCAGGATGGTGAATGTGCTCATATCCGCTGGCCCTTACCAGCCCCGCCGACGAAACGGAAGGCCGAGCGGCACCGTCACTCTTTGTTGGAGCATGATCTTTTTCCGGAAACGGATTCCACTTTCCGGGATCACGCTCGGGCAAACTTCCACTTGCGTGGCACCTTGGCCGGGCCTATGTGTCGAAACGCTCTAACGGGGTGCCGGACGCGATCTTCGCGGACCGGCTGAGAGGCAGTCTCGCCAACCCGCTGAACCTGATCCGGTTTGTACCGGCGGAGGGATTAGACGCTTCGGACAGCCCGACGCCTCAATTCCTTTCAACACGAATGAAGGAGGCGCCGATGCGCATTTTTTTGTCCCGTCTTGTCCCAGCGCTTGGGCTTGCTGTTTCGCTACTGGCAAGCCCTGCGTGCGCGCAGGAAAAACTCACGATCTATACCTATGAGAGTTTCACTGCCGACTGGGGTCCAGGCCCCCAGGTGAAGAAGGAATTCGAGGCCGAGTGTGGCTGCAGCGTCGACTTCGTCTCGGTGGCCGACGGCGTCGCGCTGCTCAATCGCGTCAAGCTCGAAGGTGCGTCGACCAAAGCCGATATCGTGCTTGGCCTCGATACCAACCTCACCGCGGAAGCCAAGGCTTCCGGCCTGTTTGTCCCACATGGCGCGGTGGCTGAAAACAACGTGCCGGGCGGCTGGAGCGACGACACTTTCGTGCCCTACGATTATGGCTATTTCGCCGTCGTCTACGACACCGAGAAGCTGAAGAACCCACCGAAGAGCCTGAAGAAGTTGGTCGAGGGCGATGCCGCCGACAAGATCGTCATCCAGGATCCGAGGACGTCGACGCCGGGCCTTGGCCTGCTGCTGTGGGTTAAGTCGGTCTATGGCGACAAGGCGCCGGAAGCCTGGGCGAAACTCAAGGGCAAAGTGCTGACGGTGACGCCGGGCTGGAGCGAGGCCTACGGCCTGTTCACCAAGGGCGAGGCGCCGATGGTGCTTTCCTATACGACGTCGCCGGCCTACCACATGGTGGCGGAGAACACCGGGCGCTACCAGGCGGCCTCGTTCGAGGAAGGCGAGTATCTGCAGATCGAGGTCGCCGGCATCACCACCACGGGCGCGAAGAATCCGCTGGCGGCGAAGTTCCTGGCCTTCATGACCGGGCCGAAATTCCAGGATGTCATTCCGGAGACCAACTGGATGTTCCCGGCCGGGAAAACCGACAAGCCGCTCAATCCGGCTTTTGATAGGCTGGTCAAGCCGGCGAAGACCTTGCTGTTCAGCCCGGAAGAGGTCGCGGCAAATCGCAAGGCCTGGGTGGATGAATGGCTGGCGGTGATGAGCAAGTAGATTTGGCTGTATAGTCAAAAGATGAGTGCTCTACGGCGCCCCCCTCTGTCCTGCCGGACATCTCCCCCACGAGGGGGGAGATTGGCCTTTACGTTGACTTTCGCCAATCTCCGAAGCTGCAGGAATGAGCGGAGCGCTAAAACCGCCAATCTCCCCCCTCGTGGGGGAGATGTCCGGCAGGACAGAGGGGGGCGCGAAGGAACGCGACGCCCGGTAAAGAGTGCAACGCTCTGACCCCCGCATCACGGCCGGCATTGTCGCGCTTGCGGCAATCGCGCTGCTGATCGGTGGCGCCTTCGCCGGCCTTATCCGCGAAGGCGCGCACGACCTTTCCGGCGCCGCGTCCGCCTTTGACCTCTATCTCCTGCGCGTTGTCCGCTTCACGCTCTGGCAGGCTGCGCTCTCGACTCTGCTTTCCGCCGTACCGGCGCTCTTCGTCGCCCGGGCGCTGTCGCGGCATCCGCGCTTCTTCGGACGCGGCTTCATCCTGCAGCTATTCACTGTGCCCCTTGCCTTGCCGGCAATTGTCGGAGCGCTGGGAATACTGGCGCTCTATGGCCGCGCCGGTTATTTCGCCGCGATCGGTGGCCAGAGCTGGCCCGACATCTATGGGCTGTCGGGCATCCTCGTCGCCCACGTCTTCTTCAACCTGCCGCTGGCCACCCGGCTGTTCCTCGAAGCGCTGGGAACGGTGCCGGCCGATCAATGGCGGCTGGCGAGCCAGCTCGGCATGGGGGCGAGGCCAGCCTTCCGGCTGATCGAGTGGCCGGTGCTGCGCGCCGCGCTGCCGGGCGTCGCCGGGCTTGTCTTCATGCTTTGCATCACCTCCTTCACCATCGTCCTGATCCTCGGCGGCGGGCCGGCGGCGACGACGCTGGAAGTCGCCATCTATCAGGCGCTGCGTTTCGACTTCGATCCGGCGCGAGCGGTGACGCTGACGGTGCTACAGATCGCGCTGACTTTCGCCGTCATGCTGGCGCTGACGCGGCTCGGCGCCAATGTGACCGGCGACGCCAATTTGCCTGTCGCGCCGCGCCGCTATCACTTGGCCGGCAAAGCAGAAACAGCGTTCAACGCCGTCCTGATCGTGCTCGCCTTGCTGTTCGTCGCCGGACCGATGGCGGCCACCGTTGCCTCCGGCCTCGGCGCCGATCTCGGCCGGCTGGCGGGCGAGAGTGCCGTGCGTCAGGCGACGCTGACCAGCGCCGGTCTCGCCTTCTCGGCGGCGCTACTTTCGGTGGCGCTGGCACTGTCGCTGATCATGGCGCGGCGGGCACTGTCGCTGCGCCGCCGGTCCAGTGCCCGTTCATTGCTCGAACATGCCACCGACACCGGCGCCGGCTTCGTCCTCGTCGTGCCGCCCATCGTCATCGGCGCCGGCTGGTTTCTCCTGCTGCGCACGGTCAGCGATGTCTTTGCCATCGCGCCGGTCATGGTCGTCACCGTCAATGCGGTGATGGCGATGCCCTTTGCCATCCGCGCGATGCGCCCGGCCTATGATGCGGCGAGCGAGCGCCATGAAAAGCTGTGCGCGCAGCTCGGCATTGCGGGCTGGAACCGGCTGCTTCTGGTCGACTGGCCATCGCTCCGGCGGCCGCTGGCCACCGGCTTTGCCTTCGCCATGGCACTGTCGCTCGGCGATCTCGGCGTCATCGCGCTGTTCGGCAGCGATTCGGTGCAGACCTTGCCCTATCTCCTGCTGGCGCGCATGGGCAGCTATCGCACGGCCGATGCTGCCGGGCTGGCTTTGCTGCTCGGGGCGGTCTGCCTTGCATTGGTGGTCGCGGCAGACTGGCTGGGACGGGGAGAGAGATCGTGACGTCCGCTGTGGAGAAAGGCACGACTGTCCGGCTGGACAAGGTCTCGTTCAGCTATGGCGAAACGCCATTCCTGTTCGATGTCGAATTCGATACATCTAAGATCACCGCCATCATGGGGGCAAGCGGTTCGGGCAAATCGACCTTGCTCAATCTGGTGGCTGGTTTCGAGACGCCGGAGTCCGGTCGTGTGCTGATCGGCGCCGCCGATGTCGGCGCCGAGCCGCCTTCGGCGCGGCCGGTGTCGATGGTATTCCAGGAAAACAATCTGTTTGCTCATCTCTCGGTGGAGAAGAATGTCGGGCTCGGCCGCTCGCCATCGCTCAACCTGACCGACGCCGATCGCGCCGCAATCGCCGAGGCGCTTGACCGCGTCGGCCTGGCCGGCAAGGAAATGCGCCTGCCGCGCGAACTCTCCGGCGGCGAAAGGCAGCGCGTGGCGCTCGCCCGCGTTCTGGTGCGCGACCGGCCAGTGCTGCTGCTCGACGAGCCGTTCGCTTCGCTCGGGCCAGCACTGCGCGACGACATGCTCGACCTGGTGGCCGGCGTTCATGCCGAGCGGGCGATGACGGTGCTGTTCGTCACGCATCAGCCGGAAGACGCTCGCCGTATCGGCGAGCAGATGGTTTTTCTGGACAATGGCAGGGTTGCCGCGACGGGACCTGCCGGCGATTTTTTCGACGGCACTGGCCCTGAAGCGTTTCGGCGCTATATCGGCGCAAGTTCGGGCGGATCACGCGATATTGCCCGGAAGCGGACATAATTTACGACCAAACCGGCTACAGGTGATGTGGCGCTTGCTTGCCATGGTCCAGTCGATGTGGCTAGGTCCGCTTAGTACTGGTCCGGCACGAGCCGTGATTTGCCCCTACAGCGCCGCACCCGGCCGGATGCGTAAACGCTGTAGGTTTTTTGATGTGTGCAGGATTGCCAACGAAACCGATTTTTCGCTGGCGCGGACCCCGGTTCCAAATCATGCGCCGAGAGCTGAAGGAACGCCGTGCTGCCGACCGGCACTGACACTTTGAAACGCAGACCGCTGGTGCGCTTCCTCGCGCTGGCCGGCCTTGCCGTGGCGCTGGCCAGCTGCCAGATGTTCACGCCTCCCGAAGTGCAGGAATCCGGCTTCCAGCCTTCCGACAAGCCGATCACGGTCGACAATGTCGCCGCCAACAGCAAGCTTGCCGAACTGGCGAAGGCACAGCATCCGCGCATCCTTGCCACCTATGGCGGCGAATATTCCGATCCCAAGCTCGAGCGCATGGTGGCCAAGGTTGTCGGCAGCCTGACCGTGGTGTCGGCCAATCCGACCCAGACCTATCGCATCACCATCCTCAATTCGCCCAACGTCAACGCTTTCGCGCTGCCGGGTGGCTATCTCTACGTCACCCGCGGCCTGCTGGCGCTGGCCAATGATTCGGCCGAACTCGCCGCCGTCATCGCGCATGAGATGGGCCACGTCACCGCCAATCACGGTCTGCAGCGACAGCAGCTCGAGGCCGAGGAAGGCCTGGCGACCAAGGTGGTCTCCGATGTGCTGGGCGACAGCCCGACCGCCAAGCAGGCATTGATCCGCGGCAAGCTGAGGCTGGCGCAGTTCTCGCGCAACCAGGAGCTGGAGGCAGACGCCATCGGCATCAAGTCGATCGGCGAGGCGGGTTACGATCCCTATGCCGCCGGGCGTTTCCTGCAGTCGATGTCGGCCTACACCGATTTCCGCTCGATCAGCGGCGCCACCGACGCCAGCCTCGACTTCCTGGCCACGCACCCCAACACGCCGCAGCGAATTGATCTGGCGCAGCGCCACGCCCGCCAGTTCGGCGCGCCGGGCATCGGCACCCGCGACCGCGATTCCTTCCTGGCCGGGATAGACGGCCTGCTCTATGGCGACACGCCGGAAGAGGGCTATGTGCGCGGCCAGACCTTCCTGCATCCGGGCCTCGGCGTTTCGTTCACGGTGCCCGACGGCTTCATCATCGACAATTCGGCGGCGGCGGTGACGGCGACCGGTCCCGGCGACATGGCGATCCGCTTCGACGGTGTGTCGATCGACAAGGATCGTGCGCTGACCGACTACATCAGAAGCGGCTGGGTGGCCGGTCTCGACGAGACCAGTGTGCGCCAGGAGACGATCGACGGCAACCAGGCGGCGACCGCGCACGCCGGCGCCGATGGCTGGCAGTTCGACATTGCGGTGATCCGCGCCGGCGGTCAGGTCTACCGGCTTTTGACAGCGGCCCCCTCGGCCAGCACGACACTCGATCCGGTGGCACGCTCGGTCAGCGGTTCGTTCCGCGTGCTCAGCCCCGCCGAGAAGGCGGCACTGAAGCCGCTGCATATCCGCGTCGTCACGGTACAGGCCGGGCAGACGATGGGCACACTTTCGGCGCAGATGGTCGGCGTCGACCGCAAGCTCGATCTGTTCCGCGTGCTCAACGCGATGTCGCCGGGCGCCTCGGTTTCGGCCGGCGACAAGGTCAAGATCGTCACGGACAGATAGCGCCGGTCTTCGTCAGAAACCCCAGCCTTCGTAGTGCTTTTTTCTGAGATAACTTTTCTGAGATAACTCGGGGTACCCCGTTCCTGGCAATCTCAGGCCGCCATGAACTCCGGATTCTGCTTCACCAGCGCGAGCTTGAGCTTTTCCATGGCGCGGGCCTCGATCTGCCGGACACGCTCCTTGGAAATGCCGAGCGTCTCGCCAAGCGCCTCAAGCGTCGCACCTTCGTCGCTCAGCCGGCGCTCCTCGATGATCCTGAGTTCGCGGGCATTGAGCGCGCGGAGCGCCGTCTTCAGCCACATCAGGCGCCGTTCGACGTCGATGGTGTCGCCGGCGACCTCGTCAGGCAATGGATCGTCCGAAATCAGGAAGTCCATCCGCTCGGTGGTGCCAGCTTCGTCGGCGAGCGGTGCGTTGAGCGAAGAGTCAGGTGCTGAAAGCCTGGAATCCATCTTCGCGACATCGGCCTCGGAGACGCCTAGGGCTACCGAGACTTCGCGGTAGAGCGTGGCGTTGGAGATCGGCTCGGCGCCATTGGCAAGACGGGCGCGCAGGCGCCGCAGGTTGAAGAACAGCGCCTTTTGCGCCGAAGAGGTGCCGCCGCGAACGATCGACCAGTTGCGCAGGATATAGTCCTGCATCGAAGCGCGGATCCACCATGTCGCATAGGTCGAGAAGCGCACCTCGCGCTCCGGCTCGAAACGCGCGGCTGCTTCCAGCAGCCCGACATGGCCCTCTTGGACCAGATCTCCGAGCGGCAGGCCGTAATGTCGGAACTTCGAAGCCATGGAGATGACCAGCCGCATATGGGCGACGGTGATCTGATGCAGCGCCTGCTGATCCTGGTCCTCCTTCCAGCGCAAGGCGAGAACATGTTCCTCATCGCGCTCGAGGTAGGGGGCTTTCATTGCCGTGCGGACCATGGTCCGTCCTGCCGTGTCTTCGATCATGCCGCGCTCCTGCTCCCGGACATTTTCGGACGGCCTGGCGGCCGTTATCTCTGTTTGACGCAATTCCGAAGGAAACCGCTTTCCCACTTTCCTGGAATTGCTTCGGGCCTAGCGCAGCCAAGGGTTCTTGAAATGGAAACGCGGCGCCCTACAACAAGCCATGAACGTGCCATACCGGGGATTGGTTCCGCCGCCGAGGGCGGTTGTTTTGTGCGGTCCGACAGGGCGCATCGACACCGCAGATCGGGACTATTGGCACCGATCGGAGCTGCTTTGAGAATCTGATTTCTGGATCGCCGTTTTTTTGAAATCTGGTTCCTTATTTTGCTGCGCTGTATCTGTCAGTTTCCGGCTCTCACAAGCGCCGGACACCGGCCAAGGACGGGATCACATAGAAATGAAATGGCTCAATTCGCTCATCGTCGCCGGAACGCTTCAGGTTCTGGCTGTTACATCAGGCTATGCCGGCGCCAATCTTGACCAGATCAAGCAGGCCGGCACCCTCAAGGTCGGCACCGAAGGCACCTATGCGCCCTTCACCTATCATGATGCTTCCGGCGCGCTGGTCGGCTTCGACGTCGAGATCGCCAAGGCGATCGGCGACAAGCTCGGCGTCAAGGTCGAGTTCCTCGAAGGCAAATGGGACGGGCTGATCGCCGGCCTCGACGCCAACCGCTACGACGCCGTGATCAACGAGGTCGGCATCACCGACGCGCGCAAGGCCAAGTACGATTTCTCCGATCCTTACATCGCCTCCAAGGCCGTGCTGATCGTGCGCGGCGACAATACCGACATCAAGACCTTCGCCGACCTCAAGGGCAAGAAGTCGGCACAGTCGTTGACATCGAATTTCGGCAAGCTCGCCGAGACCAACGGCGCCGAACTCGTCGGCACCGACGGCTTCGACCAGTCGATCCAGCTGCTGCTCACCGGCCGCGCCGACGCCACCATCAATGACAGCCTGTCTTTCCTCGACTTCAAGAAGCACAAGCCGGACGCCAATGTGAAGATCGCCGCGCAGGAAGAGAACGCCGACTATTCCGGCGTCATCGTGCGCAAGGGTGATCCGGAGCTGGTCGCGGCGATCAACAAGGCGCTGGCCGACATCAAGGCCGACGGCACCTACAAGAGGATCGCCGATACCTATTTCGGCCAGGATGTCTCGCAGTAAAGACCATCTCCCGGCGGTTTGCCGGCAATGACCAATAGCGGCGGGCCGTCTTTGACGGCTCGCCGTTTTTCGCATGATATGAGAAGCACACAATCGCACTGCCGTCACCGCGGCGGTCTGTGAAGGAGGAGCCGTTCGTGCCGCACTGGCTACACCTGATGCTGGACTCGTTGCCGACACTGCTGTGGGCGGCGTTGATCTTCACCGTACCGCTGACATTGCTATCGTTCGCACTCGGCCTGTTCGTCGGCCTGGTTGTCGCCCTGGTGCGGCTGTTCGGTCCCAAGCCTCTGGTTGCCGTGGTCCGCTTCTATGTCTGGATCTTTCGCGGCACGCCGCTTCTGGTGCAGCTGTTCCTTATCTTTTACGGCCTGCCTTCGGTCGGCATATTGCTGGATGCTTTTCCGGCGGCGCTGATTGGCTTCACCCTCAACATAGGCGCCTACAGTTCGGAAATTATCCGCGCCGTGATCGGCTCGGTGCCGAAGGGCCAGTGGGAGGCGGCCTATTCGATCGGCATGACCTGGAGCCAGGCGATGCGGCGCACCATCCTGCCGCAAGCCGGCCGCGTCGCCGTGCCGCCGCTGTCCAACACCTTCATCTCGCTGGTCAAGGATACGTCGCTGGCCGCCGCCATCACTGTGCCGGAGATGTTCCAGGCGGCGCAGCGCATCGTCGCCACCACCTATGAACCGCTGATCCTCTATGTCGAGGCGGCGATCCTTTATCTGGCGATGAGCTCGGTGCTTTCGGCCTTGCAGACGCGGCTGGAGGAGCGGCTCAACCGCTATGGCGGCTTCCTGGAGGCGCGCTCATGATCGGCCTCACCGACATCGAAAAGCGCTTCGGCGACAATCTGGTGCTGAAGGGCGTGACGGTCACCATTGCCGAAGGCAGCGTCACCGCGCTCGTCGGCCCCTCCGGCGGCGGCAAGAGCACACTGCTGCGCTGCATCAACCTGTTGGAGATCCCGACCTCGGGCATGGTGCGCATCGGCGACGAGACGCTGGAATTCCGTCCCGGCATCAAGATCCCCAGCCGCGACATCCAGCGCCTGCGGCTGCAGACCGGCATGGTGTTCCAGAACTTCCAGCTGTTCCCGCATCGCACCGCGATCGAGAACGTCATGGAAGGCCTGGTGACGGTGCTGAAATGGCCGACGGCAAAGGCGCGCGAGCGGGCATTGGCGCTGCTCGAGAAGGTCGGCATGGCGCACAAGGCGGATGATTGGCCGGCAACGCTGTCGGGCGGCCAGCAGCAGCGTGTGGCCATTGCCCGCGCCCTGGCGCCGTCGCCGAAAGTGCTGCTTTGCGACGAGCCGACCTCGGCGCTCGATCCGGAACTGGCGCAGGAAGTGGTCGACGTGCTCGGAAAACTCGCCAGCGAAGGCACCACCATGGTGATGGCCACGCACGACCTTCGCCTTGCCTCCAAGATCGCGCAGGAGGTGGTGTTCCTCGATGCTGGTGTCGTCGTCGAGAAGGGGCCGTCCACCGTGGTGTTCAGCAATCCGGAGCGGGAACGGACCAAGCGTTTTATTGCGACGCTGAAGCAGGAGGCGGAGAAGGAAGCCGGCGGCTGAGCCTTCTACCTCCCTCTTGTGGGGAGGTCGGACGGAAGGTCCGGGTCGGGTCTGTTGCCGTCCCCCATCTTCGCAGCGACCTGCCTGGGCGAGCCACGGGTCTCGCCCGTCCTTGGAACCCCACAAGGGGAGGGTAAAAACATAAACCCGGCACAAGGCCGGGTTTTCATGAATTCGACGGTGAAAGCGATCAGGCAGCTTCTTCCTGCTCGGCTTCCTCATTGTCGGCCTTGGCGCCGCGCTTCGGGCCCTTATTAAGGTTGACCTCGATCAGGCGCACGGCTTCGGTTTCCGACATGCGGTTGACTGCCGCGATCTCGCGCGCCATGCGGTCGAGTGCCGCCTCATAGAGCTGGCGCTCGGAATAGGACTGTTCCGGCTGGTTGTCGGCACGGTAGAGGTCGCGCACGACTTCCGAGATCGAGATCAGGTCGCCCGAATTGATCTTGGCATCATACTCCTGCGCACGGCGCGACCACATGGTGCGCTTGACGCGGGCGCGGCCCTGCACGACCTTCAGCGCGCGCTCGACATAATCCTCTTCCGACAGCTTGCGCATGCCGATGGAGGTCGCCTTGGCGACCGGAACCTTCAGGCGCATCTTGTCCTTCTGGAAGTCGATGACGAACAGTTCCAGCTTGTGGCCCGCAACTTCCTGCTCGTCGATCGAGACGATCTGGCCGACGCCGTGTGCCGGATAGACGATGTACTCGCCGGTCTTGAAACCGTGGCGTGCCGAGGTGGACTTCTTCTGCGGGGTGATCGTTGCCATTACGCCCTGAACTCCTTGTTGTGGCACCGGCGGCCTGCCGGTCCGAACGCATGCGACCGGGGACACCGATCGTTAGCCGCACAACAAGATGAACCCATCGGAAAAAGCCGGGACCGGCAAACCGCATACATAGCGACTGCCTGGCCCAGATCGCTCTGGTCCGATTGGGGATTTCACCTTTCAGTGATTTGGGGCGCTTGCGCCATAAATCGACGTTGTGTCACCGGCATGTTTCAACTGGTGTAGCACAAAAAGTCGGAAGAATCAAGGTTTTGCTGCAAACGCGAAGGTCGAGCGACATCGCCGCCTGTCAAGGCAGTTAATGTATGATGCGCGTTACGCAGCGTTATGACGATCCAATAGGCCGCACTTTTTTGCTTTGCGCATCACCCTTTCCGAAATCGATTCCGATTCCAGGGTCATGCGCTCAATCGCCTTCGCCGGGCTCGGCGGAGAAATATTTCTCGAACTTGCCGGCCTCGCCGTCGAAGCTCTTGGCATCTGCCGGAGGCTCCTTCTTGGCGGTGATGTTGGGCCATTTCTCGGCGTATTCGGTGTTGACCTGCAGCCATTTGTCGAGGCCCGGCTCGGTGTCGGGCTTGATTGCATCGGCCGGGCATTCCGGTTCGCAGACGCCGCAGTCGATGCACTCGTCGGGATGTATGACAAGCATGTTCTCGCCCTCGTAAAAGCAGTCGACCGGACAGACCTCGATGCAGTCCATGTACTTGCATTTGATGCAGTTGTCGGTCACGACATAGGTCATTGGTCGGCTCCGGGACGTCCCGTTCTTGCTAGAGCGACGTGCGTCCACTTGGACGCACAAAGTACGCTCTAACACTTTGAATCTGCGCATCGTGCCTTCCGAAAAATCGATTTCCGATTTTCGCGCCGATGCGGCGGCTTTTTTGGTGAGGTAACGCCTTTGCCTGCCGCTTGCAAGGGCAGCCATTGCAGGCGGGGCCCGCGTGTCCGGAATGAAATTCCAGACCGCCGGCATGGCGCAGACGGCCAAGGCTTCAGTCTTCGCCGAACAGCCGGTCGGTTTGCCTGCGCTCTTTCTTGGTCGGCCGGCCGCTGCCGGCGTCGCGCAGCGCCGGAATGGCATCGGCAACAGCCTCGCCTTTTGGGACCGGCGGCGGGGACATGTCCTCGTAGAGCGTGCGCGCTTCCTCGGCCGGACCGCGCCGCACGCCGGTGCCAAGCACCTTCCAAATGAAAATACGGCGCTCGTGCGTAATGGTCAAAACGTCGCCAGGCTTGACCAGATCGGAGGCCTGCGCTGCTTTGTCGCTGTTGATGCGGACGCGTCCCGCGACAACCAGCTTGGCCGCCAGCGAGCGCGATTTTATCGCGCGCGAAAAGAACAGCCACTTGTCGATGCGCTGACGACCTTCAGCAACCATCGCAGCGAGTTATTTCTTGTTGGAGCATGATCTTGTCCGAAAACCGGTTCCACTTTTCGGGATCATGCTCAGAGCTTACTTCTTCAGCTGGTCGCGCAAGGCGGCGAGCTTGGCGAAGGGCGAGTCCGGATCGAAGCGCACCGGCCGTTCTTCGCGTGGCTTGGCCTGGAAGGCCGGCTTGGCGCCTTGCGGTCCGCCTTTGCCTTCCGGCCTGCCGCCTTTCCAGTCAGGCCGGCCCTCGCGCGGACGCTCGCCTTGCGGCTTGCCGTCGCGGCGCTGTTCGCCCTCGGCCTGCGGCTTGGGCTTGAACTTCGAACGGTCGAAACGTGGCTTGGCGGCACCGTCGCGCTGGTCGCGCCGGCCCTGATAGGCCGGCCGCTCGCCCGTTGCCGGCTGTCCGCCGGCAGCGTCGGCCGGCGCATCGGCGCGGGCAGCCTGGCCGTTACGCGGGCGATTGTCCCGGCCTTGACGATGGCGCGGGCGCTGCTCGAAACGACCCTGCCGCCACAGCGAGATGGGCTTTGGCGCTTCGGTCTCGGGGACAGGCTCAGCGCTTCCACCCTCCCCCTCGTGGGGAGGGTCGGCGCGCAGCGCCGGGGTGGGGGCAGCGCCGGCGTCGGCGGTTGCGCCTGCATCGGCTACGCGGTCTGCACTATCGGTTTCGTCAGCGCTGTCACCCCCACCCGCGTCGCTTCGCGCCGCGACCTCCCCCATCGAGGGGGAGGTAAAAGCGTCGGCGCTTTCGGTGACAGTGTCGTCAGCCTCTGCAACGGCCGGAGCGTGTTCTTGCGCTGCAGGCTCTGCAGTTGTTTCGTCGATGGCTGGGACCTCGGCGGTAGCTTCAACGGCCGCAGCTGGCTCCGAACCCTCGGCAGGCGCTTCCGGCTGAGCGTCTGCAACAGCCTCCGATGCGACTTCGGCAACGGGCTCCTCAGCCGCAACCTCAGTGGCGGAAGCCGCATCCGGCTCCGAACTGTCGGTCGGCGCTTCAGCGATAGCTTCGCCTGCAGCGGCTTCCGCCGTCTGGGCCTGCTCGGCCTTCGCTGCCGCTTCCGCCAGCTTTGCCGCCGCGGCTTCGCGCGCGGCATTGTCCTGCGCTTCCAGCCGCGCCTTCACCTCTGCGGGCGGCTTCGGCTCGGCGCGATAGCCGAGACCTTTCAGGATCTCTTCCATGTCGTCGGCGGTGGCGCCGAGGATGGACATCATCGGCGGCGTCACCATGAAGGACTGGCCGTCATAAGCGCCGTCGGGGCGCTGTCCCAGACCGGGCTTCCAGTTGGTCGCAGGCCGGATCAGGTCGGCCAGCCGTTCCAGAATGTCGATGCGCACGGCGCGGCGCCCGAGATTGCGGTAGCCGGCGAGCCTGTAGAAGCTCTTGTCGAAGGCCGGGTCGATGACCACCGATGTGCGGCCGGAGGCCAGCGCGTGCACCACGTCGCCAAAGCCGGGCTTGTCCTTGCCGTCGTTCTTCAGCGCCCACAACAGCGTAATCAGTCCGGCGGGCGCCGGCTTGATCAGCGCCGGCACGAAGACGTGGTAGGCGCCGAAGCGCACACCGAGCCGGCGCAAGGCGGCGCGACCCTCCTGGTCGAGCGACTTCATTTCCTCGGCGATGTCGCGGCGGTTGATGAGGCCGAAATGCTCGACGAGCTGGAAGGCGATGCCACGGCCGATGCCGGCGATCTGCTCGGCATTCTTCAAGTCGACCAGCGGCTTCAGCAAGGATTCGATCTGGAAATTGACGAAACGCTCGGCGCGCGCGGCGACCTTGTCTCGGGCGGGGCCGGTCAACTGCTCGTCGGCCAAAAGCACCAGGCGCGGCTTCAGCGCGTCCTCGCCGGCAACCAGCGTGCCGATCGGCGCGCCGATCCAGCGCAGCGTGCCGTCGGAGCCGAGCGCAAGGTCGCCATTGGCGCAGGCGCCGAAGCGTTCGGCACGCGCCTCGAACTCGGCGGCCAGCGCTTTTTGCGCTGCCGTACGCACGGCCTTGGCGTCTTCGCCGCCGGCGCTCTGGTCGGCGGTGAAGCGGAACCCTTGCAACTCGCCGACATGATGGCCTTCGACAAGGACGGTTCCGGTAGGACTGATTTCGGCTTCAGGCATTGTATTTTCTCTAAGGCGCCGCATGAGGACGGAAGTCCTGCGGTTTACAAACCGTTTCGTCAACCGCTCATGCAGCGCATCCGACAATCTGTCTTCGATTTCGCGCGTCTTTTCCCGCCAGTGTGCCTGATCGGCCAGCCAGCCCGGCCGGTTGGACACGAATGTCCAGGTGCGGATCTGCGCAATGCGGTGCGACAGCGTGTCGATGTCCCCCTCGGTCGTATCGGCGCGGCGCACCTGCTCGGCCATGTAGTTCTCGTCGACATGGCCGTGTTTGGCGAGGTCGGTGTAGATAGAAGCGATCAGGTCGGAGTGCTGGGCCGGCGCGATCTTGCGGTAGTCCGGCAACGCGCAGGCTTCCCACAGCAGCGCGACGCGCTTGGCATTGGTAGCCAGCGCGCGGATGTCCTCGTCGCGGGAGAGATGTTCGAGCGCCTGCGCATCGACCGCCGGCAGCGCGCGCGTCAGGCCTTCGACCGGCGCGTTGGCCTCGATCGAGCGCTTCAGCGCGTCGAGGCTGGCGAAGTCGAAATGCGCGGTGCGCCATTGCAGCACCTTCACCGGATCGAACTCGTGCCCCTCGATGCGCTTGACCAGTTCCTCGTCCAGCGGATCGACCTGGCCGGTGACGCCGAAGGTGCCGTCGCGCAGATGCCGGCCGGCGCGGCCGGCGATCTGGCCGAGCTCGGCCGCCGTCAGGTTGCGGTACTGGTAGCCGTCGAATTTGCGGTTCTGGGCGAAGGCGACATGATCGAGATCAAGGTTGAGCCCCATGCCGATGGCGTCGGTGGCGACGAGATAGTCGACGTCCCCTGCCTGGAACATTGCCACCTGGGCATTGCGGGTGCGGGGCGACAGCGCGCCTAGCACGACCGCCGCTCCTCCTTGCTGGCGGCGGATCAGCTCAGCGATGGCATAGACCTCGTCGGCGGAGAAAGCGACGATCGCCGTACGCCGCGGCAGGCGGGTCAATTTCTTCGAACCGGCATAGGCCAGGTGCGACAGGCGAGGGCGCGTCACCACCGAGACGCCTCTCAGCAGCTTTTGCAGGATGCCATGCATGGTGGCCGCGCCGAGCAGCAGCGTTTCCTGGCGCCCGCGCAGGTGCAGGATTCGGTCGGTGAAGATATGGCCGCGCTCGAGGTCGCCGGCGAGCTGCACCTCGTCGATGGCGACGAAGGCAACGTCGGTCTCGCGCGGCATGGCTTCGACGGTGCAGACCGAATATTTCGCGCCGGGCGGCTGGATTTTTTCCTCGCCGGTGATGAGCGCCACCTTGTGGGCGCCGACCTTTTCGCAGACGCGGGCATAGACCTCGCGCGCCAGAAGGCGGAGCGGCAGGCCGATAATGCCGCTCTCATGCGCCACCATGCGCTCGATGGCGAGATGGGTCTTGCCGGTGTTGGTCGGACCCAGCACGGCAGTCACGTCGCGGCCCGACAGGATCAGCGGCTCGGTGTGTTTCGGCTGGATGTTCATCGGCCTGGAGATGAGGCTTTCTGCATCGTGTTGTCGGGAGCGCGCCTCGCGTGGCGCGTATGACAGGCGACACATAGGGATTTCAGGCGCGAAGCGAAAGCGGAATGTTCCGGCCGGCAATCCCACGGTTCGTCTTTGAGGTCTCAATTAACAGTTGGAACGAGTCTGGAACGAATCGGCGACGAATCAGTGACTCCGGCAGATTCAGCTTTTGTTCACGGCTACATGTGGATTTTGCGAGGCTGAGTCTCACCATATGCTGAATCGCGGAAACTGGCCCGATTCCTGCAAGGCGACCATTGGCGTTAACCTTTGCCGGCGGGGCATCGTCGTGATCCGATACGCCTCGGCCAACATTATGAAATTGTTGAATTTTCTTAATCGGCCTTAACCATTTGCCGGTGATTTTCGGCGTTGGTCGTTAACGTTGCGCTCAAAGCCGGAACGAATCGGCGATCAATCAGCGATGGCGGGATTTTCCTGGTTTGTTCACCCCAACATGTTGTGTTATCCACAGCTTGTCCACCGAGAATTCACAGCTTGCGAACCGGGTTTTGCACAGGGCGCCTGGAAATCGTTAATCTTTGCGTGCCGGAACGGGTCAATGTCTAGCGCGCAGCCCGGAACATCGCCGGCCGGCGATGAAAAAACGGGCCATAAGCCGGCCCGTCCTACCGGGCGAAATGCTGTCGTTCAGGCGAAATACTGGCCGCCATTGGCTGTGATGGTCGAGCCGGTGATGAAACCGGCGTCCTCAGAGGCGAGGAAGACGACGCAACGCGCGATCTCTTCCGGTTCGCCGAGGCGGCCGACCGGGATCTGCGGAATGATGCGTTCATTCAGCACCTTCTCGTCGATCGCCTTGACCATCTCGGTGGCGATGTAGCCGGGGCAGATGACATTGACTGTGATGCCCGCGCGCGCGCCCTCCTGCGCCAGCGCCTTCGAGAAGCCGATGTCGCCGGCCTTTGCGGCGGAATAGTTGACCTGGCCGGCCTGGCCTTTCTGGCCGTTGATGGAGGAAATGGTGATGACGCGGCCGAATTTGCGGTCGCGCATGCCGCCCCACAGCGGATGCGTCATGTTGAAGACCCCAGACAGATTGGTGTCGATGACTTCCTTCCACTGCTCGCGCGTCAGCTTGTGGAACATGGCGTCGCGGGTAATGCCGGCATTGTTGACCAGCACCGAGACCGGGCCGAGATCGGCCTCGACCTGTTTGATTCCGGCGGCACAGGCGTCGTAGTCGGCGACCGACCATTTGTAGGCCTTGATGCCGGTTTGTGCGCTGAACTTCCCCGCTGCCTCGTCATTGCCGGCATAGTTGGCTGCAACGGTGTAACCGGCATTCTTCAGGCCGATCGATATGGCGGCGCCGATGCCGCGCGATCCACCGGTGACGAGCGCTACTTTGGTCATTGAAAGTTCTTCCTCCCTTTGGTCGGAAGAAGGGAATAGGGAGTAGGGAATAGCGAGTAGGGATCGATATCCCGCCGCGCTGCTCCTTCTTCCCCATTCACTACTCCCTATTCACTACTCACTTCTCTTTCACAGCGCTTCCACGCACAGAGCGACGCCCATGCCGCCGCCGATGCAGAGCGTGGCGAGGCCCTTCTTGGCGCCGCGGCGGCGCATCTCGAAAACCAGCGTGTTGAAGACGCGGGCGCCCGACGCGCCGATCGGATGGCCGATGGCGATGGCGCCGCCATTGACGTTGACGATCGACGTATCCCAGCCCATGCCCTTGTTGACGGCGCAGGCCTGCGCGGCGAAGGCTTCATTGGCCTCGACAAGGTCGAGGTCCTTGACCGACCAGCCGGCCTTCTCGAGCGCCCGCTTCGAGGCGGGAATAGGTCCGGTGCCCATGATCGCCGGATCGACGCCGGCCGTCGCCCAGGATGCGATGCGCACCAGCGGGGTGATGCCGCGCCTTGTGGCTTCAGCCTCGCTCATCAGCAGCGCGCCGGCGGCGCCGTCATTGATGCCCGACGCGTTGGCGGCGGTCACGGTGCCGTCCTTGTCGAAAGCCGGCTTCAGCTTGGACATGGCGTCGATGGTGGCGCCGTGGCGGATGTACTCGTCCTGGTCGACGACAGTGTCGCCTTTCCTGCCCTTGATCGTGAAGGCAACGATCTCGTCCTTGAACTTGCCGGCCTTCTGCGCGGCCTCGGCCTTGTTTTGCGAGGCCAGCGCAAACTGGTCCTGGTCGTCGCGGGTGATCTGGAACTGGCGGGCGACGTTCTCGGCGGTGTTGCCCATGTGGTAGCCGTTGAAGGCGTCCCACAACCCGTCCTTGATCATGGTGTCGATCATCTTGTAGTCGCCCATCTTGACGCCGGCGCGCAGGTGCTCGGCGTGCGGCGACAGCGACATCGATTCCTGGCCGCCGGCGATGATCACAGTGGCGTCGCCGGCGGCGATCTGCTGCATGCCGAGCGCGATGGCGCGCAGGCCAGAGCCGCAAACCTGGTTGAGCCCCCAGGCGGTGGTCTCCTTGGGCAGGCCGGCATTGATCGACGCCTGGCGGGCGGGGTTCTGGCCCTGCGCGGCGGTCAGCACCTGGCCGAGAATGACCTCGTCGACTTCACCCGGCTCGACGCCGGCGCGCGCCAAAAGCTCCCTGATGACGACGGCGCCAAGTTCATGCGCCGGGGTGGCGGCGAAGGCGCCGTTGAAAGAGCCGACAGCCGTGCGTGCGGCGCTGGCAACGACGATTGAATTGGAAGCGGACATTTTTCTCTCCAGACTTCGAGGTGTCGTGTTCTTGGGGGCTTGTTGGGACTTTTCTTGCCCGTTCCACACCCCAAGTCAAACCGGAAATGGGCATGCCGGCCAAGCGCCGCAAGCAGGGCGTGAGCGGCCGGCGGGATCGCCCAACCTTTGCTGCGCAGCATAATTGGCCGGCCATGCAGCAATAAATGATGCCGCACTGCACAAAGCGCTTGGAATTATAGAGCTTTTGCGCATATCCTTAAAAATGGCGCAATCGTTACCGGCGGCTTACTCAGGCGCGCCGGTGTCCCGGGAGGATGCTGATGGCCGCGAAAGACGACCCTATCATTATCAAGAAATATGCCAATCGCCGGCTCTACAACACCGGCACCAGCACCTATGTCACGCTCGAGGATCTGGCCGAGATGGTCAAGAAGGGCGAGGAGTTCACCGTCCAGGACGCCAAGACCGGTGACGACATTACCCATCCGGTGCTGACGCAGATCATCTTCGAACTGGAGAACAAGGATGGGCAGAACATGCTGCCGATCCCGTTCCTGCGCCAGTTGATCGCTTTCTATGGCGACCAGATGCAGCAGATCGTGCCGAGCTTCCTCGAACAGTCGATGATGGCCTTCTCCAAGGAACAGGAGCGGTTCCGCGAGCAGATGAAGGGCGCGATCGGCAAGTCGCCGCTGGATGTGATGAAGATCGCCACGCCGATCAAGGCGCTGGAAGAGCAGACACGCCGCAACATGGAAATGTTCCAGAACGCGATGCGCCTGTTCACGCCCTTCCCGACCGCCGCCACAAATGCTGCGGCCGCGGCTGCACCCGAGCCGGCCCGCAAGGACGTCCCGGAAAAGAGCGGCGACGACCTTCAGGAACTGAAGCAACAGATCGCCGCCATGCAGCGCAAGCTCGACACCATGTCGTAAGCGACCGCCGCATGGTCGACCGCCCTCAGTTGGTCGAGGCGGCCGTCACGGGTCGATTTTCAGCTGCCACGGTTCCCAGATATCGTCGGGCTGGCCGTCGAGCGAGCGGTAGAAGGCTTTGGCCGGCGAGTTGGATTTCAGCACCGTCCATTTGATGGCGGAGGCGCCAATGCTCAAAGCGTGTTGGCGAAGCTGTTCAACAAGCGCATGGCCGACCCCCATGCCGCGCGTCGCTTCAGTGACGTAGAGTTCCTTCAGCCAGACAACCGGCTTCAGGTCGTAGGTCCAGGGGATGAGGTAGTGGACGGCGATGCCGACGATCACGCCCTCTCGCTCCGCCACCAACACGCCGAACCGGGGCGATGGCCCCAGCCCGTGCTCGATGAGGTTCGCTTCGGTGACGCGAAGCTTGTCGTCATAACCCTCGAAGACAGCTAGCGCCCGCATGAGGGCGAGCACCGCACCGACATCCTGGCGCTCGAATGGACGAATTCTAACCATCGCCTTCTGCATGCTTGCTCAGTCTTCAAGGCCGACCATATCGCGTGGCCTCACGCGTGCAAGACACCGGGCTCCTTGCCTGAAACGAAAGGAAGGTCCTCGTCCTGCCAACCGGTTATGCCGCCGATCATGATCTTCACGGGACGACCGAGGCTGGCCAGCTTGAAGGCCGCCTGATCCGCGCCATTGCAATGCGGTCCCGCGCAATAGACGACGAACAGCGTCCTTTCGGGCCATTGCACCATCCGCCCGGCCGATATTTCGCGGTGGGGCAGATGCAGCGCGCCCGGCACATGGCGGCGTCCATAGGCTTCCGGCGAACCGACCACATGCAGGAGAACAAAGTCCGGCTCTCCGGCACGCAGTGCGGCGGCGACGTTGGAACAGTCGGTCTCGACGGAAAGCCGGCGCAGAAAATGGTCGCGGGCGATATCCGGCGATGCCGCCGGAATGTCTGTCACGTGGCTCATCCTCGTATCTCCATTGCTGATGCGACGGAGAGATAAGACAGGAAGCAGGGCGATTGCAGCTGGCAGCTTTGCCATATATCGTCAAGATCATGCCATCCTCTGCGAATCCGCGCCCTGCCAACCCTCTTGTCGTTGCCGTTGCCTATGACGGGATGTGCACGTTCGAGTTTGGCGTGGCGGTTGAGATCTTCGCCTTGCCCCGGCCGGAAATGGGTGAGGATTGGTACCGTTTTGCGGTTGCCGGTATTGATACCGGTGAAATGCGCGCGCTGGGCGGCGTGCGTATTGTTGCCGACGGCGGGATCGATCTGATCGGCCAGGCCGGCACGGTGATCGTACCGGGATGGCGCGGAACGGAGGCTCCGGTGCCGCCGGCGCTGATCGAGGCGCTTCGAAAGGCACACGAGCGCGGCTCTCGCATTCTTTCGATCTGTTCGGGCGTGTTCGTGCTTGCCGCCGCCGGCCTGCTGGCGGGCAAAAGAGCGACCACGCATTGGCGCTACAGCGAGAAGCTGACGGAGATGTACCCCGACATCACCGTGATTCCGGACGTTTTGTACATCGATGAGGGCAATGTGCTGACATCGGCAGGCAGTGCAGCGGGCATCGATCTTTGCCTGCATCTGGTTCGGCGCGACTTCGGCACCAAGGCTGCAAACATGGTGGCGCGCCGTCTGGTCGTGCCGCCGCATCGCGACGGCGGCCAGGCGCAGTATGTCGAGAGTTCCGTACCCGAGCCACATGAGCGCAGCCGGCTTGGACCGTTGATCGACAGGATGCGCGCCGATATTTCTGCCGACTATCCCGTCGCCATCTTGGCCGAGCTTGCCGGGATGAGCGAGCGGACGTTCCTGCGCCGGTTCGCGGCCGCGACCGGCGTCACGCCGGCGCGCTGGCTGCTGTCGGAACGGCTTTCGCGGGCGCGCACGCTGCTGGAAGACACCGCCATGCCGATCGAACGGATTGCCGAGACCGCCGGCTTTGGCGCGGCAGGCACGCTGCGGCATCATTTTCGTCAGCAGTTCGCCACGACGCCCGTCGCGTACCGTGCGCGGTTCGGGAACACGGCCAGGTCGGCTTAAGTCACGCGTCCCTCATAGCGGCCACGCGGCCTGATGATGCTGCCGCTAATGATCTGTTCGACCATATGCGCGGCCCAGCCGACACTGCGTCCGAGTGCAAACAGCTGGAACGGTGCATCGCGCGGCAAGCCAAGGCCGCGCGTTAGTGCGGCCAGGGCGAAGTCGATGTTGGGCTGGGCACCGGCTGCCGCCATGGCGGCTTTTTGCAGCTGTTGCAGCGTCTCGTCGACAGGGATGACTGCCAGAAGTGCGGTGGCACGGGGATCGCCGTCGGGATAGAGCGGATGGCCGAACGCCGGCAAGGGCCGATCATGGCCGAGCCAGCGCCGGATCGCCGCATCCGCGCCGTGGGCTGCTGCATCTTCAGCCAGTTGCATCACCGCTTCGCCGGCGCCGCCGTGGCGCGGGCCGGACAGCGTTGCCAGGCCGGCCAACAGGCATGCGGCAGGCGAGGCCCCTGTGGACGCTGCGACGCGGGCGGCGAAGGTCGATGCGTTGAGTTCATGATCGGCGAGCAGGACGAGGGCGCAGCGGATCGCTTCCGCTCCCGTCGCATCTACCGACCAGCCCTGCGCCAGGCGCTTATGGACGGGCGCTGTGCCGGCTTCAGCGCCCAGCGACTGCGCCAGCGCTCCGACTGTGCGCGCGGCCTCGGTGCACAGCGAGGCGGCGCTGCGTCCTAGCGAAGGCCGCCCGTGGCCTGCAAGCATGGCAAGCTGCGCAAAGGCCGAGGCGCGGCCGACTGGATGAGGCGCTTCAGATGACGGAGCTTTGAAAGCCACCGGTTCAGGCGAGGCCCAGAGCACAGCAGCGGTTTCCTCCAGCGTCGCCGCTTTGGAAAGCGCAACGGCGTCTTGCCCTCGGTAGATGAGGCGCCCGTGCAGAACGGTTGAAATTGCTGTTGCGATCGAGGGTTCGCCCCAGGCGATCGCACTCTCGGCGATGGCCGAGGGACTGCGGCCCCGCGCCCGGCGGGTCGCCAATGCCGCGATGTCGTCGGCGCGGTACTGGCTGCGGCGCGGGTCGCTCTCATCCGGCCGCATGCCGATGCGGCCACGGCTGACATAGGCGTAGAGCGTCTGCGGCCGGACCTTGAGCCGTTCCAGCGCCTCATCCCGCGACAGCCATTCGGACATTTTTAGCCCATGCATTGATTATATTGATCAAGATTGATCGAGGCGCAGCCTAACCCTTATCTCCCATGCAGAAAAGCTGCAAGGAGATGAGATATGCCGAACGGGCTCGATGATGTGGTGGCGGCGGAGACCGTGCTCTCCGATGTCGATGGCCTTGGCGGCCGCCTGACGATCCGCGGTCATTCGCTGCCGGAATTGGCGGGACGCTGGCGCTATGCGCAAGTGGTTCGCCTGTTGCTCGACGGCTTCTTCGACGGCCTTCCCGGCGATGCCGAACTGGCAGCGAGGCTGGGCAAGGCTCGCGTCGAGCTGTTCGAGCGGCTTGCACCCTCGCTGCCGCTGCTCGCACCGATTGAGATCTATGGCGCCATGCGCGCCGGCATGGCGCTGCTGCCGGATGGCGAGACACCGACGGACGCCTTGCGGCTGATCGCGGCGCCCGCCGTGCTGACGCCGGCTCTGCTGCGCCTGGCGCGTGGCGAGCAGCCGATCGCACCTGACGCGAAGGCCGATCATGCCGCCGACATGCTGAGGATGCTCGAGGGATCCGTCCCGTCGCCGGCGCTGGCAAGGGCACTCGACACCTATCTGGTGACCGTCTGCGATCACGGCCTCAACGCCTCGACCTTCGCCACCCGCGTCGTCGCATCGACGCTGGCCGGGCTGACATCGTCGGTGCTGGCCGGGCTCGGCGCGCTCAAGGGGCCGCTGCACGGCGGCGCGCCCGGCCCGGTGATCGAGATGCTCGATGCAATCCAGGCGCATGGCGACGCGGCCGGTTGGCTGCGCGAGAAGGTCGCGCATGGCGAGCGCATCATGGGTTTCGGCCATCGTATCTACCGCGTGCGCGATCCGCGCGCCGATGTACTGAAAGCCGTCGTGCGGCAGCTCGGCAGCGAGGGTGAAGCCGGCCGCCGCCTGGCCTTCGCCGAACAGGTCGAGCACACGGCGCTCGAAGTGCTGCGGATCGCCAAGCCGCAGCGCTCGCTGCAGACCAATGTCGAGTTCTACACAGCGCTTGTGCTTGAGGCGGCTGGCTTTCCGCCACAGGCGTTCAGCAATGTCTTTGCCGCCGGACGTGTCGCCGGCTGGATCGCGCATGCGCGCGAACAGCAGACGACGGGGCGGCTGATCCGTCCACAGTCGCGCTATGTCGGGCCGGTGCCGGACCTCGTGGCCTGAGGCCCGCCTGTTTCGGTGGAGCAGCCCCTTCAAAGCGGGGCTTTCTTCATGACCGAAATTTCATGTGATCACGCGACCGTGTTCGTGTTCTTGCCTTGGTCATCCCTTATATGCTGCACTGCAATATAAGTCCGCTGCCGTCGAACCCGCCCGATTTCCGGGCGGAATGAGGCAGCAGCGACCAAACCGAACAGGAACGCCATGACCAAAAACGGCAAGGCGGAGGAAACGAAGAAGATCAACATCGCGCTGCAGGGCGGCGGCTCGCACGGGGCTTTCTCCTGGGGTGTACTCGACCGGCTGCTGGAGGATGGCAGGCTCGACATTTCAGCCGTGTCCGGCACCAGCGCCGGCGCGATGAATGCGGTGGCGCTGGCCGATGGTTTTGTGCGCGGCGGCGTCGAGGGTGCACGGCAAAAGCTCGACGACTTCTGGCGCGCGGTGGCGGCCAAGGGCCGCTTCAGCCCGGTGCAGCGCATGCCGTGGGACGTCGCCTGGGGCAACTGGTCGATCGAGAACACGCCCGGCTATTTCTTCTTCGACACCATGTCCCGAGTGTTTTCGCCCTATGTCGCCAATCCGCTGGGCTTGAACCCGCTGCGCGACGTGGTCGAGCAGGAGATCGATTTCAAAAATGTTCACGCCTGCAAGTCGATGGAGCTGTTCATTTCGGCGACCAATGTCGAGACCGGCCAGCTGCGCGTCTTTTCCGACGGCGAGATCGACCTCGACACGGTGATGGCCTCGGCCTGCCTGCCGCAATTGTTCCGCGCCGTCGAGATCAAGGGCGTGCCCTATTGGGATGGCGGCTATGGCGGCAATCCGGCGCTGTTTCCGTTCTTCAAGACGGCGGCGACGGAGGATGTGCTGCTGGTGCAGATCAATCCGGTGGTGCGCGAGGGCACGCCGAAAAGCGCCAACGAAATCCAGAACCGCATCGACGAGATCACCTTCAATGCCGGGCTGCTGAACGAATTCCGCTCGATCGCCTTCGTCAAGGAGCTGATCGCCGCCGGCCGGCTGCCGCCTGGCGAATACCGCGACATCCGCATGCACCGCATCGATGCCGACGAAGCGTTCAAGGATCTGTCGGCGTCATCCAAGGTCAACGCCGAATGGGCTTTTTTGACCTATTTGCGCGACCTTGGCCGCATAGCGGCGAGCGACTGGCTGGAGGAGAATTACGACGCCGTCGGCAAGCGGCCGACGCTCGATCTTTCCGGCGAACTCGATGACGGCTTCAAACCGGTGCGCGGGCCGGCACCGGGACGGCGAGTGAAGGAATTTCTAGCCGCCCGCAAGAAGCCGGAGGCGGAACGCCGGCGGGCCTGAGTCCGCCCGGATCGATCAAGACGATCAGCGAAGTGTTCGGAAAATCGGAGTAGCGCCAATGACTTTCCGTCCCGGAACAATCGTTGCGTGTGACGGTATACAAAATCATACTGACGCCTGCTGCCATTCACTCAGTGGCTACGCAGGTCGCGCCCACATTTGAGCGTCAAAAACTGGTGCGGGCACAGGGGGGTGTCAGTGCTCAAAACGCCTTGAAAACAAAGCGCCTCCAACATCCGTATGGTTCCGAGACTGTCGTTCCGCCCCCTGACGGGGCGCTGACAAAACCGTTTCCCGTTGGCCACACTACATCGCCTGGCACAATGTTCCTGCAACTTTTCGACTGTATTGCGATGCAACTTTGATGTAGAAGCGCGGCTTCGCCGTTCACGGCAAATTGAACACGGCCTGGCGCGCACCCATATCGGCGACGCGCCCGAGTTGGAAGACACGGTAGCTGTTAGACGACGGACACCCTGTTGGATAACGACTTGGCCGAACCCCGCAGTGGAAAAACAATGATGCCGAAGATCAGGTTTCACAAGCTTGCCGCTATTGTCGTGCTCATCGGCTTCGCCGCCTGGATGGGAACAGGCGCGTTCTCGTCCGTCGGCAGCGCCGCTGTCGAAGGTGCTGGCAAGGCAGGCGATCAGGCCAAGACAAGCGATCAGGCCAAGACCGGCGATCAGGCCAAGGCGCCGGATGCAGCCAAGGCGGCCGAGGCCGAACCGAAGGCGCCGCTGCGCACCGTCGCGGTGGTGACGCCGCCGCGCAAGACCTATGCCCGCGCCATCCGCATTTCCGGGCTGACCGAGGCCGACAAGCGCGCCGTGCTGGCGACGCGTGTCGCCGGCGTCATCGAAAAGCTGCCGGTCAAGCAGGGCGATCACGTCAAGACCGGCGATCTGGTGCTGATGCTTGCGGCGGAAGAAAAGATCTCGATGGTCGACAATGCCAAGCAGCTCGTCGTGCAGCGCCAGGCTGAACTCGAAGCGTCGCTTCGGCTCATGAAGACCGGCAATCTGCCCAAGCTGCAGCTCGACACGGCGCGTTCGAACCTGACCGCTGCGCAGTCGCAGCTGGAAACGGCGCAGGCCGAACTCGACCGCAATCTGGTCAAGGCGCCCTTCGACGGCGTCATCGACCGGGTGCCGGTGGAGCTCGGCAGTTCCGTCATGCAGGGCGGCGAGGTGGCAACCATCCTCAAGCTCGATCCGGTGATTGCGCGCGGTGAAGTCAGCGAACGCGACCTCGGCTATCTCAAGCTCGGCGACAAGGCTGCTGTGCGGCTGGTCAGCGGCCAGACCGTCGAAGGCACCGTGCGCTACATCAGCCGCGACGCCTCGTCGGCGACGCGCACCTTCCGCGTCGAGATCGCCGTCCCCAATGCCGACGGCTCGGTGCCGGCCGGCATGACGGCAGAGATTGCGCTCAGCGCGCAGCCGACCGACGCCGTCATGTTGCCGCGCTCCGTGGTGACGCTGGGCGACAAGGGAGACCTCGGCATCCGCGCCGTCGACAAGGACAACAAGGTGGTGTTCTTCCCGATCGACCTGGTCGATGACTCGCCGAAGGGCCTGGTGCTTGGCGGCATTCCCGCCGATGCCCGCGTCATCGTCGCCGGCCAGGAACTCGTCAAGGAAGGGGACGTCGTCAAGCCGGTCGAGGCCGACCAGGCGACCATCCAGAAACTGTTGGGCGAAGCGACAACGCAGTAGCGCCGGGTGGCCCCGGGCGGGGACAACCGGCCGCCATGCGGCTCCTGAAATCTTGAGAACAGGCCATGGATATCGTCAAACTCGCGATCAACAATGCCCGGCTGACCATTGCGGTGCTGGTCTTCCTGCTGCTGGCGGGCTGGGTCGCCTATCAGTCGACACCGAAGGAAGCGGAACCCGACGTTCCTACCCCTTATGTTTATATAAATGTTGCCTATCAAGGCATCGCGCCCGAAGACGCTGAAAGACTTCTGCTTAGGCCTCTGGAGGCAAAGCTTAAGAGTCTCAAGGGGTTAAAGGAGATGAAATCATCCGCCTATCAGGGCGGTGCCTTTGTCTTCCTTGAGTTTCTGCCGTCTATAAAAGTCGACACCGCGGTGACTGATACACGCTCGAAGGTTCAGGACGCGAAGGCTGACCTTCCCCAAGCGGCAGAAGAACCGGTTGTTACCGAGGTCAACATTTCCGAGTTTCCCGTCCTGGTCGTCACGCTGTCCGGCGATGTGCCCGAGCGTGTGCTTACGGCGGCGGCGCGCGAACTGCGCGACCGCATCGAGGAAGTCCCGGGCGTTCTTGAGGGCACCATACAAGGCGCGCGCGACGATCTTGTCGAGGTCGTCATCGACCCGATGAAGCTGTCGTCCTACGGGCTGCAGCTCGACCAGCTGATCGGCGCCGTCGGCGCCTCCAACAGCCTGGTCGCAGCCGGTAACATCGAGGGGTCGGAAGGCAAATACGCGGTCAAGGTGCCGTCGCTGATCGAGACACCCGAGGATGTCGCGTCCTTGCCGGTGGTCGCCGGCCCCAATGCCGTCGTGCAGGCGAAGGACATCGCCACGGTGCGTTCGACCTTCGCCGACGCCGAGACCATCACTCGCCTCAACGGCAAGCCGGCCATCGCCATCGAAGTCAAGAAGCGCATCGGCGCCAACCTGATCGACACGCTGGCCAAGGTGCGGGAAGTGTCCGACGCCTATGTCAAGACCATGCCGGAAGGCATGAACATCACCTACACGCAGGACAAGTCGGTCTTCGTCAACCAGCTGCTGGGCGACCTGCAGAACCACGTGATGATCGCCGTCATCCTGGTGTTCATCGTCATCCTCTATGCGCTGTCGGGCCGCGCCTCGCTGCTGATCGGGCTTGCCATTCCGTCATCCTTCCTGATCGGCATCCTGCTGCTTGCGATGATGGGCTACACGATCAACATGATCGTGCTGTTCAGCCTTATCCTGGCGGTCGGCATGCTGGTCGACGACGCCATCATCGTCACCGAATTTGCCGAACGGCGCATGGGCGAAGGCATGCCGAAGGCGGAAGCCTTCACGCTGGCCGCCAAGCGCATGGCCGGTCCGGTCATCGCCGCGACCATGACCCGCATCGCGGCGTTTTCGCCGCTGCTGTTCTGGCCCGGCATCATCGGCGACTTCATGAAATACATGCCGATCACGCTGATCGTCACGCTGTCGGCCTCGATGCTTTATGCGCTGGTGTTCGCGCCGACGCTGGGCGCGCTTTTCGCCAAGGCGCCGGAGCATCACGAGGAACACAATCGCGACGGCTGGTACATGGCGCTGGTCAAACAGGCGGTGCGCTTCCCCATCACCGTGCTGGTGCTCACCGCCGTGCTGCTCACCGGCGTCGGCTTCGCCTATTCGAAATATGGCGCCGGCGTCGAGTTCTTCCCCAGCGTCGAGCCCGACTACGGCCTGCTCTATGTGCATGCCCGCGGCAATCTTTCGCTGGCCGAAATGGATACGGCGACCAGGATCGCCGAAAACCGGCTGCTCGGCTGGCCCGGCGTCAAATCGGTCTACACCCGCGTCGGCAAGACGCAAGGGGGCGGACAGGACGTGCCGGAGGACGTCGTCGGCGTCATCCAGTATGAGTTCATCGACTGGCGCGAGCGCAAATCGGCGAACAATATCCTGGATGAGCTGCGCACCGTCATGGCCGGCATTCCCGGCGTCGATGTCGAGGTGCGCGTGCCGGAGGCCGGTCCTCCCACCGGCAAGGCGGTCCAGCTCCGGCTTTCGGCCATCGATCCCAAAGGGCTCGACGACCAGGCCCGTGCCGTTGCGGCGCGCATTGCCAAGGTGCCCGGTGTCATCGACGTTTCCGACGGCCTGCCGCCGCCCGGCGTGGACTGGGCGCTCGAGGTCGACCGCGCCAAGGCGGCGCAGTACGGCATCAGCCCGACCGCCGTCGGCACCGTGGTGCAATTGGTGACCAATGGGTTGAAGCTGTCCGAGTACCGGCCGGCCGGCGCCGACGATGCCGTCGATATCCGCCTGCGCCTGCCCGAAGACCGGCGCACGCTGTCGACGCTCGACGAGCTCCGGGTGCAGACTGCGCAAGGCTCGGTGCCGATCTCGAACTTCGTCGTGCGCAAGCCGGAGCCGACCGTCGGCATCCTCAACCGCATCGACGGCGCCCGCACCGTGGTCGTCCAGGCCAACGTCGCCGCCGGTAACCAGGTTGCGGCGGTGCAGGCGGAGGTGACCAAGGCGGTCACCGACATGAAGCTCGACAACGGCATACGCTGGAAGCTCGCCGGCTCCAACGAGGACAGCGCCGAAGCCAGCGCCTTCCTCGGCAAGGCCTTCGGCGCGGCGATCTTCCTGATCTTCCTGGTGCTGCTGATGCAGTTCAACAAGTTCACCAGCGTGCTTCTGGTGCTGTCCTGCGTGGTCATGGCGACGATCGGTGTGTTCCTGGGGCTGCTGCTGACAGGCGAAGCGTTCGGCATCGTCATGTCGGGCATCGGCGTCATCGCGCTGGCCGGTGTGGTGGTGAACAACAACATCGTCTTGATCGACACTTATGACCGGTTGCGCGAAGAGGGCTGGGACAAGATGGAAGCGGTGCTGCAGACCTGCCGCGAACGTGCCCGCCCGGTGGTGCTGACGGCGGTATCGGCCATCCTCGGCGTGCTGCCGATCGCCTTTGGTCTCGGCCTCGAAATCTTCCATCACGAGACGACGATCAACGCACCGTCGACGCAATGGTGGATTTCGCTGTCCTCGGCCATCGTCTTCGGCCTGTCGTTCGCCACCCTGCTGACGCTTGTGGTGACGCCGTCGATGCTGATGATCTTCACGCGCAGCAAGAACAGCCGCTTCTATGCCTTCTTCCGCCGGCTGTTCGGCCGCGACAAGAAAAGGGATGCGTCCACGGGGCCGAAGCCGGGTCCGCTCGATGAGCCGGCAATCGCCTTCCCGAAAGCCGCGGAATAGCTGCATTCGACCAGTCAGACGAAAGGCCGTCCGGAACAACCAGGCGGCCTTTTGCATTGTCCCCTCATATCCGACCAGCAAGGCGAGGGACTCTTAATGACCGTCAGCACCATCCTCATCATTGTCTTGATCCTGATCCTGATCGGCGCCGTCCCGGCCTGGCCACACTCGCGCTCCTGGGGTTATGGGCCGTCCGGAATAGTCGGCGCTGTGCTGGTGGTGCTGCTGATCCTGGTGCTGATGGGCAGGGTTTGATTGGGGCAAGAGACCTCTGCGATCAGCGGGTCCTCGCCCGATGAAGGGCTGGCAATAGGCATACGGCGGCGCCCGCCGGTAGTGTGCTGAGAGTTCTGCAAATTCGCTGAGAGGGGGCGGTCATGGCAGGCTGGTGATTGTTCACGTCACCTGATTCCCGCG